>JALWIX010000022.1 GCA_027082175.1 Campylobacterales bacterium
CATTCTCTCAAAAGAGTTTGATACCCCATATACCAAGATATTAAACGCTATCAACGATCATTCCGTATTTTTGACAGACGTAACAAAGATTTTGGATCTCGACTCCAACAAAGAGCTACAAGATTTTACCACTTGTAAATTTGGCAAATGGTACTACTCAAACCAAGCTTTTAGCGAATTGAAAGAGTATGGCGACGAAGTTTTGGCTATCTTAAAGGAGATAGAGCCGTATCATAAAGAGGTGCACAACCTAGCTTTTGAAGCTTTAAGGTTCAAAAAAGAGAATAGAAGCGACGAACTTTTTGAGACTCTAAACAAACTAGCAAAAAGCGCTAACTCGCTCATTACCGAATTGATGAAAGTTTATATTATTATCACTACAAAAGAGAGGCAAAAATTAAGCAGATAAAGGTTGGCATATGTTTAAAAACGTTTATAATAAAAGAGGAGTGGAGCCTAAAAATATAGAATCAAAATTCGATATAGATGAGCTCTTCTTCTCTACCACGGATCTAAAAGGCATAATACTTTCGGGAAACGACGTATTTGTTAGAGTATCCAAATTTTCAAAAGAGGAGATCATAGGCAAACCTCACAACATTATACGCCATCCAAATATGCCCAGAGCCGTTTTTAAAGCTTTATGGGACACCATAAAACAAGGAAAACCTTTTGTAGGCTATGTTGTAAATATGGCTAAGGACGGAAGCTACTACTGGGTTTTAGCTAGCATATACCCTATGTTTGACAAAGAGGGAAATATAAAAAAATATCTTTCCATAAGGATTAAACCGAGTTCGGACATATTTAAAATAATCCCCAACCTTTATCAAGATATCTTAACGTATGAGCAAAGAGAGGGAATGGATGCGGCGTTAGAATACATGTTAAACAAAATAAAAGAGTTGGGATACGAAAATTATGAGGAGTTTAGCAAAAAAGCCTTTTTAGAAGAGATGAGAAGCAGGGAGCTTCAGTTAGACGAAAAATTGACCGTCTGCGGGAATATAGAAAAATCGCAAGATAAAAGAAACGAAGAGATAGCCGATAGACTATGCTCTTTACAAACGATATTTTTAAGATTAAACAGATACTACACAAGCATCTACAACAAAGTCAGCATCTTTTTAGATATGAACAAAGAGTTGAGCGAAAAATCCAGATTTGTTTATCAACTTGCGGAAGAGATAAGACTTCTTTCTCTAAACGCCTCTATAGAAAGTTATAAAATAAAAAAAGAGGGGGTCTCTTTCTCAACGTTGTCTCAAGAAATGAGAAAAAACGCGGAATATAGCGAAAAACAGATTCTAAAACTTACGGAGCTTATAAACGAAACCAACAAAGATATAGAAGAGACCAGCTTTAACATACTATCTTGTAAAATGCAGATCGATATGATTGTTTATTTTTTAAAAGAGATGCTTCAAAAATTGATATATGAGTCTATTTCGGAAAAAGAAGAGCAAGAGGTAAACGAAAACATAAGCGATCTTTTTGAGTTACTGAAGTTTTATTCGGAAAAACTATCAAAAAACGTATATGATTCTAAAAGCAAGTTAAGAAATATCTACTACAATATCAAAGATTTAAACGTGCTTATAAACAGACTCGACTTTATCCATATAAATGGACTTATAGAGTCGGCTCACAGCGGAAACGACGGAGGAAGCTTTACGATAATCTTCTCTCAAATGCTTAAGTTGGTAGAAGCGGCAAAGAATCAGATTATAAACTTAGAGACACATATCACTACGGCTAGCGAAGAGAATCTTCATATAGACATAACTGCGGGCATTATCGACGAAAGATTGATTAAGCTTGAGAAAAAATATGAAGACCTCTTCTCATAAAGTATGCTTTTAGCATACTTTACCCTAAAATCTCATCCAACTTTTTAAAAGCCGCTTTCAAAAATTTATCGTTATAAACTTCACAATCTTTCTTCAACGCCTTTTTAAAGCTTAGTTTTTTCACCTCCTGTTTTGATGCGCCGTTTTTTATAGCTTTTTTTAAAAGCTCATCGAAATCTTCAGTCTGATTCGCCAACTCCCAAAGAGTTATTCCAAAACCTCTTGAATACTTTATGGCGTCGCTATCTGCTAAAACAATATAGTTTCTATCTTCTTCATCAATATAGTTTATAAGTCCTTTTGTATCAAAAAAACCGTATTTATCACCTAAAAAAAGATCAAACTGGGACTCTAGCTCTCTATTTTCATTCCATCTATTGAGTACGAAAACAGTTTTTAAATCAGAGCTGGCGTCTTTTAACTTATGATAAACGTTTATGGCGCTAACGGCATCTAGCTCGCCATCCATTAAAGGTATAACGACCAAATCAAGAGCGTGTATCATACCGCTATCAATCAAAGCATCCATTACGTAAACGGTGGTTTTGTTTGCGCCCACATCCATACATATGCTATTTTCCAAAAGTAAAATATCGCGTAACTGCTCTCTTAAATCAACTCCTGTTACATTCACCTTCTCTATCCATATAAGTCTGCTTTTATCAAAAGATATAGCGTCTTCATTTTCATCATCAAACTCAAAATATGAGATAGGAAAACCGCTTTTTTGATATAAATATGGAACAATCAACTGCATACTCGCAGTACTTTTTCCCACACCGCCCTTAGTATTTAATATGGCTATTTTATATTTTTCCATTTCACCTTCTTTATGTGAATAAACGCAGATTTAAAAAAACAGGAAAATTTGTTATTTATTATAGATTATGTGAGCTAAATGAAGGATTAAAAGCAAACCTGATTGCGATAGACTTTATCTGAGTGGCGCTTTTCGTTGAGTTTTAGGGTTAAGAGAAGAGAAACTCTTCTCTTTTGTTGCTTCCCGTTTATACTATCTACCGGTAGAACACGCGCTAACGCCTGGAGGAGTGGTAGGTTGAATAGCTTCGTTACTTACGCCGCCCTCTTCATTGATTTTTTCAATAAATTTCCAAAGATTATCCGCCGCAGTATGAAATCTTTTGGCCGTTTCGCTATCTGGATGATGATATACTACCGGCTTTCCGGCATCTCCTCCCTCTCTTATAGCTGGCTCAATCGGTATCTGTCCAAGAACGCTAGTGCCGTATTCTAAAGCTACCTCTAACGCGGTTCCTTTTCCAAAGATATCGCTTTCGGTATTACAGTTTGGACAGATAAACCCGCTCATATTTTCAACTATCCCAGCAATCGGAATATGTAGTTTTTTAAACATATCTAAACTTCTTCTGCTATCGTCCAAACTTACCATCTGCGGAGTAGTTACAGTGATACCTGCGGTAACCGGAACGCTTTGAGCCAATGTTAGCTGTGCGTCTCCTGTTCCTGGAGGCATATCTATAAACAAAACATCAAGATCGCTCCAAAGGATATCTCTTAAAAACTGCTCTATCGCTTTCATTATCATAGCGCCTCTCCAGATTAGAGACTGACCCTCTTCCATCAAAACGCCCATACTCATAACTTCTACGCCGTACGCCATAATAGGTTTTACTTTGTTGCCGACAACTTCAGGTTGAGCGCCCACTATACCCATCATTCTAGGAACATTCGGTCCGTAAATATCAGCGTCTAAAATACCTACTTTTTTACCTTGCATAGCGGTTGCTATCGCTAGATTAACGGTTGTCGTAGATTTACCTACGCCTCCTTTACCGCTACTAACCATAACAAAGTTTTTAATCTGAGGCGCTATGTTTTTGCCTCTACTGGAGGTCTCCCTAGGTATTTGAGGCTGTTTAATAGATACTATAACCTCTTTTGCGCCCTGAATCTCAAGTTTTTTAGTGATCTCGTCTCTTAACTGCTGCGCTACTTCCGGAGCGCTTGACGTGATGTCAAGCTCTACAAAAACTCTTTCTCCATCAATCTCCACTTTTTTTACAAAACCGAAAGTTACGATATCTTTTGTAAAACCCGGATATGTGACCGTACTTAGTACCTCATTTACTTTTTGCTCGTTTAGCATATTTGATGCTCCTTCTTTTATTAATTCGGAGTAATTTTATCTTATTTTATTTTAAAATTTATTGATTTTAATCAATTAAGCCCCATGCTCTTCCATAATATTTTGAGTTATCTTGTAACTACAAAATTTTGGTCCGCACATAGAACAAAACTCAGCTTCTTTAAACACATCCTGAGGCAATGTTTCGTCATGATACTCCTTGGCGCGATCCGGGTCTAGAGCTAGCTCAAACTGTTTTTTCCAATCAAAATTATATCTTGCGTCACTCATTGCATCATCAATATCTCTAGCGCCTTTTCTTCCTCTAGCTATATCGGCGGCATGCGCGGCTATTTTATAGGCGATAATTCCTTCTCTAACATCTTTTGCGTTAGGAAGTCCCAAATGCTCCTTAGGCGTAACGTAACAAAGCATACTAGCGCCATACCATCCAGCCATCGCCGCGCCTATAGCGCTAGAGATATGATCATATCCAGCAGCTATATCGGTAACTAAAGGTCCTAGAACATAAAAAGGAGCTTCATAACAGTAGTCTCTTTCTATTTTTATGTTTCTCTCTATCTGATTCATAGGAACGTGCCCAGGACCCTCTATCATAACTTGAACATCTTTTTCCCAAGCTCTTAAAGTTAACTCTCCCAACACTTTCAACTCGTTTAACTGCGCGTCATCGCTTGCATCATACAAGCATCCTGGTCTCAAACTATCGCCTAATGACAAAGACACATCATACTTTCTGCATATCTCCAAAATATCGTCATACGCCTCATAAAAAGGATTTTCTCTATGATAATGCATCATCCAAGCTGCCATCAAACTTCCGCCGCGACTAACGATACCCATCTTTCTTTTTGCCACTAGCGGCATAAACTTTAACAAAAACCCTGCATGTATAGTAAAGTAACTTACTCCCTGCTTTGCTTGACGCTCTATAACTTCGAGCATTTTATCTATAGTCAAATCTTCTATTTTATTGTTGCAATCATGCAATATTTGATAGATTGGCACCGTTCCGATAGGAACTTGCGCCTCTTTTATAACCTCTTGTCTTATAGCGTCCAAATCGCCGCCGGTAGAAAGGTCCATTATGGTATCGGCGCCATATTTTTGACAAACCTTTACCTTTTCAACCTCTCCTTCTATATCGCTTGCAAGTGCGGAAGAACCGATATTGGCATTTATTTTACACTTCGCGGCTATACCGATGGCCATAGGCTTTTGATGGATATGATTTATGTTTGCCGGAATAATCATCCTTCCTCTAGCCACTTCTTTTCTAACAGTCTCCGGTTCTAATCCTTCAACTTCGGCGACATATCTCATCTCTTCCGTAACGATACCCCGCCTTGCATAATACATCTGAGTTCTAACTTTATCGTTTTTTCTTTTTTCCACCCATTCTCTTCTCATATCTAATCCTTTTATTTTGTTAGAAAGGTTAAAATAGTTCAACAATATTGAGTAGAAAAGTCGCACGCCACTCAACAGTCAACTATCCAACCGCTCAACCTTCTTCATTATGTTACATAAAAAAGATAAAAAAAAGCTTTTGTGATGTATAATTTTGTAACACATTAAGAAAAAGGATAAACTTTGTCTGAATTAACCCTTGTGTTACTTGGAGCCGGAGAGTCTTCCAGGTTTAATCTTAAATGTAAAAAACAGTGGTTAAGAGTCGATAATACGCCGCTTTGGCTATATGTTACAAAACGTTTTGAAAGTTTTTATAAATTTAAAAAAATAGTTATTACGTCTCATAAAGACGAAATAGAGCTTATGAAAAAGTTTGCCGATTATAAATTTGTAGAGGGTGGCGAAACAAGGCAAAAGTCTCTATTAAACGCTATTAACGAAGTAGATACCGATTATGTTTTAGTTAGCGATATAGCTAGAGCATGCATCAAAAAAGGGTTTATCGAACAAATGATCTCTTTTTTAAATAAAGCCGACTGCGTAGCCCCTTATATCAACGTAAGCGACACGGTAGTGTATAAAAATGAAACAATTGATAGAGACGAGGTTAAACTTATTCAAACTCCCCAACTCTCAAAAACCTCGTTACTGAAAAAAGCGTTGTCTCAAAACATAGTTTTTACCGACGAAAGCAGCGCAATCAAACACTTTGGAGGCAAAGTCACATATATAAAAGGGGAAAAAGAGCACCATAAACTAACATTTAAAGAAGACCTAAAATATCTAGAGTGCTTAAAACCTCCATCAAAAGAGATTTTTACAGGCATAGGGTTTGACATCCACCCTTTTGACGAAAATAGATCAATGTTTTTAGGCGGAGTTAAGATAACGGATAAATTCGGGTTTAAAGGACACTCAGACGGGGATGTGGCCATACACTCTTTAATAGACGCTCTTTTGGGAGCCGCCGGATTTGGCGATATAGGAGAGCTTTTCCCAGATAATGACGAAAAATACAAAAATATAGACTCTAAACTGCTTTTGCGTAGAGTAAAAAACCTATTAAGCGCTACCGGTTACGAAATAATAAATATAGATTTGACTATAATAGCTCAGAAACCGAAAATTTCACCTTTTAAAAATGAGATGAAAAAACTCTTATGCGAAATTTTAGATATCGATAAACATAAAATAAATATAAAAGCCACCACAGCAGAAAAATTAGGCTTTATAGGTAGAGAAGAGGGAGTGGCCGTACAGAGTATAGCTAATTTAAAATATTTTGACTGGGTCAAAGCTATAGGGGGCTCAAGATGAAGATATTAATAGTGGAAAACGAAATTTATCTTGCTCAAAGCATCGCGGCAAAACTATCTGAAATAGGACATAACTGCGAAGTTGCTGCAACAATAAAAGACGCGATAAAAGATGAACATTTCGACGCTGTTTTACTATCGACAAATATAAACGGGCAAGATTTTTATCCCGTAATTGAGCATTATAAAGACTCTATTATCATTTTGCTGGTATCGTACATTAGCAACGATACGGTATCAAATCCTTTAAAAGCCGGAGCGAAA
This sequence comes from Campylobacterales bacterium, assembly GCA_027082175.1. Classification (GTDB taxonomy): domain Bacteria; phylum Campylobacterota; class Campylobacteria; order Campylobacterales; family Nitratiruptoraceae; genus Nitrosophilus_A. The sequence goes on from JALWIX010000022.1 coordinate 6,972, forward strand.
GATTATATACTAAAACCATTTATGATGGAAGAACTTATAAGAAAAATCAACCATTTCAAAGAGTTTGAGCTTATAAAAAAAGAGAATATGGCGTATAAAAAATATCTCTCCTTTTCTTTAAAAGGTATCAATATAGAAGGGATAAACAAAAAAATAAAACTCCCCTTGATTATAAAAACGAATTATCAAAAATATGCCGATTTTTTCGCTTTTGAATTTTCAAAACTTTACGGAGAGCCTTTTAAGTTTTACTCTCTTAGCGAAACGGGAGCTTTAAATAAGATAAAGAGTGAAAAAGATACGCAACTACTTTATATTACGGACTTTCAAGTGCTTAAAAAGAGTGAAAAAAAGATTTTTTTTGAGATAATAGAAAATAAAAACGCCCTAATATCGACAACGGATTCAATAGAGGAAGATTTGCCGATAAACTATACCGAAATAAAAAGTGACAACAAGATTTTTGATAGAAACGACATACTCTCAATTGACGATTATGTCAAATATATCATTTTAAATTATCAAAACAAATTTCCCGATACATCGCTTGCTAAAAAATTAGGAATTTCTAGAAAAAGTCTATGGGAAAAGAGGAAAAAGTATGAAATCTTCAAGAAAAAATGAAAAATCGCTTTATATAGACAAAGAGGCTTTAGCCACTTTAGCCCTTGCCAAAGAGGGTCTTTTAAATCCCGTAACACATCTAATGGATGAAAAAGAGGCGAAAGAGGTCGATGAGAAAAAACTATACAAAGGAAAAACCTTTCCATTCTCTTTTATTTTAGCTCCTAGCGGGAAAAGGAACGAAAAAGTTTTAAAAAACGCAAAATCCGATGAGATTTTAGACCTAGTTGTCGAGGGTAAAAAAGTAGGAGAAATAAGCGTAAAAGAAGTTTTTAAAATAGATCCGAAAAAGAGAGTTAAAAATATATACGGCACCGACGATCTGTCCCACCCCGGCGTTCAAGATACGCTTAAAAGACTTGGAAACTACGCCGTATGCGGAGAGTATTGGGTAGATTTCGGCGAAGTAAAAAAGACTAAAGATATGATAAAACAAGCGAAAAAAGCGATCGGCGCAAAGAGCGTCGCCGCTATTATGATGGCGGCTAAACCTCTTCATAGAGCTCATGAAAGACTTATAAGATTGAGCCTTGAAAACAGTGATCTAATAGTTATATTTTTACTAAAACCGTACTCAAAAGACGAGTTTACTTACGAATTAAGATTTAAAGCGCTTAACTATTTTGTTAAAAACTATCTTCCTAAAAACAGGGTTTTGATAGTTCCTTTTGAAAACACATACATATTTGCGGGTTTCAATGAGGTTATATTAGATGCTATAGTAGCCCAAAATTTTGGATGTAACAAATTAATCATAGGCAAAAACCACGCGGGCGTAGGGCTTTATTACGATAAAAACACTATAAAAAGCGTATTTGACACTATAAAAGGAGTCAATATAGATATAGAGACCATTAGCGAGTTTGTGTACTGCAACGAATGCAAAACGCTTGTTAGCACCAACACTTGCCCTCACGGAAGTCATCACCATATCTCATACAATAGCGAATCGATCCTCGAACTTCTAAAGCTTGGCATACTGCCGCCGGCCGTTTTAGTAAGAAAAGAGATAAGCGCCATTATGCTTAGCGAGCTTTTTCCAAATAGATTTAAAAACTTAGAAAAGCTCTATTATAACTTTATACCTTTTTCGGGTATTATGGAAGAGCATAGCGAAAAAGATTTTTATATAGAGTTAATGAAACTTTACCAAACCACATCATTAACGTAACAAAGATAGAGCAAGAAGGAAAAAGATGGAACTTAGAAAATGTTTTTTAACAGGCTGCTACAGCGGACTACTGCCTGAAGCCCCCGGAACTTGGGGAACTCTTTTTGGAGCTTTTATCGCCCTTTTGATACTACAACTTTTTCCCCAATCGACTCTTTTTTTGTTGGCTATTTTAATAACGGTTATAGCCGTCAAAGAGATTGACAGATATGAAAAAGAGCATAAAACTCACGACGATAATATTATAGTTATTGATGAAATAGCGGGGATTTGGATAGCAATAAGCCTTCTTCCAAAAATATCTTTGAGTTGGATAACCTTAGCCTTTATTTTTTTTAGAATCTTAGACATCTCAAAACCCTCATTCATAGGAAAAGCGGAAAAAAAACTTAAAGGAGGCCTAGCGGTTATGGCCGACGATCTGCTTGCCGGAATCTTTGCCGGACTTTTAACGGGTATAGTTTACGTACTGTGGAGCAATTTGGCGTGAATTTAGGATTTGACTATCCTCTTTTTTTTCTACTTTTACTTTTAGTTCCATGTTTTTTTAGATGTAAAAGGGAAAATATAAAAATATACTTTTCAAAAACAGATTTTTTGCCAAAGTTATGGCTGCCCAAAAAAGATTATTTAATAGTTGCCGTATTTATTCTTCTTGTCGTTTCATTAACTTCGCCTTTTTTATACTCATTTACTCAAACCAACCAAAAAAAAGGAAGAGATCTGGTTTTAGCAATAGATGCTAGCGGTTCAATGGGCTTTGACATGGAAGGCAAAAGCAAATTTCAAAGAGTTTTAGAACTCTCAAAAGATTTTTTAAAAAAGAGATTTGATGATAATATCGGAGTTGTGGTGTTCGGCTCTTTCGCATATATCGCTTCTCCCGTTACTTTCGATTTAAAAGCGCTCAATTTTATACTCGATTATCTAGATACCTCCGTTGCTGGAAATAGTACGGCGATAGGAGAAGCTATATATCAATCCATCAAAGCTCTTGAAAAGTCAAATGCAAAAAATAAAGTTATAATTCTTTTAACCGACGGATATCATAATAGCGGACAGGTTTCTCCAAAAGAAGCTATAAAACTTGCAAAAGAGAAAAAGATAAAAATTTATACGATAGGAATAGGTGATGAGTTTGATAAAAACCTTTTGCAAAAAATAGCCTACGAGACAAAAGGCAAAATGTTTGCCGCCAAAAATAGTGAAGATTTAAAAAATATATTTGAGGAGTTAAATACGCTAGAAAAGAGTCCTATAAGAAGCGGCAATTATGTAAATAAAAGGGAACTGTTTATTTTTCCGTTATCGTTCGCGCTTTTTTTAACACTTTACTATATAATAAAAAGCAGAAGGTTAAGATGAGTTTTCTTTATCCTTGGATTTTAGCATTTACGCTACCTTCGTTACTGCTCTTTTTTTATATTAGGAAAAAGCAAGCTTTAATATATTTCAATGAAAAGATTATTATTGAAAAAAGTGATTCTAAATTTAAACTTTTACCCATAGTTATAGCGCTTATCTTTATCTCTTTAGCCAGACCGGTTATAGAAAAAAGCGTTTCTGACAGTAAAGCTCAAAATACGGTTTATATAGCTCTTGATGTATCTAACTCAATGTTAGCAAAAGATTTCAAACCAAACAGATTAGAGCAGGCAAAAAATATGATAAAAGAGTTTATAGACAATTCAGACATTAAAGTATCTCTAATAATTTTCACAACCAATCCTTTGATCATCACTCCTCCAACAAACGACAAAGAGATATCAAAAATAGCTCTTGATAGTATAGATACAAGATATATTCTCTCAAAAGGCACAGATTTTGAAAATCTTTTAAAATTCGTAGCAAATTTTGAAGGCGAAAAAAATCTCATAATTTTCAGCGATGGAGGAGAGTTTAAAAATAGTGAAGAGCTAGCTCGGTTCGCAAAAAGAAACAAAATCAAAATATTCGGCGTAAAAGTTGCCACAAAAGAGGGGGAACTTATACCAACTGATGAAGGCTTTTTAAAAGATTCTAACAAAAAATTGGTAGTTAGCAGATTAAATCAGGATTTTATAAAATTATCTAAACTCAGCGTCAATGAGTTTTATGACGAAACAAATTATCTAAATATTTTAGACAGGATTAAAAAAATTGACTCTAAAAATAAAGAAAAAATCTATATAGAGTTATTTTTTATCCCTCTTTTTATAGCCTCAATGCTCTATCTTTACATTTTTACCACAATCTTTTCAAAAATAAAATTTATAAAAAATCTCCTTCCTCTACTTCTTATAGTTTCGCTAAACGCATCTCTTTTAGATGAGTATGAACTAAAAAAAGGTTATGAAAAATTTCGCAAAAAAGATTTTAAAGAGGCTGAAAAAATTTTTAAAAATCTTAACTATCTAGAGGCTAGATTCGCTCTTGGCGTCACCAAAATAAAAGAGGGAAAGTTTTCCGAAGCTATAAAAATATTAAAATCCATAAAAACAAAAGATAAAGAGATAAAATCAAAAATATTTTTTAACATCGCATACGCTTATGAAAAGATGAGAAATTATGATAATGCCAAAAAGTTTTATATAAAATCGATGCAACTATCTCCAAAAAAGAGCACTTTAAAAAAAATAGCAAATCTTGTATTTAAAACAAATCAAAAAAAACAGCTTTTACCCTTTTCTAAACAAAAAATCGTCCCAAAAAAAAATGAAAACTCAAAACAAAAAAGTAAAAGCGCCGGCTCGGCCAACATGAATCTCGCTATAAAAAGTTCAAGCGACAAAGGCGGTAAAAAAACAAAAAATAGCTCCATCTCCCTTAAAAAAACAAAATCGATTCCCGTTAGCTCAAAAGTGTACGAACTTATCAATAAAGGTTACGTAAATGAAAAAAATCCTTGGTAGCGTTTTGATTGTTTTAAAAATCTTCGCGGCAAACTATCAGATCGAAATCTCAAAAGAAGAACCATATATCAAAGAGCCGATAACAATCAATCTGAAATTTTTTGAAAAGAAGAAAGAAGAGGTTGATTGGATCAATTTTGAACCAATAAAAAGCAAAAACTACGAAGTAGTTTTATTGAATAAAAAGAGCAGAGATTTCGGATATGAGTTTTTATACCTTCTTTTTCCTCTAAAAGAGGGAGAAGTCAAAATAGACTATAAACTTCGCGTAAAAAAAGCGCCTTTCGAAGAGATACAAAACAAAATACTTGGAACGGGCTATGAGCAAACAACTCCAATTGAAGGAACAGTTTATACCATAAAAGTTAAACCATCGATTATAAAGGTAAAACCGGTAAAAAAAGTTGAGCTTTACGGTAATTTCCGAATAAAATCTTTCACTGATAAAAAAATAGCCCAAGAGTACGAGCCTATATATTATACTTTCAATATAACGGGAACCGGATACCCTCCCCATATAAAAGATATTTTTCCAAACAGAGACAATCTAAAAATTTTAAAAGACAAACCCGTTAAAAAGATAAAATACACTAAAAACGGCGCTCAAATAGACTACACCTTTCAATATGCGATAATATCTGATAGAAGTTTTACGATTCCTCCCGTAAAATTAAAAGAGTTTAATTATAAAGATTATTTGGTTCTAAAGACAAAACCTATCTCTATAGAGATTAAAAAAAGTCAAATAAAAGAGGATAAAATAGACGATCCGCCCAAAATAGAACCTTTTTATAAAAGTTTAATTTCGTTTTTAAAATATCTTGCCATCTTTTTTGCAGGCGCCGTTAGCGGGATACTGGTTTATCTGCTTATTAGAAAAGAGGAGTTTGAAAAAATAATAAAGGCAAAAGATGAAAAAGAGCTTTTAGCTTTTATAACCGTAAAATATCCAAACTGTTTAAAAAATATAAAAAACAGATTAGACGAGGCTATCGCAAATAAGGAAAACTTAAATCTTTTAAAGATAAAAAAAGAGATAATTAAAGAGATTAGGAAGAAGGGTTGCAAATGATTTTTCAAGATATAAAAAAGGAAATCTCAAAAATAATTGTGGGTCAACAAGAGATGATAGAGTCTATTCTTATCGCTCTTTTGGCCCAGGGACATCTGCTTTTAGAAGGGCTTCCGGGACTTGCTAAAACCACAACCGTCAATATCTTGGCAAAGACGCTTGGTATCGATTTTAAAAGAGTGCAGTTTACTCCCGATCTTCTCCCAAGCGATATAATCGGAGCCCAAATTTACGATATGTCTAAAAATAGTTTTTATATAAAACAAGGACCCGTTTTTACAAACTTACTGCTAGCGGACGAGATCAACAGAGCTCCCGCTAAAGTTCAAAGCGCTCTGCTTGAAGCTATGCAAGAGAGACAAGTAACGATTGCGGAAAGTTGTTATAAACTTCCGACTCCTTTTATCGTTATGGCTACGCAAAACCCTATTGAGCAAGAGGGCACCTACTCCTTGCCTGAAGCTCAGCTTGATAGATTTATGATGAAAATATTATTGGATTATCCGGATATTAACGATGAGTTTGAGATACTAAACAGAGCCGAAAAAAATTTCGATATAGAAATAAAACAGGTAGCCGACGCAAAAACGATAGAAAATGCAAAAAATGAGGTTGAAAATGTTCATATAGATGATGAGCTTAAAAGATATATACTTCATATAGTCTTTTCAACAAGAAAACATCAAAACTTGATGTATGGAAGCAGCCCTAGAGGAAGTATCGATCTCTTAAAAACTTCAAAAGCAAAAGCCTATCTAAAAGGAAAAGATTTCGTTACTCCTAAAGATATTTTAGAAGTTGTAAAACCTACCTTGCGCCATAGAGTCATTTTAACCTATGAAGCGAGAGCAAAAAATATCACACCCGATTATATATTAGACGAGATTATAAAAGAGCTACCGATACCATAGGCTTAAGGACACTTATAAATGGATATAGAAACGCTTATCATAAAAACTAAAAAAGAGGTTTTTTCAAACTCGGTAGGGGTTTACGGCACAAATGTTAGCGGGGAGGGATACGACTTTTTAGAGTTAAAAGAGTATGATTTTGAGAGCGACGCCAAAAAGATTGATTGGTTAATCTCTGCAAAAATGCAAAAACCATACGTTCGTATAAATCAAGAAGAAAAGAGAAGAAATATAGTAGCTGTTTTTCTGTTGTCGGGCTCTTTGTTTTTTGGCTCAAAAAGATTAAAAATAGAGACTCTTCTTGAGGCTTTTGCCATTTTAGGCTTTTCATCGATAAAATCGGGAGATATTTTTAGAAGCGGATATATTTTGCAAAACAGTATAAAACTCTCTTTGCCTTATAAAAATATTTTTAATGTTGAAGAAGAGTTATATAACATCGATTCATTAAAGTTAGTAGGTATAAAGCCTGCCTTTAACTCTATAAACGAACTCTTTTACGCGATAAAAGAGAAATCTTTTGTTATTTTTTTAGGAGATTTTCTATATGATATAGATTTAACTCTTTTTAGCCAAAAACATGAGATTTTAGCCGTTGTAGCAAGAGACAGTATAGAAAAAGGCATCAAAACCGGCGACGAAGCCGAGCTTGTGGATAACGAAAACCTTAAAAATATTAACTATATGCTAAACAGTAAAAATTTAAAAAAATATGGTAAAAATATCGAAAAAGAGCTGCAAAAAAATTATATAAAATTTAGAGAAAACGCAATAGGTTTTATTGAAGTTTTTGATAATGACAATATTTTTATAAAACTTCAACACTATTTTTTAGGAAGATAATGGAACTTTTGCCTTTGCCTAACTTTTATCACAACTACTTGTTGGCGCTATTTTTTGGTTTTATATTTTTTTTTGTTATTATTCTAAAACCAAAAAGACAAAAAAAACTCTACAAACCAAAAATTAAAAATAAAGAAGATTTATACGAATTTTCAATAGTTTTACAAAAAATAGCCCCAAAGGATAAGGAGGTAGAAGCGTTTTTAAACAAGATAGAGAGCTACAAATACCAAAAAGAACCCAAAAAAATACCGTATCATATAAAAAAAGAGGGGTTAAAACTTTATAAAAAAAAGAAAAAATTATATATTAAAAAACAAAATTTCAAATAAAAATATTGTGAAATTATCGTTATATCTCTTTTATCCGGCTATATTGATACTTTACGGTAACTTTTTTATATAAAGCAAATATATTTAAGATAAAATTAACTAACTTTTTAGCATCATAAAAAATACCTTCAAACAAAAATCAATAAAAAGAGTTATGATGAAAAATAAAAACTATTTTTCCTCATTTAAAAAAATGAACACTCTCTTTGAAAAATTGCTAGACTACTCTTTTGAAGGTATGCTTGTTTTAGAATTGGACGGCACTATCATCTATAGCAACCAAACTTTATCAAATATCACAGGTTTTGAAAAAAACGAAGTTATTAACACCTCTATTTACGATTATATCTGTAAAGAGTATATCGACTTAGTTAAAAACAATATTAAAAAAAATAAAACCGAACCGTATAAAATAAAAATCAAAAAGAAAGACGGCTCAAAAATTTGGGTGTTGGTCAAAGGGCAAGAGACTCAACTTTTTGGAAAAAGATTGAGAATCACCTCCGTTTTTGATCTATCCGATACTATCCAAAAAGAAAAAAAAATAAAATATTTATCCAACTACGACTATTTAACCGGTCTATATAATAGAAAATTTTTTATCGAATATATCAAAGAGATACTAAAGATTTATAACGAAAACGGATACTACGGAGGATTGCTTTTTATAGACATAGACAACTTTAAAGAGATCAACGACGTAAAAGGACACTCTATAGGCGATATTTTGTTAATTAATCTCAAAGAGAGACTTCTAAACCTTTGTAAAAAAGACAAACTCCTCGCTAGAATGGGAGGCGATGAGTTTGTGATTTTTTTGGATTATAAAAAAAATGAGAAAAAAGAGATACTAACGGAAAGTTATCAGCTTGCGCGAAAAATACAACAAGATTTGTCCAAACCTTTTAAAATTAACGGTAATACCGTACTAAATATAACGGTTAGCATAGGAGTTGCGTTTGTAGAGCCAAATATGGATATCGACTCATTGCTAAAGCATGCCGACATAGCCTTGTACAAAGCCAAAAATAAACATAAAAACTCTATTATGATTTTTAACGAACGCTTTTTACAAGAACTTGAAAAGAAAGTATATATCAAAGAACATCTCTCATCAGCGTTAAAAGAAGAGAAGATATTTATCGTCTATCAGCCTAAAGTTTATTTAAACAGCGAAAATATAGAGATAGTGGGTTACGAAGCGCTACTTAGATGGAAAAAAAACGGAAAATACATAAGTCCGGCCTGTTTTATACCCATTGCCGAGGAGAGTCAACTTATCATTCAATTAGGTGAGTATGTTTTGGAAAAAACTTGCAAAAAGATAAAAGAAAAAGGCGTCAATATCTCTATCAATATAAGCCCTAGACAGTTTGAAAACGATAACTTTATCAAAAAAACTAAACAGATTATCTCCTCATACAAAATCGATCCTTCAAAAATAACCTTTGAAATAACGGAAAACACACTTATAAAAGATATAAAATCCGCATTAGCCAAGATGGAAGAACTTACTAAATTTGGGATAAATTTTTCTATTGATGATTTCGGCACTGGGTTTTCTTCTTTTGAATACTTAAAAAAACTTCCTATACAAGAGTTGAAAATTGACAAAAGTTTTGTTAAAAATGTTGAGCATAGTTTCAACGATTACGCTATAATAGAAGCAATCACTAAAATAGGACATATATTTAATCTTTCGGTAGTTGCCGAAGGGATAGAAAACGAAAATCAGCTAAATATACTAAAAACGCTTAAAGTAGATTATTTTCAAGGATTCTACTTTTATAAACCGGGTTTACTTTAATTTATAACCGACTAAAAAGGAGACATTATGGGATTTATTAAAAATTCATTTGATTCAAACAGCGATAAAAACGAGCAAAATCTTAAAGGCAGTGAAACTCTTACCAACAATATAGAGTTCGAGAGCAATGATATATCAAAATTAACCGAAGCGCTATTGAGCAAAACTTCGGAAGGTTTAACGGCTATAGAGGAATTAAAAGGAACCATGGAACAGATCGCGGCGGCAGCCGAAGAGAACGCTGGAGCGGCGGAAGAGAGTCTAAGCGCTATTGAAGAGATTAGAAGAAATTCTCAAACTTTAGAAGAAAATAGCGAAAAAATAATGAACATCTCCGTAAAATTTCAAGACCTCATCAAAGAAGCAAATCAAAGTATCCTTGAAGATAAAGAAAAAATAGATACGACAGCCAAAATGGCGACAAATATAGCAAATAAAGCCGAAGAGCTATACGACAGTTCAAAAAAGATAGACGACGCGGTCAATCTTATAACAAAACTTGCTAAAAAAACTTCTCTTTTAGCCTTAAACGCGGCGATAGAAGCCGCAAAAGCAAAAGAGAAAGGAAAAAGTTTTACCATTATGGCATCGGAAATAAGACTAATAGCTTCAAAGTCTAACAGATACGTAACCAACATAAAAGATATAGTCAATCTCACCCAAGAAAAGATAGAACACTCTAAAAAAAGTATGGACTCTCTAAGAACAGACATGGAAAACGCAGAAAAAATAGCCAACGAAAGTTCCCAAAAAATGAGTGAAATTGTCTCCTACATAGATGAATCTATCAAAACTACTCAAGAGATAGTAAAAAATGTCAAAGAGGCCGCAAAAGAAGTAGAAAATCTTAACCAAAATGCCGAAACCATTGCGGCGGCGGCAGAAGAGAGCGCCAGCGCGGTTAGCGAAATCACAAATACAGTCTCCGTGCAAGTAAGCTCTTTTTCTCAAGCTGAAGAGGCGGCTAAGGCAATTGAAAAAATAGTTGAAAAGATTGAAAAAAACGATCTTGACGGCTCAACAATTGAAGAGTTGGCCTCTGCCGCAGAAGAGTTAAGCGGAACAAACGAAGAGTTAAAAAACTCCATAGAGCAAGTAGTTGAAGCGTTAAACCAGATAGAAGAAGCCGCTCAAATCTCAAAAGAAGACGCTAAAAGAGCGTATGAAGTCGTAAATCTAGCTTTAGAAAAGGTCGAAAAGTCAAAAAAACTTCTTCAAAATCTTTACGAAAAAGTCAACCAGATAGATACTGAGTTCGAAAAAGTCGTCAACGCCGTGGCAAAAATAAAAGTCACTGTTTTGGAAAACACTAAAAACTCGGAAGAAGTTGTGCCTCTTTTAAATTTTATAAACTCAAAAATAAGCTCATTAAACAACATGATAAGAAAGATAGAGCTCTCAATAGTGCAAATCGCCGCTTTATCTATCAACGGTTCCGTAGAAGCTATTAGAGCCGGTGAGTTGGGACTAGGCTTTAGCGAAGTAAGCAAAGATATCAAAGAGTTAGCTAGCACTTCCGAGGAAAATCTCAATAAAGTCATAAATATAATCGATAACGTAAAAGAGGAAAACGACCAAATAAACGTACTTGTAAATAACATAATCTTAACTCAAAACAGTGAAAACGAAAAACTTGTAAGAATAGAGTATGAATTAGCCAAAAACAAAGAGAATCTATCACAAGTATTACAAACTGTAGACATTGGAGTCTCTTTGGTAGAACATATCTTTAACGCGCTAGAACAGAGTAAAATTGCCGCAAACCAAATACTTGAAGCCGCCGAGCTTTCTTATACCAATACAAAAGAGTCGAAAGAGGCGGCGAAAATAATACTAGACATAAGCAAAGATATGCAGGCTCTAGCTCACAAACTGTTCGTTTTGTCATCAAACCTAAGCGGAGAAAATAAAAATGACTAATCTGCTCATTTTCAAAATCGACGACTCTTTTTTCGGCGTCGAAATAGACAACGTCAAGTGGATAGTAGACATAGAAAAAGTTTTCGATGTGGTTATGATGCCCCCTTATGTGGTGGGCGAAATCAAACATAATGAAAGTTTTTATTTTCTAGTATGTTTAAAAAAACTGCTCAAACTTAATGAATGCGACGATTTCGAAGATAAAAGCGCAATCATTTATGCTGCCAACGGTAAAGAGTTTGCCCTTTTAGTTGACGAAATTGTTCAAATAAACGAAATAGAAGATAAAAGCAACTACTCGGACAAAGTTGCTTTTTACGCAAACGGAAACGAAGTCGTAGAGGTGTTAAAAGAAGAGTTTTTCAACGAAACCATAGAAGTCCCCGCCATAAAACCGGATCAAAACAGAGAAAAAGATATGATATTGAGCAGATATGAGCATAAAATAAACAGAGACGAACATAGCTTTTTACTCTTTAAATTAAATAATGAAAAGTTTGCTATCGACGTATCAAAAATAAATTATGTAGAAGTTTTTGACGATGCAAAAAAAGGCGTATATGTTCCAAAAGAAAAATATATCGCCGGTATATACCAAATCAAAAAAAGATTGATCAACCTTATCGATTTAAAAAAACTTTTAAATATTGAAGGAGCATTGGGTGAAAATATCTTCATACTAAAAAAAGATAACTCTTATCTAGGTTTAGCGGTTGACGAGGTATTGAACATCGTTACTATTTCTGAAAACGAAATAAACTCTTTAAAAGACGATAAAGATATCATAAAAGAGTTTTTTTTACTAAAAGATGAAACCATATCGATAATCAACGAAAATTTCCTAAATACGCTGATGGATAAACACGCTATCGTTTCAAAAAAAGAGTCTTATCAGAAAGAGGAGCTTCTCTCAACTTTAAAAAAAGAATTAAAAGAGTTTCTTATCGTAAAAATAGGCTCTAAACATTTTGCCATAATGATGGAAAGAGTTAAAGAGATAAGCGAAGAGGAGGATGTGCATTTAACAAGGTCATTTGAAGATAACAAATATATCGAAGGAATAGCGGCATTAGACTCTAGAAGCTATATACTCTTTAATATCTCTAAACTACTCGGCGAAGAGAGTAAAGACGCAACCCAAAAAATGCTTTTGGTACTAGAAGCCGCATATAACGACAATAATTATGAATTTACTATGTTTGTAGATGATATAGTCGATATTGTTCAAGTTCCAAAAGAGCAAGTTTACTTTTTAACTATGGAAGAGAGATATTTTTTAAAGGGCACTGTCTCTTTCCAAAACAATATTTATCATATCATCAATACAGCTTGGCTCATCAAACATATAAAAGAGAACGGATAATTTAAAAAGCATTGGGACCGTTAGAAATTCCGTGTCAAAATTGATACTCAATTTCTAACTGCAATGGACCCTTTTTTCCTCTCTTTTTGTGTTAGACCCCGTGCAATCGGGGGTAATAGAGATTTTATAATATTTATTTAATTTTAATTGAATATTTTGTAAAAAATTTGTAATATTTGTTTGATTAATTTTAAAAAAAAAGTTGAAAATGAAAAAACTTTGGATTATAATTTTAATAGTCATAGAACTATATTCACTAGATATCTATACCGCTTCTTCAAATGGCGATTACTTTTCATTGGTTTTAAAAGCGCAAAATAGATGTAACTTTAAATTGAGCCCTATCGAAACAAGAGGTAGTTTGGATAACATAAAAAGGTTGATTAGTTCGGAAAAACCTTCTTATGCGATAGTGCAAGGGGATGTGCTAGAGTTTTTTAAAAAACTTTCAGATATAAAAAGCAGAAAAAAGATAAGATTTATAAAAAAATTAGAGAATTACGCCGAAGCGATTTATGCAATTAAAAATAAAAAAGATAGACTTTTTAAAGATATTACATTATTAGATGAAAACTATAAAAAATTAAAAATTATTAAAGATATTTCGGTAGGCACTTTCGGATCAGGCAGCAGCATAACCGGATACAACATCCTAACTTCACTTGAGTTAAACCCTTATATTAGATATACGGCAAAAGACGATGCTTTAGACGCACTGTTAAATAAAGATATATTTTTGATCATATATGTAGCAAAATTTGATAAAAAAAACAATAATATAGCCAGTTGGATAGACAATATACTGCAAAAATATAAAAATTATTTGGAGTTAATAGAAATAAATCCTAAGAATCTATCTTTTTATAAGGAAAAAGTAAAATACGGTAAAAATACTCTAATCTTAATACCGACTTTTTTTATATCTACGGATAGTAATATAACTAAAAACATGGAAATTTATAAATGTTTAAATTATTAATTTTTTTATTAACGACAATTGTTATTTATGCTAACGAATACAAAATATTAGTCATTACCTATTATAACCCTTTAAGAAAAGACATAGAGGCTTTTGAAAAAGGGTTAAAAAAAGTTAAAAAAGAGATTGAAAACAGATATTCAAATATTAAAATCGTATATACAAATGTCTATATCGACAGAAAAAAGAAAAATCTAATAGAAAAGGATATTAAAAACTTAAAAAAAGTTTTAAAAGATAGATATCTTTTTATCATAGCTCCAGGAATTTCAAAGACTTTTGGAGAAGTGGCAAGATATCTTCCTCTTGATACGCCAATAATTACGGCCGCGTCAACTATAGATGAGTTAAAAAAATATAAAGGAAAAGTTTTTTCTACAGGTAGTTTAACAAAGTACAACAAAACTAAAGACTTACAAAGATTAAAAAGTATAATAAACTTTAATAAAATCATAAACGTTTACGATAAAACACCCGGAAGTTATCCGGAAGAAATATTAAAATCTTTTAGTAACGCCAATCCCGATGTTGAGAAAGTTAATATAGATATTGAAAATATAGATAAAACATTCTTAGATAAGTATGGCGACAACGCATTGATTTTTATATCTGCCAACGGCACAAAAACCAGTAAAATTCTAATAGACAGGATTGAGTTTATATTAAAAAACTTGGAATTTTTGTATGATAAAAATTATAAAGTATATTTCTATTTGCCATATTTTTCTACTATATATAGTTATCAAAATGACAAAGAGGTTTTTACGAGTTCATCCGTATATAGCAATAAAAAAAATATTTTTGAATATGAGTATCTACAAAATATCAAATATAAAGATGAAAAATATATTCAAAGATATGATCAAGCTTTTAGGTGGTATTATCCAAAAATTTTACTTGGTTTAAGAGGTTTGACAAATTTTGACAGCGATATAGATGTTCTTCACAGAATAGTATATAACAATTTAAAAAAGACAACTATTGACAACCCTTTCATAGAAGAAAAAACCAGATATGTTTTCGCTTTTGAACAAGAAGAAGGTATATATTTTAATGTCATTAGAAAATACGGTATATTAAATAATTACCTTTTTGTGCTAAGTTCAGGGCAAAAACTACTTTATCCTATCCAACTTATGGACAATAAAACGTATCATACAGTATACATTACACCTCAGATAAAAAAACTAAAAATATTAACTCTCGACGCTACAAAAGCAAAAATAGATATGATAGTTAGGATTGCCTGCATAGATGAAAACATAGAATTAGGTAAAGATATACTTATAGAATCTGCAAACAAAGACAAATTAGATATAAAACTTTTAAATATAAGCAAAATAACTTCATTTCAAAATATAGATTTATATCATAAAGTTTATAGCGTAACTTTAACAACAAATATCAATAGCAAATTGTTTACATTCCCATATGATGAGCAAATTATAAACATCGCTTTTTATTCAAACAACTTTTCTAAAAACCCTATAATGATACAGATGATTAATGATAAAAAAAATTATGATTCTACAATATCCGATAATTGGATAATTACCAAACATTTTCCTACTTATTCAAGAGATATTTATAAGGTTGAAAACGGAATGGATAGCAGATCAAAAGTCCTACTATCAGATATTAATTATCTTACTATAAAGATAAAAAGAAAAGAGCCACTTCAAATAATTTTAAAATATTTTTTACCAGCGGTTATTCTGCTTTTTCTAGCAATATTTATAAGTTATTTTATATTTAAAAGATATAGTAAAAATCATATTGGAATAGTAAGCGACGTTCTTTTAGGAATCATTTCAATCTATTTTATATACAGTTTACTTATCCAAATCGAGACGCTGATAGTTATGGATTTAATATTTTATTTTATAATTTTTCTAGTAATCATTTTCATATTGTCCGCATTTTTACTAGAAAAGATCGGTTATTTAAAAGATTAAAAAAAATCAAAAGGAACGAAGCAATGAAAAAAAATTTTGACTTAAACAAACTTTGCGATTCTTTAGCATATTTAATATGCAATATTATAAAAACCGACGGTAGTATTTCCGAAAAAGAGAGAAAAAAGTTTGATGATTTTTTTATAAAAGAATTTGGCTTAGATAAAGAGGACGTTGAAGTTTTATTTAAAAAAGCTATTAATGATACAAACTATGATGAGCATATCTCATTTTTAAAAGAAGCTTTTATAGACAACCCCATTCAAAAAGCAAAATTTATGAAATATCTTAATGAGATAATATACTCAGACGGTATAAAAGATGGAGAATACGAACTTTTTGAAAAAATAAGAGCCGAACTTTTTTGACAAAATGTTATGAAAAATTAAAATCTTAAAAAATGGATGTACGGAGTAAATTAACTATTTTAAACATTCAGAAACGCTAGATGATTCAAAAATCCTTGTTTGCTCCTGATTTTGTAAATTATAAAAGCGAGGAAACTTTAAAAAGAAGTGGTAGCTGGGGACGGACTCGAACCGTCGACCTCCGGCTTATGAGACCAGCGCTCTCACCAGCTGAGCTACCCAGCCTTAAAAACAGACGAAATTATACTTCAAAATATTTCAGTTGTCAATAAATTGTATAAGTCCACAACATATGGCACTCTTTATGATATTCAAGAAGGTATTTTACCGGAGATTTAAAATTAAGTGAATAGTGTGGTATTTTGGTATTGTAATCGACGAGCCAATTAGCAAGATGTTTATTAAATTCTTCCAAATCTGTAAAGAGTAGGTCTTCATAATAGTCAATAAATTGTTCTTGAATAGTTCTATTGAAACGTTCATTATGTGCGTTCATTTTAGGGCTTTTAGGATATGTCCAATAATGTGTGAGACCTTTTTGTTCTATTAAAGCGTCAAACTCTTTTTTGAATTCGCTTCCGTTATCGGAAAGGATTGCTAGAGAGGAAGTTTTATAGAGTTTGATAGAAGAGATGCCGTCTATAAGAGCTTCTAAAGCTTTTGCCGTATGTTTAGCATGTTTGGATGGAATTGCGACTGCAAAGGCAACTCTGCTGGTTGGGTCAACCATTGTGAGGATATAGCGCTTTATACCATTTGTAACTCTTTGTATCGTATCAA
>JALWIX010000023.1 GCA_027082175.1 Campylobacterales bacterium
GCTTATCATAAGCGAATTGTAATATATCCTCTCTAGTCTTTTATACCCTCTAACCCCTTGTAACGTGTATCTGATTTGCACTCCTTTTCCTCCTTACAGGAGTGCCATATCTTTTTGAACTTATGCAGGGGAGGACAAATTCTACAAATACAAATGTGTTAGAAAGAATCAACAAAGAGATTAGACGACGTTCAAAGGTTGTATCAATATTTCCATCAAAAGAGTCTTATCTTAGGCTTATTGCTACATACCTTATGGAATATACTGAAGATTGGAAAATTGAAAGAAGCTATATCAGACCAGACAAGCTTCAAGAGGTTATGGAAATCTATGAAGCGCAGCTTAAAGCTGCTTAAGCTAATGAACAATTATCTTGCTGGTAAGGAAAATTGCAAACAAAACTTGACAGTATCCATTCTTCTGCTTACAGTGATGTTGAACGAAGTGAAACGAAAAATGCCCAGAAAAAATGGACAATGCCAATTAAAAATTGGAATCTGACACTTTCTCAATTGGCTATATTTTTTGAAGGTAGGTTAGATAAATTTTTGGAGGTTTAGGAAGATGGCGCAGCATCTCAATAATTGCTACTAATAGTTACTTGACACGGAGTTTTGAACGATCTCAAAAGTTATTGCTAAATTTTTTTAGATGAAGTTTTTAAAATATCTACTCCATCATCTCTTTGGCTAGTTCAATCAATTTTTCGTCTATTTTATATCTATTTGTTGTAACAATTTTTGAGTCGATGCTCTCAAACTTTGAGTTTCTATAAACTACGATTTTGTTTTTTTCTCCTTTTAAAGCCAAATCTAAAGCGGATGTAACAAACTCAAAAGCAGTAAGCCTATCAAAAACCGTAGGATTGCCGCCTCTTTGGATATGTCCAAGAACCGTCAAACGGCTCTCAAACCCTATTTCATTTTCAAACCACTCTTTTATCTCCTCACTTATTTTCAAACCTTCTGACACTATTGCTATAAAATATCTTCTTCCTTCATCAATCTGTTTTAAAAACTTCTTTTTTAAACTATCAAGATTATAAGACGCTTCGGGTATTAAGCACATCTCAGCTCCACTTGTAAGTGCAGTTATAAGGGCAAGATATCCGCACTCTCTACCCATTGTCTCTATAACAAAAGCTCTGTTGAAACTGCTTGCGGTATCTCTAATATCATCTACTGCGCCTCTTATAATATTTAAAGCCGTATCAACTCCGAGACAATATTCGGTACCATAGATATCGTTGTCGATAGTTGCCGGTATTCCTATGAAATTTATTCCAAATTCATTGCTAAAAATCTCAAAAGCCCTAAAACTTCCATCGCCCCCTAAGACTATAACGGTATTTATAGAGTGTTTTTTTAGATTTTCGTATGCGATTTGACGATATTTTTTTTCATAAAACTTTTTTGAGCGAGAGGATCGGATAATTGTCCCGCCTCGGTAAATGATACCGGAAACATCTGTAAAAGCGGCTTTTTTTATCTTGCCATCTATCAGGCCTTCTAGACCTTCATAGATAAAATATGGAGTTATACCGTTTTGGATGGAGTACTCCACAAATCTTTTAGTAGCGGGGTTCATACCCGAACAGTCCCCGCCGCTAGCCATAATAGCGATATTCATATCACATCTTTGAAGCCACCAAACTTGCTAGCTCAAGAAGTCTTTTTGCATATCCAAACTCGTTATCGTACCAAGCAAGAACTTTCACCATTTTATCGCCGATTACCTGAGTGGATAATCCATCAATTATTGAAGAGTGTGGATTTCCAAGTATGTCAGTAGAAACTACCTCTTTGTAAGTTATTTCTAAAATACCTTTAAGCTCTCCTTGCATTGCCTCTTCAAAGGCTTTGTTTACCTCTTGAGCGCTTACTTCTTTTTTTAGATTTGCGACTATTTCGGTTATTGCTCCGTCTGGTACCGGAACTCTTAAAGCCATAGCGTTCATTTTGCCTTCCAATGAAGGAATAACTTTTGTTGTTGCGGTTGCGGCTCCTGTTGTTGTTGGGATGATATTTACCGCCGCGGCACGACCTCGTCTATGTTTTCCTGGTTTTTTTCTATCGATCGTTACCTGGCTGGAGGTATAAGCGTGAACTGTCGTAACTGAAGCGTACTCCACGCCAAATCTCTCTTCCAAAACTTTCATAGCAGGAGCCAAAGAGTTTGTTGTACAGCTTGCATTTGAGATTATATGGTGCTCCTCCGGTTTATACCAGTCATGATTTACTCCCATTACTACGGTTAAATCAACCTCTTTTCCGGGAGCTGAAATAAGAACTTTTTTAGCGCCGGCTTCTATATGTTTTGCGGCATCCGCTCCTTTTGTAAATTTTCCTGTACACTCAAGAACTATATCTATACCTTTTTCTTTCCAAGGAAGTTTAGACGGGTCTCTTTCGTCAACTATTTCGATTTTTTGTCCTCCGACTGTTAAAGAGTTGTCATCATACTCGATAGAAGCCGGAAATCTGCCGTGAACTGAGTCAAACTCAAGCATATACGCCAAATCTTCAGGAGTCCCGCTTCCTCCGTTTGCTATAACTATCTCAACGTTTTCAGGCTTGTTTGTTACATAGTGCCAAAGAACCATCTTTCCTATTCTGCCTAGACCGTTAATAGCTACTTTTTTCATTAAAACTCCTACATTTTTAAAAATTATAAATTTTTAAAATTTTACCAGCTCTTTCATTAAATCCAGATTTTACGTTTGATTTATAAGCTTGTAGACAAACCTTCAAAATTTTAACTTGCCCATAAATTTTAAGCATAAACACTACTAAAATATTTTGTCGAAAAACAATAGTTAAAGTATATTTTTTATATTTTCCAAATCGTTAAAATAGAGAATTCCGTCTTTTTTAAAATACTCAAAAACATCTTTAAAGTTTTCTTCACCGAAAAATACGGGAACGATATTTTTATAGCCTGCTAAAATTTTGGCTATATTTAACGAATCTGTCATATACTGAGGGGTAACAATTACAAATATCAATATCTTTTCACTATAAAGTATTTCTAATGTTTTCCTATATCTAATAGAAGTCGCATCACCGATAATATCCACCGGATTGTTTTTTGACCATGTATCTGGCAATACTCTGTTTAACTTTTCTATTTCTTCTTTTTGTAAGCTGTAAAGTCTCTTGCCGCTTTGAGTTACAATATCGGTTAAAATAGTTCCAGGACCGCCTGCATTAGTAATGATAAGCACTTCATCAAAATTTTGAAACTTAGGTGAAAATACAAGCTCTTCGATATCATCTTTTATAACGGCACCTGCCGCATAGCAAAGACTCTTTAACATCTCATAATCGCCGCTTATATTTCCCGTATGGCTGAAAGCCGCTCTTTTTGCTTCAGTCGATTTTCCGGTTTTGTAAATAAAAACGGTTTTTTTACTCTCTCTTATAGCTTTTAAAAACTCTTTGCCACCTTGCAGACCTTCTGCATAAATATTGATAAACTTGCACTCATTTTTGTTTTGAAGATTTCTTACGGCATCCGTAAAATCAAAGTCGACCATATTTCCTAAAGAGAGTATATGAGAAAAACCGATAGAATGCGAATATGCTTTATCTAATAGTGCGCTTAAAACGGCTCCAGATTGAGAGATAAGAGCAATATCTCCGGCTAAAATATTGTCCGATGCGAAAGTAAGATTTAGATTTTTGGAGGAGTCGTATATGCCCAAGCAATTTGGTCCTATAATATTTAGTCCAAAATCATCGGCGACTTTTTTTATCTTCTCTTCTAGCTCTTTATTCCCACTCTCTTTAAAACCAGCTGATACTATTATGATATTTTGAACCCCTTTCTTTGCAAGTTTCATAACTAGCTCAAGTACTAGGCGCGAAGGTATCGCTATGATTGCGGTATCAATATTTGGAAGTTCTTCCACGCTTGAGTAAACTTTTTTGTCAAAAAGAGATTTTAATCTTGGATTTACAAAGTATATGTCGCAACTACTTTTTAGAGAGTTTTTCGCAATTGCGTAGCCAACTTTATCTTTTTTGTCGGTTGCTCCAAAAATTGCGATTTTTTTGTTTTGAAAAATATCGTATTTTCGAACTTTTTTCCTCTTTTTATTAGGTTTTCCGAACTTCATTCTAGCGTCAACTGCTATAAAGCCGCTGTCGATATATATCAATGGATTTATATCAAATTCGATTATATCTTCTTTTAAAAACAGTTTTTGAAACTTCTTTATAACATCTAAAACATATTCGATTTTATACTCTTTACCTCTGAACTTTGGAAAAATTTTAGATATTTTTGTGGTATTAAAGCTTTTTAAAATTTCGCTTTCTTCAGATGCGGTATCTATATAGCAAACATCTTTTTCTATCTCTATCAGCGTTCCGCCTTTCCCAAAAAGCAAAACCTCCTCAAATATATCATCATATATGCCTCCGATATAAAACTCTTCACCCCTCACTGTTTCTTGGACAATAAATTTATCTTCCGAATCTAGGAAAATACCGTTTTTTTGAAGTGATAAAACCATTTCGTTTCTAGCTAGCTGCAACTCTTCGTTACTATCAATGCCGACTCTTATGCCGCCTACATCGCTTTTATGTGTTACTTTTTTTGATAATATTTTCAAAACGGCGGGAAATTTGTTGAAAAAGAGTTTTTTATCGATATCAAATATTTTGTATTGCGGAGTTTGAATACCGTAACTTTTTAAAAACTCGTAAACTTCATACTCTTTCATCAAAAACAGCCTTTTATATAAATATTTTTTCGTTAAGTTCTACTATATGAGCGTTCAACCCGATATGCTTTTCAATAGCTTTTTTAAAAACAGTTTGCCGACTCTCTTCCCCATGAACTAAAAATATATTTTTTAAGTTGTCGATCTCTTCTATCCACTCCAAAAGCTCTTTTTGATCCGCATGAGCAGAAAAACCGTTTATAGTGTATATTTTTGCCCTTACTACAATATCTTCATCAAATATTTTTACAGTTTTTGCCCCGTCAACAATCTCGCGTCCAAGCGTACCTTTTGCTTGAAATCCCACAAAAATCACACTATTTTTTTCATTCCAAAGTCTATGTTTTAAATGGTGTAAGATTCTTCCTCCGTTACACATACCGCTTCCGGCTATGATGATGTTTCCCCATTTTAAATTATTTATCTTTTTTGAGTTTTCTATGTTTGTAACAAGTCTTAATTGCGAAAAACTAAATGGATTACCAAACTTTTTGTTACGGTTTGAAAGTAAGTGTTTGTATCTTTTGTAGATTTTAGTAGCTTTTATGGCCATAGGACTATCTAAAAAAACTTTAACATTACTAGGAAGTTCTCTTTTTATTTCCATCTCTTTAAAAATAGTTAAAATCTGTTGAGTACGTTCTATAGCAAAAGAGGGTATTAAGACGTTTCCTTTATTTGATATAGTTTCGATTACGGCATTTTTAAACTCTTCGACACTATCTTGATATGTTTTGTGACATCTATCTCCGTAAGTTGACTCTATAAATAGCGTTTGAGCCGCTTTTGGTTTTGCGGGGGAGGGTAGGACGTTGTTATATCTATTGCCTAAGTCTCCGCTAAAAACGACTCTTTTTTTAGCGTTATGTTTAAAATATACGATTTCGATAAACGCGGAACCTATAATATGTCCCGCATCTTTAAAAACGGCTATTACATTTTTTGATATTTCAATCTTTTTTTCATATTTTACTTTTATTTTTTTTTGTTTAAAAACAGATTTTACCTCTTTTACAGTATATAAAGGTTTTTTAACTTCTCTTTCTTTGCCTTTTCTTTGCGCTTTTTTAAATCTGGTTTTATACTCCTCTTCCATAAGTTTCGCACTATCTAAAAGAACTATTTTTGCGAGATCAAACGTTGCCGAAGTCGCTACGATAACACCTTTAAATCCCTGTTTTACTAAAAGAGGAATACGCCCGACGTGATCTAAATGTCCATGAGTTAAAAGCAGATAATCTATCTTTCTAGGGTCAAAACCTAAAGGTTCATAGTTTTTATCCTCTTGCGCTCCTTGATACATACCGCAATCGATTAACACTTTTAAGCCCTTTTCAAACTCCACTAAATGGCATGAGCCGGTAACGGTTTTTGCACCGCCATAGGAAGTAACTGTTACCATGATATTTCCTTTAGAAGTTGGACATTAGACATTGGGTATTGGAAAATAGTGTATTGGGTATATTTATGTATTGGTGTATTGGAAAATAGTGTATTGAGTATATTTATGTATTGGTGTATTGGTTATTGTTTTTTTTATTTTTTCCCAATATACCAATATACTAGTACACCAATATACAACTTTAACACCAACACTTTAATCTATATAAACTTTTTTATCTTTAATTTTCAATTCGCTATCCAGCTGGTAAACGATAGGAACTCCCGTTGGAATCTCTATTTTTGATACTTCTTGGGGTTCTATTTTTTCCAAAAACATTATCAAAGCTCTTAGTGAATTACCATGTGCGGCTATCATAACGCTATCATAAACCAACAACGACGGAACAATCT
>JALWIX010000024.1 GCA_027082175.1 Campylobacterales bacterium
TTTTTTACCATTTATGAAACTTCGCACGGTTTAAGTTATCAAACAGTTAGTTATCTTTGGACTTTTGGAGTCCTTTGCGAAATATTTATGCTCTATTTTCAAACGCCGCTTATGAGAAAAAACCTTCTTTCTCTCATCAAAATCTCAATATTTAGCGCAGTGGTAAGATGGTTTTTACTCTTTTTATATCCGGACTCAATATTTGTCGCCTACTTTACGCAATCTTTGCACGCCTTTAGTTTTGCTTTGTACTATTCCGCGGTTATCGCTTACCTATTTCAAATATATGAAAATAAAAAGCTAGCTCAACAATTTTTTGGCGGAATATCTTTCGGTTTAGGAGGATTTATAGGAAGTATCTTAGCCGGAATTTTTTACGGAAAGTATATCTTCTTATACGCTTCGCTAATCGCACTGCTCAGTCTTCTTATCATATTAAAGACAAAAAATAATAATGTATAAAAAATTCTTATAATCTAAATTTTAGTTTGTTTAAAGATTAATCATACGACAAGATAATTGTATATTTTTTATACAATTTATTATCTATTTAGTAAAAAATTCTTTGGATATTTTTGATTCTTATCAAATTTTTTATTTTTTTATCTATTATAATTATTTCGATATTTTAAGCTAAGAAAGGAGATATTATGGCAGATTCAGTTGCTGTCTTAGATACCTTAAAGTTGGTTTATACCATCTACGCACTAATAGCCATCTCGCTTATAGGATGGTTTGCGATTCGCATAACACAAAATGGACAAAGTAAAGCTCCAAAACCGCCTATTTTTTATACATATATAGGTATTTTGGTAGTTATAGGCACAGGTTTACACTTTCTAACGTATCACACCGTTCCTTGGGTTCCTATAGACTTAAATAGAGCCAATCTAAAGGCGCATAAAGTTTACAATATAACCTACAAAGATCACAAAATCATTTTGGAAGAGAAACCTATGATCGTAGAATGCGGTAAAAAAGTGATCTTTGAAGCGGTTAGCGAAGATTTGACTTACGGATTTGGGATATTTAGACAAAATCACTCTATGGTTGCCCAGATGCAAGTAGTTCCCGGAAGTAGAAACGACCTTATGTGGGAGTTTCATAAAAACGGCACTTACTATATTAGATCAACAGAATACTCCGGTCCCAAAGGAGCTCAGATGATTGTCCAAGACGCTATCAAAGTTATCGGTTGTTCACAAAATGATCCGTATGCGATGAAATAAGGAGGAGATATATGAGTTTAATGCAGACGCTTATTAACGGTTACGAAGGCGGGTTAAAACATGAAAATATGACCCCTATGCAAAAAATGGCTCTTAGATTTGTTGTTATTGGACTTCTATATTACGGACTTGCTTCATTAGAAGGTATGATAATGAGGCTTTATGAGATAAAACCTATTCCTCTTATAGATGAAAAACACTTTTTCTCTATTATGACCGTACATCCAATGGTAGGAATATTCGGTTCTTCATATATGATAGTTTTTGGCGCATTTTTATTTTTAGTTCCCTATCTTATGAAAAAGCCTATATATAGTCTCAAACTTGCCAATCTATCGTGGCAAACGATCGCGGGCGGAACTTTTATAATGTGGCTTGCCGGATTTTTGTTTAGCTACGCTCCATTGTACACTTTA
Organism: Campylobacterales bacterium; assembly: GCA_027082175.1. Lineage (GTDB taxonomy): Bacteria > Campylobacterota > Campylobacteria > Campylobacterales > Nitratiruptoraceae > Nitrosophilus_A. The sequence continues at coordinate 1,646 of JALWIX010000024.1, forward strand.
TATTGGCCTTTACCCGTAGATTTCGAGCAGTTTTCGACTATCGGAGGAATAGTCTATATTGTGGGTGTAGTCTTTATAATGATAGGAACATTTCTTTATACGTACAACGTTTTTAAAACGATTCTTTATACTCCTGAAGGTTGGGAAAAACAGCCATCGATGGAGCTTTTAAAGTCGGCTCTAGGTATCGAAGGGCTTTTAAACTTTTTTAGAAGAAGGAAAAAAGAGCATCTTGTGCCTCTACCGATCGCCGCTATCTCAAGGGGTACAATCGATATGGGATTGAACGCTATAGTAATATCTTCAGCGGGAGTTTTGATTTTAATCTATCTTTTAGGCTCGGTTTTCGGAGTCGATTTAAAAGATACTTGGGTTGACGCGCTTTTATATAAAAATATCTTCTGGTGGGGGCTTGATCTAATAGCAGACGGTCTTGTTTTAATCTTTGTAGCGGGAACATGGTATCTTTTAGCTATGCTTATAACAGGAAAAGACCTCTTTATGCAAAATATTGCAAGAGCGGCTCTATTTGTAGAGATGGTCGTCTCTTGGACGGTTTGGTCGCATCACCTTATGTCAGACCAGGGACAGTCTAACACTTTAAAAGTTCTCTCTGGAGAGGTAGTTACCGCTTTTGAGTTGGTAACTCAAGGTATCGCAGTTTTTATTACGCTAGTAACGCTCTATAGAGCTAGACCGTTAAAAATGAGTAACGAACTAAAATTTTTGCTCGGAGGCATATTAGGATTTATGCTAGCGGTTCCAGCCGGTATTATTCAAGCGGATTTGGGTATGAACAGAATTCTTCACAATACTCAATGGGTTATAGGAACGCATGTTCACGTGGCTATATTGGTTGGTCTTACTATGACACTTTACAGCGCCATTTATGTTTTATTTCCTATTTTAACAAACGGAACTAAACTTTACAGCCAAAAATTGGCAAACTGGCACTTTTGGCTACATCTAATAGGCGGTATCGGAATGGGCGCTTTCATGGGTATGGCAGGTATTGATGGTATGTTAAGGCGCGCAATCTATACTAACGGTGAGTATAACACATATATGATATTGGCCGGGATTTTTGGATTAATGATTTTTGTAGCTTTCTTGATATTTTTATATAACATTGTTATGAGCATAGGGGTAAAAGGATTAGTTGGAATATACCAGCCAGCTACTACAAACACTAAAGATTGCGTTCCAACGCAAAAGGAGTCATAATGAAATATATGATAGTCGTTTTAGCTCTAATTGCTATCGGAGTTATAGCCTTGTTTGTCATCAAAAAAAGTATTGCCCTACTTCTCGCCGCTATTGTAGCGATAATAGCGGGCTACTTCTTCGCAGTATCTACTATCGCTAAAGAGGAGTAGAGATTCAGGCCTTTGCCTGAATCCTATTTTGGTTGATAATAACACCTTTTTGGCGACTCTATTTTACCTTCCTCTTTTAGTTTTTTTATAGCTTTGCTAACCTCTTTGGAGTCAACACCTAACTCTTTTGCTATATCCCCGGACTTAACGGGTTTATTCAACTCTCTCATCTTTTCCAAAACTTTCTCTTCTAAACTCATATTAACCTCCTACTATTTTAGTTAATTGCCAATTAAAACTCATAACTTATGCCCATCTTTTGAGTAAAATCGTACTCTTTTATATTTTTAGGCGGTTTAGAATCGTAACTATATTTACTAAGTATCAATAAACTTAGCTTATCTGTCAATTTTACGCTAAACTCTAAAGAGCTAATACTTTCATAATCGCTAAATTTATCAACTCTCGGTTGATAATATGATATAAAAGCCATTTTTACATTTTCATTAAATCTTTTTTTAAAACTGATATAGATATTTCCTCTAAAATAGTTATCGCTACCTTCATCTCTTATCTCTTCTTTTTCATAAAAAGCGCCTATTCCTATATAAGCTTTACCGTTATCGTTATAAAACCTATATCTTTCTCCGCCTCCTAAAAGAGCTCTAAATTTTTGATCTTTAAAATCGTCTCTTTGAATCTGTCCAAAAATTTCCCATACATTATCATTATCAATCTCAATCAATTTTCGAATATGTAAAAACGCTCTATCTTTGTTTTTTTCCCCTTTACTCTCTCCATACTCATAATTGACAATAGCATAGATTAGTGAATCTATCTTGTCTTTTTGGACTCTTGCCGATATACTGGCAGAAGTAGTATCTGTATTGCCCCTATTTATCTCCAAAGAGATACCGCCTTCCGCGCTTACACCGGGCTCGTTTTCTCCTATATCTTTTGGCTCTATAGAGACAATCGCATAAGAGTAGGTAAAAACAATCAAAAAGAGTAAAATTCTTCTCATCTATTCTCCTTTTAAGAACGTTACGAACTCATTTTTTGAAAGTCTTTGTTTTTTTGGAGCTGCTTTTAATCTATATCCAAAAGTTAAAATCAGCGCAATCTCTTCTTTTTTAGTGTCTAGTTCAAAATATCTTTCCACCTCTTCTTTATCGAATCCTTCAATAGGACAACTATCGATCCCGATAAAAGCAGCGGCACTCATCATATTTGCGGCCGCTATATAACACTGCTTTTTACACCAACAAGAGATATCTTGGTTTTTTAAAAACTCTTTGTATCTTTTTATATAAGCTTTCGTAGCATCTTCGCTCAATCCTCTTCTAGCAAACATCTTTTTTATATACTCATCATCTAAAACGCTCTTTTTATCTATCTTTATAACGATCAAATGGCTGCAGGTAGTTATCTGATTTTGATTCCAACATAGAGGTTTTAAATCTTTTTTTATCTTTTTGTCAGCAATAACCAAAAGTCGCCATGGTTCCATTCCAAATGAGCTTGGACTCAATCTAAAAGCTTCAAGGAGATAATCCAAATCTTCATCGTTTATAACTTTTGTTTCGTCAAATATTTTACAAGCGTGCCTAAAATGCATCATATTTAAAAAAAGCTCTTTTTTATTCATAATCTACTCCATAATTTTTTATTTAGATTAAACTCTTCTACCAATCCTACGGTAAATCTCAAAACTTTTATATAATCTTTGATAATAGTTATATCATAAAGTGATCGAAATATGGAAGGCTCAAAACTATCTATCGCCTCGATTGCAATAAAAATATAGTTGTTTACAAACGAGATATATATACTCTTATCCAACGTTCTTTTCATTTTAACAATTTTTTCCATAAGACTTGGTGTAAGTATATATCTTGCTTCTATCTGATCACTGCTATAAACCACAAACTCCTTTTCAAATGCGGGGTTGTCCATTTTTACAAGCTTAAGTTCTCCTTTTTTTAAAATCTCTTGGAAAAACTGCCCCACAAAACCCATATATTTTTGCGCAATATCTGGATAAATCAAAGTTTTCCCATAAAATTTTTTATTGAAATCGGCCATAAAAAAGAGCCCTTCAAAAATTGTGTGCCAATGAATTTTTCCTTTTGAATCTTTTGTTTTATACTCCGTATGAATATCCGAAAATATTACAGAAACTCCCTCAATTTTTCCAACAACTAGATCATTGCCTCTATATCTATCAAATCTTTTTGGAAAAAGAGAAGAGAGGATATAGAGACTTTGAGGAAAAACTCCATCTGGAGTATATTTTAGTTCTTTATCTACATGTGAGATAAATTTCTTGATAATCTTCTCTTTAAACTCTTTTTTATAACTTTTAGTCATTAATCGCAGCGTAAAAAAATATATACTCAAAGCTATAATAGCCACTGCAACAATAGAGTCGATAGAACTATTACTCTTTATAAGATATAAGATAAAAATTAAGGAGACCAAAAAGATAGATAACGCAAAAAGTTTTAATCTAAATGCAATTTTTTTTCTTCTTTCTTCAAAAACTTCTAGATATTTATCTAAATCGTTATAGTAGATATCTAAAAGAGATGAAAATGAGTTCATGATTTAAATAGATTTTTTACGTCAACACTTTTTCTTTGATTCTTATCTATTTGAAACAGAGCTTTTCTTTTATATCCCATATATTTAGCCAAAATATTGGTAGGAAACATCTCTATGGCATTGTTATAATCTGTTACCGCCTGATTGTACGCTCTTCTTGCCGCACTTATTTGTTCTTCAATCTCATTAAGGGTATGTTGAAGATGTAAAATATTTTTGTCCGCTTTCAATTCGGGATAGTTCTCTACCGCTACGAATATATCTCCAAGAAGTTTACTGATCTCTTGATCAGTCTCTATCTTTTGAATCTCATCCAAATTCCTATCAAGCGCTTTTGACCTTAGTTTTGTCACCTTTTCAAGCAAATCTTTTTCATACTCCATATACTCTTTTACGGAGGCTACAAGATTTGGTATCAGATCGTATCTTTTTTTTAGCAGAGCATCTACTGATGCGGATATATTATCTACTTGATTTTTTCTACTAACTAAAAAGTTATACAACAAAACGGCAAACAAAATAGCAACGGCTAATCCTATCAATATTTCCATCTTATACCCTTTTTGAGATATAAGAGCATAATACCAAAAGTTTTTTGAAATCTATTTTGAAAAAGCGGAAAAAAACCGCTTTAAAAAAAAGCTATTTTTTCTGCTTAGCCATCCTTTTTCTAACATGAGGATCAAGATATCTTTTTCTAAGTCTTATAGATTTTGGAGTAACTTCAACTAGCTCATCCTCCTCAATCCACTCTAAAGCACGCTCTAGATTCATCTTTCTTGGAGGAGTTAGTTTTATAGCTTCATCGCTTCCGCTGGCTCTAACATTTGTTAGATTCTTACCTTTTATGGGATTAACCTCTAAATCATTTGGACGTGAATGCTCCCCTATAATCATCCCCACGTAAACTTCAGTTCCAGGCTCTATAAACAAAACGCCTCTTTCTTGAAGGTTAAAAAGCGAGTAGGCCAGAGCCTTACCTTTTTCCATAGATATCAACGCTCCGTTTTTTCTATGTTCAACCTCCCCGACAAAAGGTCTAAAATCTAAAAAAGAGTGATTCATAACACCTTCGCCCTTCGTATCCGTTAAAAATTCACTTCTAAAACCTATAAGTCCACGTGCAGGTATCTCAAACTCCACTCTCGTATAACCGTCTCCTATGGGAGTCATAGAACTCATAACCGCTTTTCTTCGTCCAAGCTTTTCTATAACGGCTCCGCTATAATCATCTGGCACGTCTATAACTAAAAGTTCAAAAGGCTCTAATCTTATTCCATTCTCCTCTCTTATAATAACCTCAGGACGAGAAAGACTAAATTCGTACCCTTCCCTTCTCATATTTTCGGCTAAAATTGTTATCTGAAGTTCGCCGCGTCCCGATACTTTAAACTTACCTTCGCCGACCTCTTCAAGACGCATAGCAATATTTGTTTCCATCTCTTTTTCAAGTCTCTCTTTTAGTTTGTTACCGGTTACAAATTTTCCTTCAAGTCCTGCCAAAGGAGAGTCGTTTACGCTAAAAAAAACGCTTAAAGTAGGCTCTTCTATATGTAAAGGATCAAGAGGCAAAGGATTGGCGGGATCAACTAAACTATCTCCAACGTCAATTGCTTCAAATCCGGCAATAGCTACGATGTCTCCTGCCTCTGCCTCCTCTATCTCCATTCTATTTAGTCCCAAAAACCCTATAAGTTTTGTTATACGCCCTTTTGTCTCCTCGCCATCGGCTTTAACAAGCAGTAGATTATCTCCTCTTTTTATTCGACCATTAAAGATTCTAGCAATACCTATCCTTCCTACATAGTTGTCATAATCTAGTGTAAAAACCTGAACTTGAGCCGGATTGTCCGGACTTCCATCTGGCTTAGGAACATATTTTATAATAGCTTCAAAAAGGGGAGTTAAATCTACATTTTCATCTTCTAAATCCCATTTTGCGTAACCTTCTCGTGCAGCGGCATAAAGAATAGGAAAATCAAGTTGATCTTCGTTTGCATCCATGTTTACGAAAAGATCAAAAACCTCATCAACCACCCTTTCTGGATCGGCTGCCGGCTTATCTATCTTATTGATAACCAAAATAGGTTTTAATCCCAAAGAGATAGCTTTTTTTACAACAAATTTTGTCTGAGGCATTACCCCTTCTGCGGCATCAACTAAAAGCAAAACCCCGTCAACCATCTTTAAAACGCGTTCAACCTCTCCACCAAAATCTGCGTGTCCTGGGGTGTCTATGATATTTATTTTTACGTCTTTATACCTAATAGCCGTATTTTTTGAAAGGATCGTAATACCTCTCTCTTTTTCCAATTCGTTGCTATCCAAAGCTCGCTCTGCCAACTCTTTGTGAGCCTCTATAGTTCCCGATTGTTTTAAAAGCTCGTCAACTAGTGTGGTTTTTCCGTGATCAACGTGTGCAATTACCGCAATATTTCTAATATTTTGCATCTTTTTCCTCAAATTTTTTTTGAAATAATACTATCTTTTGATATATTATCCAAATTGATAGAATAGTCATTAGTATATTAGTTATTAGTTATTGGGAAGAAAAAATAGATTAAATTTTTAAAATATACCAATATATTAAGTATACCAAATACGCCAAAATTAAGGGTTTTAAATGATAAAATATCTAATCTTTGATATGGATGGAACTTTGATAGATAGCTCTTTAATTATTTCAAACTCTATAAATTACGTAAGAAAAAAGATAGGGTTAAACCCTCTTCCAAAAAAAGTGATCATTGAAGCGGTAAACGACCCATATCTAGATAAACCGAAATTTTTTTATAATTCAAACGAATATAATAAAGAACAGATCGAGTGGTTTAGAGAGTATTACACAAAAAACCACCAAAATGAAGTTATGCTTTTTACAGGTATAAAAGAACTTTTGGATGAGATTAAAGACTATTTTAGACTCTCTCTCGCTACAAATGCATATAGAGCTTCTGCATTTGAGATACTGAAACATTTAAAAATTGATGGATATTTCGAGATAATCGTCTGCGCCGACGAAGTGGCTCATCCAAAACCGGCTCCAGATATGATTTTAAAAATCATCAACTATTTTAACTGTAAAAAACAAGAAATTATCTTAATAGGAGATGGAAGGACAGATGAAGAAGCCGCAAACGCCGCTGGGATAGGATTTATAAAAGTTAATTGGGGATTTAGCGACTACAAAGAGGCAATCAAAAGCGTAGATGAGCTAAAAAAGACTCTTTTAAAATTGAGATTTACAAAGTGATCCCGTATATCTCGTGATACATTTTCATAGCGTATCTGTCGCTCATTCCGGCTATAAAATCTGCGGCCACTCTGTAAATTTTTTCATCTTCGCACCTTTTATAAAACTCTTCTGGCATAAGTCTAGGCTCTTTAGTAAAAGCGTAAAAAAGATTTTGGATACAGTTTTTTCCAGCATACATTTTTCTTAAAATTTTTGGATGCTTATATAGTCTTTGATGCAAAATCTTTTTTAACTCTTTTATCTCCTTATTTAGTCCGATACCGTAATTTATCGGTAATTTTTCGGACGCCGGGATAGTTTTGCAAAGAACTCTTCTATTTTCAATGCCGTTTTTTTTAGACTCTTCTATCAAAGAGATAACAAGTTTCGCTATCAAAAGTGAAGAGAATTTATATCTAAAAAGTTTATCTTCTTCACTTAAGCCATCTTTTTTCACCTCATTTATAACCTCATTTACCAACGAACTCTCTTTTAGTGTTTCAAAATCTATTAAATTATACTTTACCCCGTCGTCTATATCGTGACTTATATAAGCTATCTCATCTGCTTTATCAACGACCATAGCTTCTAACGAAGGGTGTTTGTCAAGTTCAAACGTCTCTTCAAACCATTCTGTCAAAAACGGTTTTTTATAAGGATAAGAGTGTTTTAAAATACCTTCCAATGTGGCAAATGTTAGATTTAGTCCGTCGAAATCTTTGTATCTTTTTTCTAGTTTTGTAACAACTCTATAACTTTGAAAGTTGTGCTCAAAACCGTTTTCGCTAAATCCATCTTTTATAACTCTATCAAGCTCATCTCCTCCAACGTGTCCAAATGGAGTATGACCCAAATCATGCGCCAAAGCAATAGATTCGGCCAAAGCTTCATTTAAACCCAACTCTCTTGCAATTGTTCTTGCGATTTGACTAACTTCCAAAGAGTGTGTAAGTCTCGTCCTAAAATAGTCTCCCTCATAATTGATAAAAACTTGAGTCTTATACTCCAATCTTCTAAAAGAGGAGCAGTGTATAATTCTGTCTCTATCTCTGTGAAAAGAGTGTCTAAAATCGTCAATACTTGGATGAAACCTGTCAGTACACTTCAAGCTATATCTTCTTTCTTAGTTTTTTTAATTTTCTAAATACATTTTCAAAGTCTATTTCAATTTTGCAGTCCAGATCCAAAATAGCCTTTTGGTCAAAAAAATCTCCATATTTATCATATTCTTTACCAGTTAATCTAAAAATTTTTGCTTTAAAATCTTTTGGATACACCAATATATAGAATTTAACCTTCTCTTTTTCATATATTTCAAATTTTATATTTTCATCTTTATAAGCAGTAGTTGGACTTACTATCTCTACAATGATTTCCGGTGCTTTTTGTATAAAATCACCAATTTCGCCACAGACTACACTAATATCTGGTCTAACAACATTCTCCTCATCTATCTTCCAGTCCTCTTCAACCAAAACAAAACACTCTTCACACTCATCTAAAGAGTTTGCAATCTCTTTAGTAATTTGAGCTAAAATTATTTGATGATCACTTATTGGACTTGGAGCCATTGCAATAGCTATTCCATCAATCAACTCCCAATCACCTTCCCACTTTTTATAATCTTCATAGGTATAATTTGGAATATACTTTGCCGTCATCTCAAGCCTTTTTGCTATAATTATCTAAATTATATCATAAAGGACTTTTATGAAAGTTACACTGCTTCACCATACTTCATTAGAAGTTTGCGCTCATGCAATAAGGACTTGCTGGCAAAGTTTTGACAAAAGTGATAATGGTGGAGAAAAAGATAGAGAACTTATCGATAGAGTCGGAAACAAATATAAACACGCGTCAACTTTGGAACATCTGGTTTATACCTTTTACATTCAAGGCATATCAAGGGCGCTTTTACAAGAGTTGGCGCGCCACAGAATGGCAAGTTTGAGCGTAAAATCTACAAGATATACCTTAAAAGAGTTAAAAAACGAGGAGCCTTTTGAAGAAAACGATTATGATAGAGTAAAAAAATATCTTGTATTAACCGGTAACGAAACGGTAGATAGGATGAGCATAAAAGCTCTAAACAATCTACAAAAAGTTTTAAAAGAGGGAGTCTCAAACGATATTGCCAAATACTGCCTTCCAGAATGTTACAAAACAGAGCTTACCTGGACTATTAACGCCCGTTCACTTCAAAACTTTTTGGCTCTTAGAAGCTCAAAATCGGCTCTTTGGGAGATAAGAAATCTAGCGTTTAAAATTTACGAAAATCTACCTGAAGACCATAAATACCTTTTTGAAGAGTGTATTCAAAAACAAGATTAAACTTTTTTACGCTATTAACTACTTTTAGAAGCGATAAGAGAGTATCCGTAAGCAAAAAGAGTCAATATAATATAAATAACCGTTATAAAAATCATCTGCTCCGGCTTTGTTTTGTATTCGTACCATAAAATCAGTATAGAACCTACAAATAGACCAAAAATCGCAATCAAAGTAAAAAGAGTTGAAGAGTTGGTATATGTACGAATTTTAAAGTTCGCAATAGCCATTAAAAGAGAAACCAACAAAAAAGTAATACTTCCAAACTCCAAAATTACTCTAAGTCCGCCTACTAAAATAAGTATAGAGGCAGTTATAGCCATAACAATAATCGCATAATTCGGAATAGTTCCTCTTCTTCTAGAGAGTATTTTAGGCATATATCCGTCATCCGAAATTCTTGCCATCTGTCTAGATGAGCCGAACATCGTCCCGCTGATAGCGGAACTTGTAGATAAAATTGCGCCTATTATCACAAGATTTTGACCCAAATCTCCTAAAATCTCTTTTGCGCCGTAAGCTAACGCATACTCTTTATTTTTTATTAAATCGTCAATCGAAATTGAGAGTATAGAACCAAGGGCTATTATAAAATATATAGATGCTACTAGTATAATAGCTCCGTAAATAGCTCTTGGAATATTTTTATCTGGATTATCCATCTCTTTAACTGCATTTATAACCAGTTGAAAACCTTCATACGCCACAAAAGTTACAGAAGCGACTATTAAAATATCTATAAATCTAGAATGCTCAAAATCTTGCAACAACATCTGATAAAATGTTTGCATATCCACTTTTTTATAGTAAATTAAAACGAAAGAGATCACAACTAGTACCATAAGCTTTATATAGACCATAAGATCCTCTATCTTACCCATCGCCCTTACGCTCCAAAGATTGATAGCGGCAAATATCCAAATAATAGCTATCGCTACAATTTTTCTAACTATTTCGCTGTTAGCAAACTCAAATCCGCTAATAGAGTATGAAGAGAAGGTATAAGCATATAGCGAAAGTGTACTAATATAACCAAATATGGTATACCATCCTATAAAAGAAGCCGCCAAATGTGAATCTGAAAAAGTTCGTTTAAAAAAGGCGTAGGTTGCCCCCTCGTCTTTATAATAAACGCCAAGCTTTACATAAGAGTAAGCGGCAAAAAGAGCTATTACACCGCCAAGAGCTATTGAAAAAGGCGCTAAAAAGCCAATCATCGATACAGAAATTCCCAATATAGTAAAAATCCCTCCGCCAATCATACCGCCTACCGCAATGGCTATAAGCTCTTTAAGTCCCAAACTCTTATTTCTATTCAAATTATTTCCTATATTATCAATTCGGTTTTACGTTATTTTTTCCTATCCTTTGCGAATGCGCAATAGCGACCGCCATAGCATCCGTAATATCTAGAGGTTTTATCTCTTTTTTTATTCCTAAAATCTTTTTTACCATAAAAGCAACCTGCTCTTTTTTCGCTTTTGCCTTTCCGGTAAGAGCTTTTTTTACCTGCAAAGGAGTATATTCGCTAAAATTTCCGTGAATTTGCAAAATCCTAAGACTCAAAGCTCCTCTAAATTGTGCAAGTTTTAAAACTGTTTTTGGATTGTATGCGTAAAATATATCTTCAATAGCCACTTCGTCAATAGTATGATTTTTTAAAACCAGATCCAAACCCTCTATAAGTTGGCTTATTTGACATTGTAAATCATCCGGCCTTATCTTAATAAGTCCCGCTTCTACAAGGCTAAGGGAGTTTCTATCCATTTTTACGATAGCGTATCCCAAATTTCTGCTTCCTGGGTCTATTCCTAAAATATTCACTATTTTTCACGCCTTTTTATATCATAATCTATATCTCTAACGATAATTTTAACTAAATATAGGAAAGTTTTAGATAAAATATTCACATAATTCACATATTTTTCACAATGTGAAATCTTTTTTCAAGGGTAAATATGCTTGGAAATCAGATCTTAAAAATGTTAAAAGATGAGATAACCAATATAGAGTATGAAAGATATATAAAACAGTTAAAATATGATGAAAAATCCTCAAAAAGCGATTTCGCGGTATACAAAGCTCCAAATCCACTTATAGCGAATTGGGTAAAAACAAAATACTCAAAAAAAATAGCACAACTTTACGAAATAAAAACAGGAGTAAAACCTGAAGTTGAAATAGTTGTCGGAAAATCTGATAAAAAGAGAAAAATTATCTCAAAAAAAGAGACTCAAAAAAGTAGCTCGAGTACAAAACTAAATCCTTCATACACGTTTGAAAATTTTGTTGTGGGAAGTTCAAACCAGTTCGCATATACCGCCTCTTTAAGCGTAGCGGAAAAGCCTGGACAGCTCTACAATCCGCTCTTTATTTACGGCGGCGTTGGCCTTGGAAAAACCCATCTTTTGCAAGCTATAGGAAATTTTAATCTTGATAGAGGGAAATCTATCATTTATACTACGACAGAGCAATTTATGAACGATTTTACATACCATCTTAGAATGGGAACAATGGAGAGATTTAGAGAAAAATATAGACAGTGCGACCTGCTTTTGATAGACGATGTACAGTTTCTAAGTAGAAAAGAGCAAACTCAAGAGGAGTTTTTTCACACGTTTAACGAACTTCATAACAAATTAAAGCAGATAGTTTTAACAAGCGACAAACACCCAAAAATGATTGCCGGACTAGAAGATAGATTAAAAAGCAGATTTGAATGGGGACTCATAGCTGATATCCAGCCTCCAGAACTTGAAACAAAAATAGCTATTATAAAGAAAAAATGTGAACTTGACGGAATAAGCCTAGATAATGAAGTTGTAAACTATTTGGCCGCAAAAATGGACAACAATATAAGAGAAATCGAAGGCATCATCATCAAACTTAACGCATACGCCTCTTTGATGAACCAAAAAATAACATTAGATTTCGCCAAAAGCGTGTTAAAAGAGCAGATCAAAGAGCAGCAAGAAAACATTACTATGGAAGATATCATCAAAGTTGTATCCCAAGAGTTAAACGTAAAACCAAGCGAAATAAAAAGCAAATCAAGAAGCCGCCAGATAGTAAACGCTAGAAGAATCGTTATGTATCTAGCCAGAAACCTAACGCCAAACTCTATGCCGGCACTTGCACAATATTTTGGGATGAAAGATCACACTTCGGTTAGTCATGCTATGAAAAAAATAAATGAGATTATGCAAAAAGATGAAAATTTTAAAGTTCAAATAGAGGAACTTACTAATAAAATAAAACATCAACAGTGAATATTTGTGAAAAAAACAAGACACAACAAATTTTCTAAAACAGCGTTTTTTAGCCAATTATAAAACATTTTCACAAATTAACGATAAACTACTACTATTTCTAAAAATTTAATAAATATATAGGCATTTTTTATATAAAATTGATAAAGCAAACCCAAAGGAGAAATTATGAAAATCTCTATCCAAAAAAGTATACTAGAGCAGGTTTTAAGCCAACTGCAACCTTTTTTAGAAAAAAAAGATACAAGTCAAATAACTTCGCACGTCTATATTGAAACAAACAGAACACATATCACACTAAAAGCCACCGATTACGAAATAGGTTTAAAAACTGAAATCGAAGACGTGGATATAAAAGAAGAAGGAAAAGCAACGGCTAACGGAAAAAAACTTTTAGATATCGTAAGAATATTAAAAGACGACGAGATAATCTTAGAACAAAAAGAAGAGACGCTCTTTATAAAACAGGGGCATTCAAAATTCAAATTGCCAATATTTGATCCGCAAGAGTATCCGACTTTTCCACAAACGGAAAACAAACCGAATATCTCAATAAACAGCGTAGAATTTGTAACATCTTTAAAAAAAGTGACTCCCGCAATAGACACTAATAACCCCAAATTTGAGCTTAACGGTGCTTTAATCGATATAAAAGAGGAGTTTATAAACATTGTGGCTACGGATACCAGAAGATTAGCTCTTATTAAATTAGAAAATTCGCCAAATTCAACTTTGGCATTAATAATACCAAAAAAAGCCATATTGGAGATACAAAAACTATTTTTAGAGGATTTAAACATTTTTTACGACGAAACCAATCTTATAATAAAATCAGGAAACTACCTATTCTTTACAAAACTTATAAACGGAAAGTTTCCAGATTATGAAAGAATTATACCTAAAGAGCTTAGATTTCAACTCAATCTACCTAAAGACAAAATGGTGGAAGCGATTAAACAGATAACTACAATCTCTAACGAAATAAAACTTACATTTTTAAAAGATAGAATCATCTTTAAAAGTTTAAGCGAAGAAAACATTGAAGCCCAAACTGAAATAGAGGTTGAAACCCCTTTTGAAGAAAAATTTGTAATGGCAATAAATAGCAGATACCTTTTGGATTTTTTGGCAAATATAGAAAACAACGAATTTCAAATGGGACTAAACGAGCCGGAACTTCCGTTCTTACTTAAAAAAGACAACTTCATTACTATTATAATGCCTATCGTAATCTAATCGATAATTCAACAAAAAAAAGATATAATCTATAAATTTTATAAGAGGGCTTTCCCTCTATTTTCTCAAAGAGGTAAACAATGGAGAAAAATTACGGCGCCGAGAAGATAAAAGTTCTAAAGGGTCTAGAAGCGGTCAGAAAAAGACCGGGAATGTATATCGGTGATACAAATATAAACGGATTGCACCATCTCATCTATGAAGTTGTAGATAACTCCATAGATGAGGCAATGGCGGGATATTGCAGCAAAATAGACATAACTCTCACGAAAAACGGAAGCGCGATTATTAGCGACAACGGCAGAGGAATTCCGGTAGATATTCACCCCACAGAGAAAATACCGGCGGCAACTGTTGTTTTAACCGTTCTGCATGCCGGCGGAAAATTTGAAAAAGAGGCTTATAAAGTAAGCGGCGGTCTTCATGGCGTAGGAGTGTCAGTAGTTAACGCTCTATCAAAAAAACTCATTATGACAATAAAACGCGACGGTAAAATTCACAGACAAGAGTTTGAAAAAGGAATACCTATAACTGATCTTATAGTTATTGGCGAAACTAATAGAACGGGAACGACTATAGAGTTTTGGCCAGATGAAGATATCTTCGAAACTGTCGAGTTTAAATACGATATTTTAGCTAAAAGATTTAGGGAACTAGCATACCTAAATCCCAATATCACAATAACTTTCAAAGATGAGAGAGATGATAAAAAAGAGGTTTATCATTTTGAAGGAGGATTAAAGCAGTTTGTTGAAGATTTGAACAGAAAAACAGCTATAACTAAACCTTTTATAATAAACGAAAAGATAGAGGATATCGAAGTTGATATCGCTCTTTTATATAATGACGGTTTCGATGAAAAGGTTTTAAGTTTTGTTAACAATATCAGAACTCCGGAAGGTGGAACGCATGAAAGCGGCTTTAGAGCAGGACTTACAAGAGCGATTTCAAACTATATAGCGCAAAATGCTGGGGCGAAAGAAAAGAGTGTAAAAATAACGGGCGACGACGTAAGAGAAGGGCTTGTGTCGGTTATAAGCGTTAAGGTTCCAGAACCTCAGTTTGAAGGGCAAACCAAAGGAAAACTTGGTTCAAGTTATGTTAGGCCTCTTGTTCAAAAACTTACATATGAAAAACTTGTAAAATATTTTGAAGAAAACCCGATAGAGGCCAAAACTATTATGAATAAAGCTTTAGCCGCCGCTAGAGGAAGAGAAGCGGCTAAAAAAGCTAGGGAGCTGGTAAGACGCAAAGATGCTATGAGTGTCGGAACGCTTCCTGGAAAATTGGCTGATTGTCAAAGTAAAGACCCTGTTATTAGCGAGCTATACTTAGTAGAGGGAGATAGTGCCGGCGGAAGCGCTAAACAAGGACGTGATAGAGTCTTTCAAGCGATATTGCCTTTAAAAGGAAAAATATTAAATGTAGAAAAAGCAAGACTGGATAAGATTTTAAAATCCGATGAGATTAAAAATATAATAACCGCTCTTGGTTGCGGAATAGGCGAGGAGTTTGACGAAAATAAGCTAAGATATCATAAAATCATTATAATGACCGACGCAGATGTTGATGGAAGCCATATTCAAACACTTCTTTTAACCTTTTTCTTTAGATTTTTAAAACCTATCGTAGAGAAAGGCTATCTTTACATAGCTCAACCTCCGCTATACAGATATAAAAAAGGCAAAAAAGAGGTCTATCTAAAAGATGATACGGAACTAAACCAATTTTTGATCGAAAACGGAATCGATTCTTTAGAAGTGGAAGGTATAGGCAAGTATGATCTTATAGACTTTTTCAATCTGGTTGCACACTATAGAATGATCTTAAAAGAGATAGAAAAGAGATACTCTTTGATAGAAGTTGTAAGATATCTTATAGAGCATAAAGATATTTTGGCTTTGGAAAACGAAAAACTCTTTAAAAATATTAAAGAGTATCTCTCAACTTTAGATTTCAATATCTTATCTTCAGATATCGGTGATGAAAAAATTCATTTATATGTTCAAACAGATGAGGGTTTGGAAGAGATTATTATAGATGACGAACTTTTTACCAATCCTTTTTATGTAGAAGCTGTATATATCCATGAAAAGATTGAAGAGAGAATTCCAGAGTCTTTAAAAGATAAAGATATTATAAAAGTTTTGGAAGATGTGGAAAAAAATGCCAAAAAGGGCGCATATATTCAACGATACAAAGGTTTGGGAGAGATGAACCCAGAACAGCTCTGGGAAACAACAATGAATCCTGAAAATAGAAGACTTCTTAGAGTTACCGTAGAAAACGCCGAGACTGCAAGCGATGTGTTTAATCTTTTTATGGGTGATGAGGTAGAACCGAGGAAAAAATATATCGAAGAACACGCTAAAGACGTAAAACATTTGGATGTTTGATGCTCTACTCTCAAGAGATTGAAAGAGACGCTAGGTTTAAGCTTGCGCTTAGGATAGGAATACCTATCCTAGTTTTGGTTTCGGTTATAATTTTTGTAATATTTAAAGACGGAAGATTTAATCTTTTTAACCTCTCTTTGCTGTTATTGACGATTTTTGCTTCGATATATTTTATTTTTTTTATGATTTATGAGGGACTTTCTCAAAAAATCACAGATCCAGTATCCAAAGCTTTTAACAGAGAGACTATACTAAAATATCTGCAAAAAGATATATCCGTAAAAGAACCCTATAGCGTAATCTTGATATCTATAGATAACTTAACCGATATAAACGAAAGATACGGAATAGAAAAGGGTGATAAGGTTTTAGAAAAATTTGCCGAGATAATTGACGACTATTTTAAAAAGAGATATGGAAAAGTTCCTATTGGACACTATAAAGGCGGAGAATTTTTAATAGGAGTGCAAAATAGTCAAGAGAGTATAAAATCTTTTTTAGACGAATTTATAAAAAGATACGATAGAACAAAAATAGATGATATTGATATAAAGATTTTCGCAACTTTGACGGATAAAAACTATAGCAAAGATATAAAAAAGATAGTAGAGTATCTATATCAGTTATATACGGATTATCAGTATATACCTAAATCAAAAAGGGTTTTAATAGCGCAAAAGAAAAATATAGAAGCCAATAAATTTGAAAAATTTATAATAGATACGGTTGAAAACAAGAGTCTCTCTATAAGATTTCAACCATCTTTTAATCTGAAAACTTTAAGATTTGATCTGATAGAGATAATTGTAAAACTTATCGACAAAGATGGTTCTATCATACATCCTAGTCAATTTATCCCTGTTATAAACAGACTCGGATTTGAAAAGAGATTTGATCAGATTTTGATAGAGAAAGTATTAAAGACTATAGAAGAAGACAAATTGCCTAAAAATATATATTATAGTTTTAATTTATCCCCTTTTTCTATTAGAGACAAAAAGTTTACAGAAGATATAAAAAATATTTTCAATAAATTTGAGGTTCCAAAAAACTCTATAGTATTGGAACTTTTTGAAAACAGACTCTATAAAGATATCGATTATTATAAGCATGTTTTAGATATATATAAAAAGATGGGATTTAAAATATCCTTTGACAATTTTGGTTCACTAAACGCTTCGTTTGAATATATAAAAGAGATAGAAGTTGATTTTATCCATTTTGACAAATATTATACGAAAATGGTAAAAGACAAAATATATCATAATCTTTTAAAAAGCTGGGTTAGTTTTTTCGAAGAGATAGGCACTAAAACGGTTATAAAATTTATAGACGATAAGAATATGATAGAAATTTTTAAAAATATAGGTGTTGATTATATTCAAGGATATGCTGTTGCAAATCCTCTTACTTCGGAGGAACTAAAAAGATTTTTGGAGGATAAGTATGAAATACGGTGAAAAAGAGATTAAAAAGTTTGATCCTAAAAAAGACCTTGAAATATGGCCTAATAAACATAAAAAAAACTACAAAATAAATATAACTTTACCGGAATTTACTTGCCTTTGTCCAAGAAGCGGCTATCCGGACTTTGCGACTATTTATCTAGAGTATATTCCTAATGAGTGGGTAGTGGAGTTAAAAGCCATAAAACTATATATCAACTCTTTTAGAGATAGATATATATCTCATGAAGATAGCGCAAATGAGATTTTTGATATTCTTTTTGATAAAATAAAACCAAAATGGATGAAAATTACAGCCGATTTTAATCCAAGAGGAAATGTTCATACCGTTATAGAGATAGATAGCGATAATATTAGCAAAGAAATAGTATGAGCGATGGAAAAATGGAGTTTTTTGCTCATACCCGCACCCTCTCGTACTCTCTATAATCTATAATATATTCAAATATTCAAAGATTTCAATTAAATTTTAAAGAAAAACTAATATAATTAATAAATAAGCGATATAAATAAAAACTTACTTTAAGATAGCAAATATACTATGAGAATTATAAATTTTAACTCAATAATTATAAAATTTCTAATAATAATCTTTTCAATCTTCTCCATTTTTATCATATTTAATCTCTTCAATTTGAAATTGGCAAAAGAGTCTTTAGAAAACATGGAAAAAACCAGAATAGAGTCTATAATAGAAAACGAAATCTATATTTTGAAAAAAAATTTTAACAATAAAAACGAAATTGAGAAGATTTTAAATAAGACTTTTTTTAGATTGAATAATCTAAAAGGAATATATTTAAAAAACAATATTTTAAAAAAAGAGTATAAACTCTTTAGAGATGATAAAAACCCTTTTGGCCAAAATAAAGATCATCTAATTTATAAAACTTTTAAAATATATGACGATGATGGCATAGAGATAGGCGAGATTAAGATAGCTTATGAAAACTACTATTCCGTAGAGTTTTATAACAAATATAAAAAAATGATATTTGTTCTATTTATAATTTTTTTCCCAATATTGGTTATTTTATCAGTATATTTATATAAGAGGATAGAAGCTATCTATGTATTGGCTAATGATTTAAAAAATATAGACCCTAACAATCCAAAAATTCTCAAAACAAAAGAGAAATATTTTGAGTTAGCTTTAATCGTAAACTCTATAAATAGCTTTTTGAATAAGTTAAAAGATAGTAGTGAAATCTCTAAAAGATTATATAAAAAACTTATAGAAAAACAGAACCATTTAGAAGATGCTCAAAGATTGGCTCATATAGGGAGTTGGGAATATATTCCAGAAAAAAATAGGTTTTTTGTTAGTAAAGAGTTTTTTAGATTGATAGGATTTAAAAGAAAAGAAAAAATAAGTTGGCAGATTTTTTTAGAAAAAATACCTGGCGATGATAGAATAATTTTTGAAGATAATATAACGATAGCTTTAAAAAACGGCTCTAAGTTTGATCTTGTACACAAGATAGTAAATAAATACGGAAAAATTAAATATTTAAAAACAGAAGCGAAAGTTAAAAAACATAAAAGTAATCCCACTAAGATTTTGGGTATTAGTTATGGATATAACTGAAGAGATAGAAGCAAAAAATAAAGTAGAATTTTTAGCTTATCATGACACTCTTACTCTTTTGTTAAATAGAACGGCTTTTTTAGAAAAATTGGATTTTTTTATAAAGTTATCAAAAAGAGAAAAACAAGGTTTTGCAATTTTATATTTAGATTTGGACAATTTTAAGTTTATAAACGATACTTTTGGACATAGTGTGGGAGATGAACTTTTAATGATAGTATCTAAAACGTTAAAAAATATTTTAAGAGAATCTGATATTGTAGCGAGAGTAGGAGGAGACGAGTTTATTATTCTTTTGCCTTACGTAAATAATAAAGAAGATATAGAAAAGGTTTCAAAAAAAATCATAGATAACATTTCAAAAGAGTACAATATAAAAAATCATATTTTTTCCGTCACTTGCAGTCTAGGAATAGCTACTTTTCCAGATGATAGCTTAGAGGCCGAAGAGCTTATAAAATATGCTGACGTAGCTATGTATCAATCTAAAAAAACTGGAAAAAATAGATATAACTTTTTTGATATTTCTATCAAAAAAAGTATGGAAAACTATCATGAAATTGTAAAAGATTTAAAAAAAGCGTTAAAGAAAGAGGATGAGATTAGGCTCTATTTTCAACCTAAAATTTCATTGACAAATAAAGAGATTGTAAGCGCTGAGGTTTTATCTAGATGGATGCATCCCAAAAGAGGCTTAATGTATCCAAATGAATATATCCATATCGCGGAAAATAGCAACTTGATTATTGAATATGACAATTACATCATAAAAAAGAGTTTTTTACAGATTAAAGAGTGGGAAAATTCAGAATTTAGCGATTTATCATTATCCGTAAATATCTCGGCAAGACAGTTTAAAAGCAAAGAGTTTTTATCAACGATAACGGAACTATTAAAAATTTATAAAATAGACCCGGAAAAGATAGAGTTTGAAATAACTGAAACTTTGGCGATGGACAATATCGAAAACAGCATTGAAATTCTTGAAAAGATCAAAAAACTCGGATTTAAAATATCGATAGACGATTTTGGATCGGGATATTCGTCTTTAAACTATTTAAAGAGATTACCTTATGATACTATTAAAATAGATAGAGAATTTATAAAAGATTTGCATATAGACAATGACGACGTCATCATAACGAAAATGATTGTGCAACTTGCAAAAACATTAAATAAAAAAGCGATAGCCGAAGGCGTTGAAAAAGATGAGCATATTGAGATTTTAAAATCTATAGGCTGCGACTTTGTGCAAGGATACTACTTTGCAAAACCTATGGATAAAAATGATTTTTTAAACTATTTAAAAAATTTTTGAAGACTCCTCCCCAGATACCCGCGGCACACAGTCTCAAAAGGTGCTCTGCTGCGTTCCCGCCCTGAAGCTTTGCCTCTTAAGACTGTTGCACGGGTCTGAAGAGGAGCATTGAAAGCTCAAAAAGCTCTCAATGCTCCTCTCCTGGCGGAGAGAGTGGGATTCGAACCCACGAAGGGCTGTTAACCCTTACACGCGTTCCAGGCGTGCGCCTTCAACCACTCGGCCATCTCCCCATATTAGTAGATAATTGATGGTTGATAGTTATTCGGTTTTAACTGTTTACTATAAACTATCGACTATCCACTAACTAACAAAGTGGCGGGGAGGCAGGGATTCGAACCCTGGGTGGGCTCATCACCCACGCCGGTTTTCAAGACCGGTGCATTAAACCAGCTCTGCCACCTCCCCTTCCGGGAGAAAAGTAGTTTGGAGGCGGCACCCGGATTCGAACCGGGGATCAGGGCTTTGCAGGCCCGTGCCTTACCACTTGGCTATGCCGCCGCAATGAATACATAAACGATCGTTTTTAGATGCGTTAAATTTTAAGTTAACCTAAATAATCGCGATTTTCTATGTAATCGCTACGCTCTGTATATATGAAAATCACTTTAAAGCGCTTTAGTAAAAAAATTGACAAGCTGTTGTCAATTTTTCACATATGGTGCCCGAGGCCGGACTTGAACCGGCACGGAGAAAACCTCCGAGGGATTTTAAGTCCCTTGCGTCTACCAATTCCGCCACCCGGGCAAAAAGCGTTGAGAAAAACATCGACTGCTTTAAAAAAAATGGAGCGGGAGACGGGATTCGAACCCGCGACCCCAACCTTGGCAAGGTTGTGCTCTACCCCTGAGCTACTCCCGCGTGTTAATTTGGAATGAAATTATAACTAAATTATTTTAAATTGTAAATAGATTGTATAAGTCCAATAGATATGGCACTCATTATGATTTTGAAAATTTATATTTAATTTTTACATAGATTTATAGTAAAAACTGCGCCATCTTTTTCATTTCTTAGTTCTAATTTTCCTTTGCATTTTTCTTCTACGATGAGTTTGCTCAAATATAGTCCGAGTCCGGTTCCTTTCTCTCCTTTAGTGCTAAAATAGGGCTCAAAGATTTTTTTTATTATTTTGGAGGGTACGCCTCCTCCGTTATCCGCTATCTCTAGTTTACATCCGTCTATCAAAATTTTGATTTTTCTTACGCGTTTATTTTCTATAGCGTCAACGGCGTTTTTTATAATGTTTATAACTGCTTGCAAAAGATCGTTTTCATATGTTTTTAACTCTTTTATAGACTTTTTCTCTATATCTAGTTCAATATCTTTTACATAAAGTAAATGTTCTAAAATCTCTACAGCTTTTTGTACAATTTTGCCAAAATCTGTTTTTACGATATTTTTTTGCGGTTTAAAAAAGTTCCTAAAATCTTCAATAGTCGTATCTAAGTAGTTGATCTGCCGTAAGATATGCTCACAGTTTTCTTTAATCTTTTCTATATCATACTCTTTAAGTTCCAACCATATTTTAACGTTATTAGCTATCGTGCTAATAACGTTAAGAGGTTGTCTCCATTGATGGGCGATGATTGCTATTAGTTCTCCCATAGCGGCTAGTCTAGATTGTGCGAGTAGCATCTTTTCCTGTTCTACGTTTTTAGCAACTTCAACTTTAACTATCTGTTCAAGTTTCTCATTTAATCGTTGCAACTCCACTGTTTTACGTTTGAGTTGCATCTGCTGTTCAAAATAGTCTATCCAAAAGTCTACTTTTAAAATAAACTCTTCCGCAACAAAAGGTTTTTTAATATAATCGTTAGCTCCGCTTTTGAGTATCTTTCTAACAAGACCTGGCGTATTGCTTCCTGAGAGTACGATAATAGGCAAATAGATAAGATAAGGTTTTTCTCTGATTTTTTTTAAAATCTCTAAACCGTGAAGGTCTGGTAGTTCGATATCTAAGATTATAAGTTCATACTCTTTTTTTTCCAATAGTTCCAATCCATCTTTTCCGGTATATGCGCCGTCTACGTTGTAATTTCTCGTTTCTAAGATTCTTTTAACTTGTCGAACCACAAATTTTGAGTCGTCGATAATAAGTATATCTTTTTTCTTTCTAGATAAAAAGTGTTCGAAAATCTTGATCACTTCCTCTACAGAATAGAGAAAGTTCTGATCTTTGATAATATAGTCCAATATTCCTCTGTTAAACAACTCTTGTCTTAAAGATTCGTCATCGGCTGTAGAAGTAAGAACTATTATCTTGGTTTCGGTTATTGTCTGTATACTCCCTAAAAGGTCTATGCCTTCGCCGTCTGGTAGATGTAGATCTAAAATCAAAAAATCGTAATTTTTTTGATTTAGTTTATCCTCGGCCTCTTTTAGAGTAAAGGCTTGAGTCACTTTTAATCCCAGCTCTTCAAGTCTTTTAGAAAGGATGTTGTTAATAGTTTTAGAGTCCTCTATTAACAAAACTTCAAAAACTTGTTTCATTTTAAAACTCTAAAGGTTCAGGTTTTCCAAAAAAATAGCCTTGTAACATATCTACGCCTAAATCTTGCAATGTTTTAACCGTAGTCTCATTTTCTACAAACTCTGCGACGATTTTCATGTTTTGTTCTTTAGCAAAGGTTACTATACTTTTTACAACCGAATGACTAATAGGATTTTGGTTTATATCTTTGATCAAAGAGCCGTCAACTTTTAAAAAATCTGGCTCATATTCGATAAGCCTAGAGTAGTTTGAGTATCCTTTGCCAAAATCATCAATCGCTATGGTGGCTCCCATTGATTTTACTAGTTTTATAAAGTTTTTTACTACTTTAAAATCATGAGCTTTTTCGTCTTCGAGCAACTCAAAAGTTATTCTATCTACGCAAGGGCGATGTTCGGATAAAATATGGATTATATTGGAACGAACATCGTCGTTTTCTATATCCAATACCGATAGATTTATGCTTACTTGTTTATTGGTATTATGTAAAAGCTCTATCGTTTTTTCTATAACCGCTAAAGTAATTTTTGGATAAAGATTGCTCAATTTAGAAGCGTCTAAAAAATAAAAAGGAGTCTTTATCTCGCCGCTAGAAGTGCGCATACGCACAAGAGCTTCATATTTTACTATTTCTGAAGTTCTTGAATCGACTATAGGTTGGTAATAAACCAAAATAGAGTTATTATTTAGCGCATATTTTATCTCTTCTATAATTTTTATATTCTCTTCTACCCTTTTTCTATATTCCTTTGCCAGATTGTTTGCGACTATAAAATATTTCTGTTCCTTTTCTAGCTTTTTCAAACCAAAAATAGCCGACTCATAAAAGTAATCTCCCTCATAAACTACGCTCATTAATACGGAAATATCGTATTGTATTGCCTTGTCTATCGTTATTTTGTCCTGTTGAATCTTTTTTTGAATCTTTTTTAAAAGCTCAACTATCTCTTTATCACTACTTTTTTTTTCAATCAGAAGCGCATATAAACCGTTTTCGAGATGAAATATATGATCTGTTTGAAAATATTGATAAAAAATTTTATTAAAATATTTAAGAACTCTATTTTCAAGTCTCTCTAAAATCTCTTGGGGATAAAACTCCTCTAAAAGCGTGTACTGTTCGAGTTTCATTAAAACGAAAACTTTATTTGGCGAATCTTTAATAGCTTTTAACAGTAATTTTTTAGGATTTACTAAATGCGTAACATCTTGTCTGATTGAAATAAACTCTTGGATATTGCCCTCGTTATCCAATATTGGTTTAATCAGGCTTTGAACGTAGTAGGTCTTTCCATCTTTGTCTAAATTTCTAATTATGCCTTTAAAACTCTTTTTTGACAATATAGTTTTCCAAAGTTTTTTAAAGAACTCTTTTGGAACGTCCGGATGTCTGATAATATTGTGAGGTTTGCCTAGAAGTTCCTCTTTAGAGTATTTTGAGATTTTTTCAAAATTTTTGTTAACATAGGTTATCTTCCCTGTCGCATCAGTTTTTGATACTATCGTACCTTCGTCCATAGCCTCTTTGTACTGTTTTAAAAGATATTTATATCGCTCAACTTCTCTTTTTTGTATTAACGTTGAAATAGTCTTTTGCAAAGTAGTGATCAGCTGTTCAAACTGAATCGGTTTTATAAGATATCCGTCCACGCCCTCTTTTATCAACTCTATAAAGTAGTTAGCCTCGTCATACGCGGATAAGACTATTATGGGTATTTCTTGGTCGATTTTGCGAATTTCGCGAATGAGTTTTAAACCGTTCATTTTAGGCATATTAATATCGGTAATTATTAAATCAATATTCTCTTTTTCAAAAATCTCATAACCTTCCAATCCGTTTTTTGCGGTTTTAACTTCGGCAAAAAATTTTTTTAAAAGCGTTTGCGTTACATATAAAACCTCTTCGTTATCTTCTATGAGCAAAACTTTAAAATTTTTAGCTTCCTCTTGCAACTTTTTTATATCCATAACTATCCTCTGCGGCAATAGAGCCGGTTGCAAAATTTATATCTATGTTCAATTTATAAAGCAAAATTAATTATATAAACTTAAGCTTAAATCTGTTTTATAAAAAATCGAATATTGGATAGATTTAATCCGGTTTTCGCATATTTCGTTTCAGCGCTATTTTTATATATGCTATATAGGATTTTTAAAAATTTCAACTCTTCTAGAGTGAAAATTTAAAATTTTTCAGCGTTCTATAGTGAAATCCGGGGTTAAAACTGCTATCTCTTTTTTATTTTTAAAAATATTAATTTAACTATTTTTTTATATAATAAAAGCGAAAAAAACATAAAGAGGTTAGGAGAGAAAGTGAAAATTCAACGTTTTAGCCGAGTCGGTTTTATAATGGCGGCTGCAGGAAGCGCAGTTGGACTTGGAAATATCTGGAAATTTCCATATATGACTGGAGAGTATGGAGGAGGCGCTTTTGTTTTAGTTTATCTGATCACAATAGCTTTTATCGGATTTTCTGTAATGGTTGCGGAAATGCTTATCGGAGCTCTGGGTAGAAAAGATACGGTAGGAAGTTTTGAAACTTTAGCTCCTCCAAATAAAAAATATTGGAAATATGCCGGTTTGATGGGTTTTAACGGTATTATAATTATGACTTTCTACTCGGTGGTCATCGGGTGGATTTTTTATTATCTAATCAAACTAATGTTCGGACTGCCATCAACTACCGAAGATGCAAAAACGATTTTTGATACTTTGGTAACACAAAGTCCTGGAGTTTCTATTTTTTATCATACGATTGCAGTTATTATAGTAGGATATATAGTACATAAAGGAATCAAAAGCGGTATAGAAAAGATAAATCTTATACTTATGCCGGCGCTAATACTGATCCTTTTTGGACTTCTTTTATACGCTTTCTCTTTAGACGGATTTGCAAAGGCTTGGAGTTTTATGTTTGAGCCAAAATGGGACAAACTAAACTCGGAAGCGATAGTAAGAGCGGTTGGTCATTCGTTTTTTACTCTCTCTCTTGGTATGGGAGCTATTATGACATACGCCGCTTCTTTGCCAAAAGATGCAAATATAACAAAAACAGCATTTATAGTGACCTTTATGGATACTTTTATAGCGCTTATAGCCGGTTTGGTTATTTTTAGTTTTCTTTTTCAGTTTGGCGCATCTCCCTCTCAAGGGCCTGGGCTTGTTTTTATATCTTTACCAACTATTTTAAATAATTTTGGCTCTTTGGGCATTATTTTTGCGCTACTCTTCTTTTTATCTTTGGCATTTGCCGGAATCACTTCGGCTATAAGCCTTGTCGAGCCGGTAGTTCAATATCTAATAGATAGATTCGATTTTAGCAGGAGCAAAGCCGTAGTTTTTATAAGCTTTATCTATTGGCTAGTAGGCATAGCCGCTCTGCTCTCTTATACCAAAGGGTGGGAAGATATTTTCAATATAGCGGGTAAACCGATATTTGATATATTAGAGTATACTACCGATTCAATACTGTTGCCTCTGGGAGGACTTTTAATAGCGATCTTTATAGGCTATGAAATACATCAAGATAGGGTAAAAACCGTATTAGAGCCGGAAATGGGAGAAAAAATTTATAAAATATGGAGATTTTCAATCCGTTATATCGCTCCTATATCCCTACTATTTATGATGTTAAACTTAATGGGAATTATAAAAATATGAGCCTATTTTATAGGCTCATATTAAAAAGTTAAAATTGGATCATTCCCTCTGTTGGACTCGAAGCGGTAGCGTATGGTTTTTTCGGAATACGCCCTGCCAAATAGCTAAGTCTTCCGGCAATTACTGCATGTTTCATAGCTTCCGCCATAGTGATAGGATTTTTAGCTTGAGCTATAGCGGTATTTGTAAGTACTCCGTCAGCTCCTAATTCCATCGCTATTGCAGCGTCGCTTGCGCATCCGACACCTGCGTCAACTATTACGGGAACATTTACGGCCTCTTTAACAAATACAACGTTGTATCTATTTTGGATTCCTAGTCCGCTTCCTATTGGGGCTGCTAACGGCATAACTGCGGCAGCTCCGGCATTTTCAAGTCTCTTTGCAACAATAGGATCGTCGTTGGTGTAAGCCATAACGGTAAATCCCTCTTTTGCCAAAACTTCACAAGCTTTAACAGTCTCTATTACGTCTGGATATAAAGTTTTTTCAGTATCTCCTATAATTTCTAGTTTTATTATATCTATGCCTGTAGCTTCTCTAACTAGTCTAAAAAGCGTTATAGCCTCCTCGGCGGTTACGCAACCTGCGCTATTTGGCAAAAACTGAACGTCGCTATCTTTAAAATAGTCCATAAGATTCTCTTTGTTTGGATCGGTAATATTTACTCGTCTTACAGCGACTGTTATCATTTCCGCCCCACTTGCGATAGTCGCGTCATACGTAGTTTGAAAATCGGGATATTTTCCGCTTCCAACTATAAGTCTGCTTGTGAATTCATATTTTCCTATTTTTAAAATATCAGCCATAATTTTCTCCTAAATGGGATAATTTTTATCTTATTTTACTTTAAAAAGCTTTCATAGTCAAAATTTTTCTAATTTATCAAAAGATTTTTAATTACTTTTGGATAAAGTTCATACTCTAATTGATGAATTTTTTTTTCAAACTCTTCGAAACTTTCATTGTCTCTATGGAAACAGCGTTGATCTAAAATCTCGCCCGAATCGAGTTCATCGCTTACTCTATGAACAGTAACGCCGGCGACTTTCATTTGGCTTTCAAAACTTTTTTTTATTGCGTTAGCTCCTTTGAAAAGAGGCAATAAGGATGGATGAATATTGATTGCGTTTTTTATATTGGATGTAAAAACAGGAGATAAAATCCTCATAAAGCCCGCTAAAATAACAAGATGCGGATTAACTTTTTTTATGCTTTTAACTAAAATTTCGTCAAACTCTTCTCTTGATGAGAAGTTTCTATGATCGATAACTTCGACCTCAATTTCATAATTTTTAGCTTTTTCGATACCTTTTGCATGAGGATTATTGGTTATGGCTTTGACGATTTCGATTTTTTTACCTTCAAACTCTTTTTTATGAAGTTTTTTAATAATATTTTCAAGATTAGTCCCTTCGCCGCTAAACAAAACTACCAACTTTTTTAAAGACATCCCACAGCCTCTATCAAATCAACCGGCGTTAAAGCGTAATTTGCTTTTTCTACTTTTTTGGAAGCTATTGCATGAGCTAAAGAGCCCTGAATAGCCGCCGATAACGGCTCATATCCTTGGGCTAAAAGCGCGCCTATAAGTCCTGTTAGTATGTCTCCGCTTCCGCCTTTGCTAAGAGCGTTTGAACCGTGCGGATTTATAAATATCTCCTCGTTTTTCGCAATTATTGGATTTGCGCCTTTTAACAGCAAGACGACTTCCGGATATTTTTTACAAAACTGTTGAACGAAATAGAGTCTATTTTGCTGTATCTCCTTTGGCGAAACTTGCGCGATATTCAGGATATAAAGCATAGAGGCAAACTCTTTAGGATGCGGGGTCAAAACAATCTTGCTCTTTTTTAAAAGCTCTTTTATCTTTTCGCTCTTAAAAAGATCCGCATCTATTACCAAAGGCAGATTGTTATCCATTACCAAAGAGTTAAAGTCCTCATCGCTATACTCTTGTCCCAAACCCATTCCTACGGCTATAGCGTTTGAGGTTTTCGGCAAAGAGTTTGAATGCATAAGCTCAAAAGGGACATTAATCTTTTCATTTGTTACTACGGTTACCAAACCCGCTCCAAAGTTTAAAGCGCTTAAAGCCGCTAGGATTGCGGCTCCCTCTTTTTCTCCGGCAATGACAGCTAGATGTCCGTAATTTCCCTTATGTGAAGAGCTCTTCTCTCTATAAGGGGGCTTTAGATCCTCTTCGTCTAAAAGTTTGACATTGGAAGGCTCTTCATAAAGCTCTCTTGACACCCCTAAATCTACGACTTTTACTTTTCCTACAAAATCTTTTGCCAAGTCCATATAAAGCGCGCTCTTTAAAGCGCCCATGGTAAATGTGATATCGGCTTTAAACGCAATTGGCAAAGGCTTTCCATCTTCGTCTATTCCAGAAGGTATATCCACCGCGATTTTGTATGCTTTTAGTAGGTTGAGTTTTTCTATAAGCAAAACGGCGTCATCTTTTAGAGGTTTGGATAAACCGGAACCGAAAATAGCGTCAATGACTATATCATACTCTTTTTTTATACTATTGCTAAGCTCGCCTCCAACCGCAAAAAATCTATCAAGCTGGATTTTGCACATCTTAGATTTTGCTCCATAAGGCATAACTAGAGAAACTTCAAAATCACCGTATAAAAGTCTAGCTAGCGCGACTCCGTCTCCTCCGTTATTTCCTGGACCGGCTACTATCAATACTTTAGAGTCTTTTTGAAAACTCTTTCTAATAAATCTATTAATCCCTTCAGCGGCGTGTTCCATCAAAATATCTTCTGGAAGATAGTAGTGTTCATAACACTTTTTATCTAAAAAAGCCACGCTTTTATAAAGATTTTGCATGATTTTTCCTCTATTATTTATTTAGAATTTCCCCGAATCTATATCTGGCAAAGACGCTAAACTTCTTAAAAAGTTCGCTTTTGTATTTGTCTTTATGATGAATTTGAAAAAACTCTCTGGAAAAATCAAAACCTTTTATTTTAAGTTGATAAAGTTCTCCGCATTCTATGTTTCTATTTACCGCTATTTTTGATATACAGCTAATAGTTCCGGAAGTCTTTTTTAAAACGCTTTTTATCGCCTCCGTATGGCGTAGGTCTAAAAATAGATTTAAACCGGTTACATAATTTTTTATCTTATTTAAAAAGACTGAACGAGTACCGGAGCCTTCTTCTCTTAAAATCCATTTATACTCTAAAAGATTATCTATATAGTACTCTTTTTTCTTAGCAAGACTTTTATCTCCTGTCACTACGATTAGCTCATCGACACCTACCGGCGAAGAGACTATATTGAAATTTTGGATTTCACCCTCTATATATCCCAAATCTACGTTTCCATCTTCTACCATTTTTACTATTTCATCCGTATTTCCTATCTTCATCGATATCTTTACGTCAGGATATTTTTCCATGTATTCGCAAATAATATGCGGCATTATGTAATCCGCTATTGTGGTGCTAGCTCCTACCGTAAGTTCCCCTTTATTTTCTTGAGACATAAACTCTTCTTCTATATCTCGAAGTTTTTTTATTAAAGGCTCAATCGCATGCATAAAAGCGCGCCCTTTTTCATTTAAGATGAGTTTTTTCTGTATCCTATCAAAAAGTTTACATCCAAGAATGCACTCAAGCTCTTTTATAGACATTGATACGGCTGATTGACTAAGTCCCATCTCATTCGCCACTTGTGTTAAATGTCCTATTTTAGCTACTTGCAAAAAGATCTCCATCTGTCTTAGAGTGATTTTCATCTTCAGATCCTTTTTCAATTATATTTATGATAATATACCAATTTATTTATTTTTCTTATTTTAAAAAAAATATTATAATTCTTTTTAAGGATTATTATTATCATATTTAGTTTCATTGATATCATAAGATATATTCTATCAAAATAATTTAGTATTTGCATAATCTTTAATATAAAGGATTTATATGGCGTTTTCAAAAGAAAATA
The DNA here is from genome assembly GCA_027082175.1 of Campylobacterales bacterium. Lineage (GTDB taxonomy): Bacteria > Campylobacterota > Campylobacteria > Campylobacterales > Nitratiruptoraceae > Nitrosophilus_A. Next base: position 32,518 of record JALWIX010000024.1, read on the forward strand.
TCAGATACACCTTAAACGGTATACTTTTTGTTGCTCTTTTTACTATAGCCGCTATAGAGATTTCAAATATGGGGTTTATTAAGAAATTAGCTATAAGTCCTTTAATAATAGGTATCGTTATAGGTATGTTCTACGCCAACACTCTGAGAAGCCATATCCCAAAAGAGTGGGTTCCAGGTATTGTTTTTAGTTCTAAACAACTTTTAAGATTTGCGATAGTGCTTTACGGATTTAGAATAACTTTTCAACAGATTATTGAAGTCGGAATGTCAGGTTTGATAGTTTCGGTTATTATGCTTTCGACTACTTTTATTTTGGGATGGTGGCTAGGGGTAAAGATTTTTAAAATGGATAGAGAAACATCCGTTCTTTGCGCTTCGGGTTCTAGCGTATGCGGAGCGGCTGCGGTTTTGGCCACTGAACCGGTTTTAAAAGCAGAACCCTATAAAAGTGCGGTAGCGGTAGGAACCGTTGTGCTTTTTGGAACAATAGCAATGTTTGTTTATCCGGCTTTATACAAGGCCGGCTTGTTAGATATGAGTCCGGCTGCGTACGGCATCTATGTAGGCGGCACGGTTCACGAGGTAGCGCAGGTAGTCGCAGCCGGCGGAGCTATAGGAGGGGTAGCGGCGGATAACGCGGTAATCGTAAAAATGACTAGAGTTATGATGATAGCTCCTCTTTTGATTATTTTGGGATTGATTGTTTCAAGAACCGCAGCAACAAAATCGGAGCAAAAAAAACAAAAGTTTAAAATAACCATTCCTTGGTTTGCAGTATGGTTTATAGTAATGGCCGGCATAAACTCCGCCTTAGCCGATTTTGAAGCTATAAAACCTATCATAAAGGATATCAACGAAATTGATACTTTCTTACTTACTATGGCTATGACCGCTTTAGGTATGGAAACAAGCGTACAAAAATTTAAACAAGCCGGTATAAAGCCTGTTATGTTGGCTCTGATAATGGCAGTATGGCTTATGGTAGGTGGTTATTTTATAACAAAAGGGGTTATTTCAATCTTTGGCGCTTAATCGCCGAAGATTATCTATCTTTTTCTAAATCCCAACGCTTCCAATAGGTGCTTTTTTTCAATCTTCTCGCATGCCTCTAAATCGGCAATTGTTCTAGAGACTTTTTTAATCTTGTTAATACTTCTAAATGAGAGTGAAAATCTATCGACTGCTCTATCTAAAATCTCTTTTGCTTCTTCGCTAAAAATGCAGTAGTTCTCAATCTCTTTTTCATCCATTTTTCCGTTTACTCTTTTTTGACCTCTTCTTTTTTGCGCCTCAAAAGCTTTCATTACGGACTTTTTCATCTCTTTGCTGCTTATAGTGGAACTATCTTCAGGGTTAATTTCGCTCATCTGAACATATAAATCTATTCTATCTAAAAAGGGTTCGGATAGTCTATTTTTATACCTTTGAATTTCAGCTTCGGTACATCTACACTCTTTTTTATAACTTAAAAGATTGCCGCAAGGACAAGGATTCATAGCCGCCGCAAATAAAAAATCGGTTTTATACTCTATCTTGGAATTTACTCTTGAGATTAGAATTTTGCCGTCTTCTAAAGGCTCTCTCAACGCTTCTAACACTGTTTTGGAAAAATGAGGAAGCTCATCGAAAAAAAGTATCCCTAGATGGGATAGAGCCACTTCTCCTATTTTTGCGCTATTAGAACCGCCTCCGAAAATACTAGCTTTAGTAGATGAGTGATGAGGAGATCTAAAAGGTCGTATGGGCGTAAATGTCGGTTCTTTTTTATCTAAAGCCGAAAGCTTAGCCACTTCTAATATCTCTTCAATACTCATAGGCGGCAAAATATATCTTAAGCGTTTTATGATCATACTTTTACCGCTCCCTGGACTTCCCTCAAATAAAATGTTGTGCATTCCCGCAGCTGATATTAAAGCGGCCCTTTTTGCTATCTCTTGACCTTTAACTTCCTTAAAATCTAGAGGAAAATTATCTTCATAGTAATACCTTTTTCCTAATATCTCGATAGATTTAGCTTCGATAGCCGCGCTATTGATCTCCCTTTTTTCTTCTTTTACAAAAAAATCTACCGCTTTTAATAAATTTTCAACGCAATAAATCTTAACACCGGGAATTTTTGAAATTTTGCCTACCGATTCACAAGGCACAACTACTTTTAAATCCTTATAAAACTCTTTTAGAGACAATATGAGAGGAAATATAGAGTTTGTATCTTTTATAGTCCCGTCTAGCCCTAACTCTCCAAAGACAAAATAGTCTTTAAAATCTACTTTTTTCTTTTGTAGGGCTATAGATAGAGCTATAGCTAGATCAAAATGACTACCGCTTTTTTTGATATCGCTTGGAGATAGATTAATCGTCACTTTTAATGGAGGAAATTTAAAGTCTATTGCATAGAGCGCGGCTTTTACCCTATCTTTTGCTTCTTGAATAGAGTTAGAAGCTAATCCTACTATAGTAAAAGAGGGAAGAGCTCTAACAAAAGAGCTTTCTACCTCAACGATATTTGCTTTACCATCTTCAAAAGTAGCGCAGAGGATCTTTTTCAATATAAGCCTTTAATATTTGGCGTCTAAAACTCTTTCGATTTTTATAATCTTACTCGATTAAAAAAACTATTTATTTTTTCCCTTTTTGATGCTTTTTTCTTTTCTTCTCTTTTTCCACTCTTTTTCAAACTTTTTTCTTTTTAAAAAGGAGAGTTTTTCTATAAAAAGATGCCCGTTTAGATGATCGATCTCATGTTGAAAAGCTATTGCCAAGAGCCCATCTGTCTCTATCACTCTTTTTTTACCAAATCTATCATAAAACTCTACTTTTACCCACTCGGCCCTCTCAACGTCATCATAATATTCCGGTACGCTTAAACACCCTTCGGTGTATGTGACAGAACCTTTTGACTCCACAATTTTTGGATTTACTACTTCAATGAGATTTTCCTTTTTTTGCTCTCCCTCTTCATCCGGAATATTTATAATAAGCGCTCTTAAAGGAACGCCTACTTGAATTGCGGCAAGTCCTACTCCGTTTTTTGCCATCATAGTATCGTACATATCGTCCAAAAGAGTATGGAGTTCTTCGTCAAACCTCTCCACCTCTTTTGATATCTGTTTTAAACGCCTGTCCGGATAAACTACAATTTCTCTAATCATACTCTATTTAAAACTTCTTTCTAAAACTTGATCAATTAGTCCATACTCTTTTGCCTCCTCGGCGCTCATAAAAAAATCTCTATCCGTATCTTTTGCTATTTTTCTAAGAGACTGACCCGTATTTTTTGCTAATATGTCGTTTAACATATGTTTTAGTCTTAAAATCTCTTTTGCCTGTATCTCAATATCGGTAGCTTGACCTTGCGCGCCGCCTAAAGGCTGATGAATCATAATTCTTGCATGAGGTAGAGCATATCTTTTTCCCTTAGCGCCGCTACTAAGCAAAAATGCTCCCATAGAAGCCGCTTGACCTATACATATTGTAGAAACATCAGGTTTTATGTAGTTCATCGTATCGTATATGCTCATACCGCTAGTTATAACTCCTCCTGGAGAATTTATATAAAGATATATATCCTTATCGGGGTCTTCCGCTTCCAAAAAAAGAAGCTGCGCTACGATGGAAGAGGCGACGGGATCGTTTATCTCGCCGCTTAGCATAATGATCCTATCTTTTAAAAGTCTTGAGTATATATCGTAACTTCTCTCTCCTCTTCCTGTTCTTTCGATAACGTATGGGATATAGTAGCTCATTTACTCTCCATTTTTTTATTTAATAGATGAGTTAAAAGTTTATCTTCTATCATAGCCATTTTTATAGCGGGAAGCAATCCCTGTTTTTGATAAGCTTCCAAAACTTCTTGAGGATTTTGTCCCATCTGCATAGCTTCATAATAGATTGTCTGTACAACCTCTTGATCCTCTACTCCGATTCCCTCTTGTTTAGCCAAAGCATCAACTATAAACGTAGCTTTTACGCTCTTTTTAGCCTCATCTTTTAGAGAATCCCTAATCTCTTTTACTTTGTCTTGATTTTCTCTTAACTCTTTAAGCTCATCTTCACTCATACTTCTTAGCTTTTCGTTAAGTTTTAGATCTATTTCTTGCTCGACTATATTTTGAGGAAGATCAAAGTTAAACTTTTCAACAAGACTCTCAATAAGTTTAGGCTTTAGCTCTTCATTATAAAGTTTACTTAGTTTTTCGCTTTTTAGTTGCTCTTTAATCTTCTCTTTAAGTAGCTCCACAGTAGCGTTTTCTTCGTCAGGCAGCATTTTTTTTGCGAGCTCATCGTCTATTTTAGGCTCCTCTTTTACCTGTATCTCTTTCAACGTAACCGTAAATTTAGCTTTTTTACCCGCAATATCCTTGTTGTGGTAATCTTGAGGGAAAGTAACTTCTATCTCTTTTGTCTCTCCCGCTTTCATCCCTATAAGTTGCTCTTCAAATCCCTCTATAAACTGTTTGCTTCCAATTTTCAGTTGAAAATTCTCAGCGCTTCCGCCCTCTAACTCTTTATCGTCTACATAACCTTTAAAATCGATAATAGCTATATCACCCTCTTGTAATCCTCTATCTTCTTCCAATCTCTTTTGAGGAGCTAGAGCGACGGCTAACTCTTTTAGTCTCTCTTCAACCTCTTCCTCCGTTATCTCCGGCTCCTCGAAAGAGGGAATTGCCTCTTCGTATCCGCTTAAATCTATTTTCGGTTTAAAACTTATTTTTATCTCCGTTTCTATAATTTCTTCGCTTTTTTCAAACTTAGTAACCGCAGGTTCTCCTAAAACATCCTCTTTTTTCAATCCAAGCTCTTCCAAAGCTTTAGCATAAACTTCTTGAAGGCTTTCGGCTTCCGCATCTTTTTCTATCTTTTCGCCGTATCTCTTCTTAACTATGGCAGTAGGAACTTTTCCTTTTCTAAAACCTGGCAGATTTAACGTTTTGCTCAAATCTTTAGCGATTTTGTTGATTTTTGATTCGATATCGCTCTTTTGGATTTTTGCGCTTACCTCCGCGTTTGCGTTATCCGTTTTCTTTACACTAATTTCCATATTTTCCCTTTTATAAAAAATTTTAGTTGCAATTTTAGCAAAATTATGCTTTACTTTTGTAAAATTGCGGAAATTAACAAGGAAATATGCATGGATAAAAAAAGAGAGTTTGAAAATAGCGTAAAAAAAATATTGGAAATAGTAGGAGAAGATCCAAATAGAGAAGGACTCTTAAAAACACCCGAAAGGGTTTATAAAGCTTTTTTACACTTGACAGAAGGGTACAAAAAAGATCCAAAAGAGATATTGGGAGAAGCGCTTTTTACATCAACAAACGATGAGATGGTCGTAGTTAGAGATATAGAGTTTTACTCTTTATGCGAACATCACCTTCTACCTATAATAGGAAGAGTACATGTCGCTTACATTCCAAACGGAAAAGTAGTCGGTTTATCTAAAATACCTAGAATGGTAAACGTATTTGCTAGAAGATTGCAAATCCAAGAACAGATGACTGAACAGATAGCCGACGCTCTCATGGAAACAGTCAATCCAAAAGGCGTTGCGGTTGTAGTACAAGCAAGACATATGTGCATGGAGATGAGAGGAGTGGAAAAAATCTGCTCAACTACCGTAAGTTCCGCTTTAAGAGGCGTTTTTAAAGAGAACTTAAAAACAAGAGAGGAATTTTTTAGTATAATTAACTCTCCCCAATCCATTAGATTTTAAAGAGAGAAACTTTCGATTTCTTTCTATTTTACTTCATTTTTTAATAAATACTTAAGTTAGCTTTCTGTAATATTCAGGTAAATTAATTAGGACAAAATTAGTCTTATTTAGGAGAACAGATGAAAAAAGTCTATCTTGACAACAATGCGACCACAATGGTGGATCCGAAAGTGAAAGAGGCTATGGACCCGTTTTTTTGTGAAATATTTGGAAACCCTAACTCTTTACACGATTTTGGAACCAAAACACATCCATATCTAAGAAAAGCTATGGATCAACTCTACAACGGCATAAACGCACGGGACGAAGACGATATTGTCATAACAAGCTGCGCAACGGAATCAAATAATTGGGTTATAAAAAGCGTCTTTTTTGATCATATAAAAAATGGCGAAAAAAATCATGTGATAACCACTGAAGTTGAACACCCTTCTGTTTTGGCAGCTTTTAAATGGTTAGAGTCTCAAGGTGTAAAAGTCACATATCTGCCTGTAAATAGCGAAGGCATAGTAGAAGCTCATACCGTAAAAGATTTTATAAGAGAAGATACGGCTTTAGTTTCTATAATGTGGGCTAACAACGAAACAGGAATGATCTTTCCTATAGAGGAGATAGCTCAAATCTGCAAAGAAAATGGAGTTTTGTTTCATACTGATGGCGTACAAGCCATAGGTAAAATAAAAGTCGACGTTCAAAAAGCAGGGATTGATTATATGAGTTTTTCCGCACATAAATTTCATGGTCCAAAAGGCGTAGGAGGACTATATATAAAAGCCGGTAAAGAGTTGACGCCTCTGCTACATGGCGGGGAGCATATGAGGGGACTTAGAAGCGGGACGCTAAATGTGCCTGGAATCGTTGGTATGGGAGAAGCTATGGAACTTGCTTCGTACTATCTTGAGTTTGAAGCAAAAAAGGTAAGGGCTTTGAGAGATAAACTTGAAGATGCCCTTTTGGAGATTCCAGATACCTTTGTGGTGGGAAGCAGAGATAAAAGAGTTCCAAATACCATTTTGATAAGCGTTAGAGGAGTTGAAGGCGAAGCTATGCTTTGGGACCTTAACAGAGCAGGTATCGCAGCTAGTACCGGAAGCGCATGCGCCAGCGAAGATTTGGAAGCAAATCCGGTAATGGAAGCAATAGGAGCGGAGGCTGATCTAGCGCATACGGCAGTTAGACTTAGTCTTAGCAGATTTACGACCGAAGAAGATATAGACTATACGATAGAAGTTTTCAAAAAAGCGGTAGAAAGACTTAGAAGTATCTCAAGCTCTTACGCTTACAAACCTGAAAATATATAGTATAAAGAGATAGGAGAAAAGATGGCAAAAAACGATTTGATTGGCGGAAGTATCTGGGAAGAGTATAGCCAAAAAGTACAAGATTTGATGAACAATCCCAGAAATAAAGGTGAACTTACCGAAGAAGACGCAAAAAGGCTCGGAGGAAAATTAATAGTCGCTGATTATGGCGCAGAAAGTTGTGGCGATGCTGTTAGACTATATTGGATAGTCGATCCTAAAACCGATAAAATATTGGATGCAAAATTTAAGTCTTTTGGTTGCGGAACGGCGATAGCAAGTTCAGATACTATGGTTGAACTTTGCAAAGGGAAAACTGTTGACGAAGCCGTAAAGATAACCAATATAGACGTAGAAAAAGCGATGAGAGACCATCCAGACGTTCCTGCTGTTCCGCCGCAGAAGATGCACTGCTCCGTAATGGCTTATGATGTTATTAAAAAAGCCGCAAGCCTATATAAAGGCGTGGATATGGATAGTTTTGAAGATGAGATTATAGTTTGCGAGTGTGCTAGGGTTAGCCTGAGCACTATAAAAGAGGTTATAAAATTAAATGATCTAAAAACGGTAGAAGAGATTACAGACTATACGAAAGCGGGGGCTTTTTGTAAAAGCTGTATAAAACCGGGCGGACATGAAGAGAGAGAGTATTATCTTGTAGATATTTTAGCCGAAACAAGAAGAGAAATGGAGGAAGAAAAGATGAAAGAAGCAGCCGAAGCTTTAGAAAATGGGCAAGAAGTTGCGTTTAACGATATGACTACAGTACAAAAACTTAAAGCTATCGAAAAAGTGATTGATGAAAATATTAGACAGTTTTTGATAATGGACGGAGGGAATCTTGAAATTATAGACGTTAAAGAAAATGGCGCCTATACGGATGTATATATTAGATATATGGGTGCTTGTGCTGGATGCGCAAGCTCAACTACGGGTACTCTTTTTGCTATAGAAAATACTCTTAAAGAGAAACTTGACGAAAACATAAGAGTTTTGCCTATATAATTTTATCGAGCGAATATTACGCTCGATAAACATAAATCCAACCATTAAGCAAAATATGAAAAGAGAATTCAAAGAGAACGAATCAATTGATTATTGCGTATTAGACTACGACTGTCCTTATCTTCCTGATAAAAAAACCAGAATGTATTATAGATTTATTCCAAAAGCCACTAAAGAGCTTTGTTCTGCTTTGATTAAAAGAGGATGGAGACGTTTTGGTTTTTCATATTTTCATCCTATATGCGAAGGTTGCGAGGAATGCAAAAGTCTTAGAATAGACGTAAAAAACTTCAGAGCTTCACGTTCTCAAAAAAGAGCTATTAAAAAAAACAGAGATACCAAAATTGTCATAAGAAAACCAACTATTACGTTTGAACATATAGAGTTATACAATAAATTTCACAAATTTAAAAGCAAAAAGAGCGGATGGAAATATACTCCTATTGATCTTCAAACATACTACGAAGAGTTTGTAGTAGGAGCTCACGATTACGGCAAAGAGGTGCTCTACTTTCAAAATAATAAGTTGGTGGGGGTTGATCTTATAGATATTGTAGATGACGGGATTAGTTCTATATACTTTTTTTATGATCCAGACTTTGAGAGATTATCGTTAGGAGTCTACTCTTTACTTATGCAGATTGATATAGCAAAAAAATTGGAACTTGATTGGATATATCTTGGATATTGGGTAGATGGGTGCAAATCTTTTGCTTATAAAACAAATTTCAAACCTTATCAACTTTTAGATGGATTTCCTAATATCTGCGAAGAGGCAAAATGGAAAAATATAGACAACTAATATACCAATAAACCGGTTTTATATCTATTTACTCCCTTTCGATATAGCTTTTTTTATAACTTTTATAAAGAGTCTAACTATTAAAATAAAGAGATATGCACCAAAACTAAACAAAAACGGATGAAGTACTCCAAACTGACTTTTAGGAAGAGTGCTAAGGTGCTCTATGGGATGTGAAAACCACTCTTTATAGTGCATACCTAAAGAGAGTATAAAAAAGATTGTTAAATATACTCCTATCTCCTTTAATACCGCCTTTTTCATAGCACCTCTTTAACTGATGATTAGAGATTTGAAGATTTGGCGCAAAAGCGCCAAAGTATTAAGCTAAGCCTTTTAGCATACCGTATTGAGTCATAGGTTTTAACATGTATACTTTCAGTACCCAATATAACCATCTAGGTTTAGTAGGGTCTAGAGGAAAAGATGGATATACTATCCCGTTATATTTGCCGTTTGCTGGATCGGCCCATTTGAATTCGGCAAGCATAACTTTACCAATCTCCGTTATCAAAGGACATACGGTATATCCATTATACTTAGCAGTCGGCTCTTTGCCTTCCATAACGGAGATTAAGTTATCTACAACTACTTTATACTGTTTTCTTGCGCTACCTCCGGTTTTGCCAAGCGGAACAGCCGCAATATCTCCTAATGAAAAGATATTTTTATATTTTTTATGTTGCAGAGTCTCATAATTTACCGGAATAAATCCAGCGCTACTTCCTACCGGCGATTTGCCTATATAATCAGGAGCTTTCATAGGAGGAGTTATGTGTATCATATCATAAGGAACTTCAACTCTTTCGTGAACGACCTCTTCTATCTCCTCTTCAATATCAGGATCATATACTTTTTTAGTTTTATCATGTTTATCAAATACCGCAATTTTTTTCTCTAAATCTATCTCTATTAGATTGTGCTTGTAATGATATTTCAAATCTTTCTCTTCAAAAAGATTTAGTATCGCTTTATGGTACTCTGGAACTCCAAACATACTGCCGCCGTTTGGATAAAAAACTAGTTCAGCATTCTCTCTAGCGCCAGCATGTCTAAGATTTGAGTCGGTTAAAAATAGAATCTTTTTAGGCGCTCCTCCACATTTTATGGGAGTATTTGGATGCGTAAAAATCCCTTTTACTTTTTTACCGGATTTTGCAGCCTCAATAAAAGCATTAAGATTTTTTCTCATCTGTACCGCGCCGTCAACAAAATATAGCGAAGCGGCGTTTCCTTTCGCTAAAATCTCAGCGGCTTTTTGATTTTCTCCAAGAGTATATAGAGTTCCTATCTCTTCTAAACCTTTGATTTTGTCAAAAGCAAGCTCTAATCCGCCGGCAACTACCATAAAATCGTATTCAATAGTTTTGCCTTTTTCGGTTTTTACTTTATTGTTTTCCGGATCAAATTCAACTACTCTATCTTGAATCCATTTTACGCCGTTTGGAACAAAATCGCTAGTATTATAGATAATATCATCTACGCCCCACTCATATCCACCTATTAGAGTAAGACCGGGTTGATATGAAACACTTCTTGGATTTGGTTCTACTACGGTTATATCTGGATTATCCAAATTTCTAACAAGTCTAGCGGCGGTACTCATACCCGCAAGACCTCCGCCTACTATTAAAATCTTTCCTTTTGCGCTACTTGCTTTAGCTTCGGTAGCCGCTTCCGCTTTGACGCTTGTTCCGCCCATCATAGCGGCTGCGGATCCGAGTCCCATAAGTTTTAAAGCATCCCTTCTTGAAAGCCCTTCCTTCTTCATAGTCTCTTCAACTATTTCTTGAAAATGTTCAAACTCTTTTTCTTTCATAAATCACTCCTATTAAAAATATAATTTCGATTTATAAATTATATTAAAAAAAATGTAAATTTTTCTTAAGTTATAGAAACAGTGTCGTTTTTATTTGAATATGCGCCAAAGCAAATTCTATTTTGGCTTTCATTCATTGTAACATAAAAAAAAGAAATAGTTAAGACATTTTTACAACATTTAGTTGTATGTAGATACTATTGTTAAAAATATTTTTTTGAGGATAAAAAACAATATCTATATTGATTTTATCTACTTTAGAGTTATTTTTAAATTTTATTGCTTTGAAAACCCTCTCTTTTTGCTTAAGGGTCAATAAAAGATGTTCTCCATTTTCCCCAACTTCCCTATAGTCGAGCACTTCAACATTTAAAGCCGCAAATTTCGGCATAGGGTTGCTTTCACCGTAAGGGGCAAATTTTTCTATTATATCAATTAGCTCCCAATCTATCTCATCAAAAGGGAGTTCGCCTAGTATGTTGATGTTTTCGATCCAATCTTTATTTGGAACATTCTCTATCTCTTTATTTAATCCATATATAAATTTTGAAAGATTTTCTTTCGCTAAGGATAAACCCGCCGCCTTTTTATGTCCACCAAATCTATGAAGAAGATATCTTTTTTTATCCAAAAGCGAATATAGGTCTATATTCGCAAAACTTCGTCCGCTGCCTTTATATAACTCTCCGGTTTTGGTTAAAACAACGGCCGGCTTTTTAAATCTATCGGCAAGTCTAGAGGCGACTATGCCAACAACGCCTTCATGCCAATCGTCTCCGGCGGCAATTAAAATCTTAGAATTATCTTTATGATGTAGTTTTGCTTCATTAAAAACTCTTTTTTCCTCACTTTTTCGTTTGCTATTTAGAGCAAGTAGTCTTCCATAAAGAATTGAGCTTTCAAAAAAATCTTTTGATGTTAAAAAATCTAAAGCTAATAACGCGCTATCCATTCTTCCCGCACTGTTTAGTATCGGAGCAATTGTAAAGCCTATATCTTCGGAGTTAAAACTGCTCTTTTTCAATCTTTTGCGTAAAAACTTTATCGCAGGCCTTTCACTGATTTCAAAATATTTAAGCCCAGCTTGCACCAGCGTTCTATTTATATGTCTAAGAGGCATAACATCAGCGATTATCGCAATACTTAAAAGGTCTAAAAAAATTTTCATATCCAAGTTTAGTCTCATCTCTTTTTTTAACTGAGCTATAAAGAACCAGGCAACTTGGGCGCCGCAAATCTCTTTGTATTCAAAATTGCAAATGCTCTGTTTAGGATTTATTATGGCGTATGCGTTAGGAAGTTTTTTCGGTGGGGTATGATGATCCGTTATTATTAAGTCTATTTTTCTTTCCAAACAGTATTCGGCGGCTTCTACAGCGCTAATACCGTTATCGACTGTGATAATAACGTCAGCATCTATAGTTTGGACAAGTTCTTTAGTTATACCGTATCCATCCTTGAATCTGTTTGGAATTTTAATCGTCACGGGATAGTTGATATATGAAAAGAACTCTTTCATAATAGCCGTAGAGACCACGCCGTCAACATCATAATCGCCTACGACCGCTATCTTTTCTCTATTTTTTATAGCTTTAGCCACTCTTTTAGCGGCTTTTTCCACATCTTTCAAACTATCTGGAGAAGGTAAAGAGGAGAGTTTTAAAAAGCCCTCTTGAAATCTCTTTCTTAATATCTCGTATATTTTGGTTTTTGTTAATTTTTCCATTAAAAGGATTCTCTATTTTTCATAGAGTTTTCTATAAATGCTTTGATTAATGGATTCGGACTTTGAAGGTGAGAGGTGAATTCAGGATGAAACTGAACTCCTACAAACCATGGATGATCTTTTATCTCAACTGCTTCTATAAGGCCCTCTTCACTCTCGCCGCTCACTATCATTCCTGCATCTTCAAGAAGCTTTCTATATTTTGTGTTTGCCTCATATCTGTGTCTGTGTCTTTCGTAAATTGTATCTTGATGTTCATAAGCTTCCCAAAGTTTGGTATTAGGCTTTACTATACAAGCATACTCACCAAGTCTCATTGTTCCTCCCATTGGAGACGTATGCGTTCTAATCTGTTTTTGTCCGGATTGATCTATAAACTCATCTATTAGATAAATAAAAGGGTATTTTGTGTCTTTATCGAACTCCATAGAGTTGGCTTCGGCAATCCCTAAAACATTTCTTGCAAACTCAATTATGGAGAGTTGCATTCCAAGACATATTCCAAGATAAGGAATCTTGTTTTCTCTAGCAAATCTAATTGCTTCTATTTTTCCTTCTACTCCTCTTTCTCCAAAACCTCCGGCTACAAGTATGCCCTTAACATCTTTTAAAAGTTTTTCGCTACCTTCGGACTCTATCAGCTCGCTGTCGATCCATTTTATATTTACTTTAGTATCCAGATTTGCGCCTGCATGTACTAAAGCCTCTGTTAAGGATTTATAAGACTCTTTGAGTCCAAGATATTTCCCTACAAAAGCAATAGAAACCTCATCTTTTGGAGCAATTATCTTTTTAACAAGCATATCCCAAGAATCCATATCCGGATGAAGCTCCTTAAGCTTAAACTGTCTAGAGATTGGATATAAGATATTTTCTCTTAAGAAATTTAGAGGAACTTTATAGATAGTTTCCGCATCTCTAGCCTCTATAACCGCATGGATATCAATACCACAGCTTCTAGCAATTTTATCTTTAAGCTCTTTAGGCAACGGTTTTTCGCATCTAGCTATAATCATGTCAGGAGTTATACCTATACGTCTAAGCTCTTGTACGCTATGTTGCGTCGGTTTTGTTTTAAGCTCTCCCGCCGCTTTTATATAAGGTACCAAAGTGACATGTATATTGTACGCTTTATGAGGTCCAAACTCATGAGTTAACTCTCTTATAGCTTCTAAAAAAGGTAGGCCTTCAATATCTCCGACCGTACCTCCAAGCTCAACTATAAGAACATCGTGTCCTTTCCCCGCCTTTTTTATTCTGTTTTTGATCTCATCTACTATGTGCGGAACGACCTGTATAGTTTTGCCTAGGTAATCGCCTTGTCTCTCTCTTTTGATAACAGACAAATATACCTGACCGGTGGTAAAGTTGTTTTTTTTAGAAAGTTTTACGTTTAAAAATCTCTCATAGTGTCCAATATCCAGATCTGTCTCAGCGCCGTCGGCAGTCACAAAAACCTCGCCATGCTCTAACGGACTCATCGTTCCGGGATCGACGTTTATGTAAGGATCAATTTTTAATATAGACACACTAAGACCGGAATGTTTTAAAAGAGTTCCTATACTTGCGCTAGAAATCCCCTTTCCAAGCGAACTTAAAACTCCACCGGTAACGAAAATATATTTTGTCATCTCTTTTCCTAACAGATTTTTAAGTTAAATTTTATCTAAAACAAGCTTTAGATTGAATAAGAGAGCGAGGGTAAAGACGTTAGTCTTTAACGGTAAAAGAAAGTAGTATAAAATAGCAAGCGGAGTAGTTTTTTATAATCAGTTATCCGTAAAAACCGTTTTAAAACTATTATTTTTAAGCCATTTTTCATATTCGACATAATTTGGACATCTTTTAGACACCAAAGTCCAAAAATTTTTAGAGTGGTTCATATATGTGAGATGAGACAGTTCGTGGATGATTACATAATCAATAACATCTTTTGGAGCCATTATAAGACGATACGAAAAGTTTAAGTTCTTTTTTGAACTACAACTGCCCCATCTTCTCTTTGCACCGTTAATTTTTATTTTATTGTACGTTAAGTCATATTTTTTAGACAGCTCCTCAACTCTTTTTATGATATGTTCTTTAGCCTCTTTTTTATAAAAATCTATTAATAATTTTTTCGCATTATCTCTATATTTTTCATTTACTATAAAAGCGTTATCAAAAACTACTCTTTCGTTATCAATTTTTTTATCTCCTATAGTTTCAATCTCTTTGAGAAACTTAAGCGGATACTCTTTTCCCAAAAAAAGAAATTTTTCTCCCTCTATAAACTCTTTTTTGTTTTTATTAAGCGTTTTTAATCTCTTTTCTATCCAATCTAAGTGTTTTTTTAAAAAAGATTCTATCTCATTTTTAGATGAAAAATTTGGAGCTTTTACGATAACTTCGCCATTTTTTAGAAATATTTTTAAACTTTTTCTTCTCTCTTTAAATAGTTTATACTCAATATTCAAATCTCAAATCTCCCCTCATTTTATCTATCAAAGAGTCGGCAATATATTCGTCGAATTTACCTTTAAAATCTCTTTGGTTTCTATATACTAAACGAGAATTTTTTACAATTTCAAATCTAACAAAACCGTCAAAATCGCTTCCAAGAGCTTTAGCTTTAGCAGATGTACAAAATGTAACGTAATTTGAGGTTATTCTTAGAGTATATTGACACTCTTTTTTATATATCTTTTTTATAAAAGGATTTTTTTTAACTATATCTTCGATTATTAAATTTTCCGATTTTATATCGATGCAAGGAATCGGCTTTTTTGCCAACTCCTTATCGTATGTTTTTGTGTAAATATCGCTACATCCGGCAAATAAAATAGTTAAAAAGATAAAAAATCTAACCAAAAACATTATGCGGCGATTCGCAATTTCTTAAAACTTATCATAGTCCGGGTATTCTTGGGATTTTATTTAGCTTTGAGTTTTTAAAGTACCATCCCCACGCTTTTTTCAGCCAATGTCCGAAAATAGGCATAGGGATCATTAAGCCTCTTTTGTTGTCTCTATATACAAATGCCGCGCCGTCTCCGCTATCCATAACGCATAAAATATTTAGATGATCTATATAGCTCTTTTTTTCGCCCAGCTTCATTCCGCTATCTACTGCGATATTGTGCGCGCAATTTCTAGCTTTAACTTCTGCGATATGTCCCTGTTTAGCTCTCCAGTCAGGTCCCTCTATATATGCGCTATCTCCTATTGCGTAAACTTTTGGAATATTTTTAACTTCTCCAAACTCATCTATCAAAATAAAACCGGATTCACTTAAAGGAAGATCGCTGTTTTGGAAAACCGGATGTCCCGAACCAGCGGCAATAAACATAGTCATATCTGACTCTAAAAATGAGTCGTCTTCAAAAACAATTCTATGTTTTTCAAATCTTTTTATCTTTTTGCCAAACTGCTTATTTATATCTAACTTTTTAAAAAATATATCCATCATTTTAAGAGCTTGTGGCCCCAATCTTTTGCCAGGTTCTTTCATAGTTGCAAATAAAGTTAATTCAAAATCTTTTCTAACCCCTTTTTCTTTTAAATAGTTATGAATATTGAAGATAACTTCAAATGCTGGACCTCCTCTAACCGCTGTGCTATCTTTAGGATTGCCTCCGAATCCTACGGCTATTTTTCCCTTTTTTTTCTGTGAAACCAACTCTTCAAGCTTATCTCTCATCAATATAGCGTCATTAGGATCGCCGCAAATCGTAAGGTAGTTATCTTCCCCCTCATATCTCATTTTTGAGGCTCCCATAGCAATAACTAAATACTCAAACTCCTCGTAAACTCCTCTTTTGCCAAATACTCTTTTATTTTTGGCCTCTATCTTAACAACCTCATCCTCTATCCAATTAAAACCGTGAACTTTTGATAACTCCTCTAAAGGTACACAGACGTCTGAAAACTCTATCTTTCGTACAGGTACCCAAATGGAGATGGGGTATATATACAAATAAGGCCTAGGAGATATCAAATCTACTTTAAAACCTTCTTTTCTTAGCCATATCGCCGCTTCCACACCAGCTATTCCACCGCCTAGAACGGTTACTTTTTTCATTATTTGCTCCTAATAATGCTTTATAATAATTCTATCGCCGCTATTTAGATCGGGTTCCCCTTTATCCCAAAAATACCATCTAGCCAAAGCGAATATAGCTCCAACTACTAAACCGCTTATAATTACCCACTTAATAACTCTTTTTTTCTCATCTGAATGTGTGCCTTTATAATCATCCAATTGAGCTAAAGTGGGCTCTCCGTTTTCATCAAAACCTTCTTTCATATACTCCCCCCAATTTTGGCTTAAAACTAAAATTCTAAATAAATATATCTATACCAGATTTTTCAAACGGGCTCAACTCGTTATTGAATAATAGCGACAAACAAATTGTTCATCGCTAATGACCAATGACTTAATGATTTTTATTTATTTGTTTTTTTTGATATATATCCCATCTTGGAAAAACAAATATTGTCTTTCTAGTTACGCTTATTTTAGGATCATCTACCGCATAAGCTCTTATAGTAATAGGGATAGGCGTATCTTTTTTGGTATCTTTAACCAATGCTTTGTCAGTGTACAATATAACCACTTTTTTCACTTTTTTACCAGGAATCACGTCAAACGGCTTTTTAGGTCTGGCTATTTTTATATCTTTATTGTTGACAACTTCAAAATAGTATTTATGTTTTTCATTTTCAGTATTTTGGAATAGAAACACATAAGAGTTTTTTACTACCCCATTTGGTTCTATCTTATAAAGCTGACTTGTTCTATTTATATTAAGAAGCATATGCTCTTTTTTACTTCCCATGTAAAACAAGGCTACAAATGCAAGAGTTAGCATAACTATATAGGCAACTATTCTAAATCTAAATACTCTTGTTTTTTCTCCAGTCTCTAATGCATGATAACTTGTCCATCTAACTAGACTCTCTTTTCCAAGAGCCCCCATTACTTTAGTACAAGCGTCTGCACACTCAAGACAGTTAATACACTCAAGCTGCATACCTTTACGAATATCGATATGAGTCGGACACACCTTTACGCAAGATTCACACAGCGTACACTCGGCATTTTCACTCTGCTCTTTCAACTCGTTCTTGTTATGAACTATCAAATGACCGTGTTCGTCATATATGCGTCCACCTCTTTTATAATCATATACCGTCTGAAAAGTATCTTCATCATAAAGTACCGACTGCACTCTTGCGTATGGACAGATATATATACAAAAATTTTCTTTCATAAAAACTACGTCGGCTATCAAAAATAGTGCCGTACCGATCCAAAAACCCATAAGGATTGGATGATCGCTTGGATTTTGAATATATTGTAAGAAATCTTCCGGCGGGACAAAATACCAAATAAAATCAGCGGCCGCTATAAACGCAAGAGTTGACCAGAGTAAAATAGCTATAACTTTTTTTATTTTATTTTCAAATTTACTCATATCTGGCTCAATCTGCTTGTTTGATATTCTTTTTCTAAGATGTAAAAGTTTTGTCTCTATCAAATCTCTATAGATTACCCTAAATATAGTCTGCGGGCAACTCCAACCGCACCAAACTCGTCCTCCAAGAGTGGTGATGAAAAAGATACCGAAAAAGAGAATCCATAGTAAAAAAGGCATAAGGTAAAGCTCTTGCATATCAAATCTAACAAAGAAAAGATGTAGTTGTTTATGATCAAAATTGAGCAAGAAAAAATGATTGCCGTTTATCTTAATCCAAGGTAAAACTAGTGAAATTACGGTAACAAAAGCAAAAAAGAAGTATCTCTTGTATCTATACGGTATCCAGTTTTTAAGATACTCTTTTGCTCTATTTTTTTTTGATTTGGCGTCTACTGATACTGTGGCCATTTTTTATCCTTTATTTGAGTTTCTTAATATTTTACATTCGCTTTTAGGTAAAATGAAAATTTCCCCCTCTTTTTTTACTTCCCCCTCTGTAGCGGCAAGCTCTTTTAAGTTTCTAGAATTGATATAGTCTCTAAGAGACGATCTGCTTACATTTAAAATTTTTGAAATTTCATTAACACTTTTCCCCTCCTTTAAAAGAGTTATAATTTTTTCTCTGTATATGTCGTATTTAGATTTTGAAAGACTTCCTTTAGGTCTTCCCATGCTTCTTTTTTTTATCTTTTTACAGTTTTCCCTAACTTCGTTTAAAAGAGAAACTATTATTTTAGATTGTGTATTATAATTTAATTTTATATTATATCTACTTACAAATATATCTATATCCTTTTTGAAAATACAATTTAATATCTTAACAATCTCGCCGACTTTTATACTAAATACAGATAAATCGTAAATAAAGAGTTTATCTCCATCTTTAAGCGATTGCAAAAACTCTATAAAATCTTTCCTATCTTCTATGCTTTGTGAATAAGAAGTGACTTCTACTTTTTTTTCATCAATCGTTAAATTATTCCTTAAAACATATTCATCGATACCGTTTTCTTGGATAGCGATAGAGTAGTTACTATTTTGAGTTCTTAAATAAGCATAATTCATACCGGACTCTTTCATAAGTTAAAACTATAAAAAATATAATGTCATATTATTGTTACGGTAGTATAATCAATTTGGCGAAAAAAGTCAATATAAATTTGATTTTTCTCGTCAATTATAAGGTGAAATATGGGTAAGATTAGTGCAAAATACAAAAAGCGTAACCATCGTCATTTATTTTTACTAATAACAAATCCTTTATCTTTAATAATTCACCCCATCGGATAAAGAATACTCTCTTGCACTCTTTTTATATCCTTGAGTATATCACGATCAAGTTTTATATCCATAGCTTTAAGCGACTCGTCTAACTGCTCCGATTTTCTTGCTCCAATAATGGTAGAAGCTACAAAATCAAAATGTTTCGAGTAAGCTACGGCTAAAGTTACAGGATTTATGTGGTATTTCTTGGCAATCTCCAAAAACATCTCGGTAGCTTTTAGAGTCTTTTCGTTGTAAAATCTTTTAGCATGTGTTCTTACTCTTCTGTTTGGATGTTTTATATAAATGCTAAATCTAGCATCCTCTGGTATAAATTTTTGATTATATTTACCGCTTAAAATCCCTCCGGCGATTGGAGAATAAGGAAGCAAAGAAACATTTTCCTTTCTGCAAACCGTCTCTAGCTCGTCAAAAAATCTAGGATTAAGCACGCTAAAATTGTTTTGTATTGATTCAAATCTTATTAAACCCTCATATTTTGATACCATCAAAGATTTTGTAAGACCGTAAGCGGTATCGTTTGAAGTGCCTATATATCTAACTTTACCCTCTTTTACCAAGTCATCAAAAGCTCTCATCGTCTCTTCTATAGGCACTATAGTGTCCGGCCAATGCATCTGATATAGGTCAATATAATCTGTTTTTAATCTTTTTAAGCTACCCTCCACAGCCTTTTTTATATGAAATCTATCCATTGCGGTAAGTCCGTGTCTAATAGGCGGAACAAACCATCCGCTTGCAGCGCCAGCCACTTTAGTCGCAAGTATAATCGAATCTCTAGGTTTGGTTTTCATCCATTCACCAACTATCTCTTCGGTAACACCGGCATATTTGCTATCTGGAGGAACAGGATACAACTCTGCCGTATCAAAAAAATTTATGCCAAAATCGTACGCTTTGTCCAATATTTTAAAAGCTTCCTCTTTTGTTGTGGAGGAACCAAAGGTCATTGTTCCCAAACAGATAGTAGTAACTCTAAGTCCACTTTTACCTATATATCTATACTCCATCTAAAATCCTATAGTTTTGATATAAACAATTGTGGCTAAAGTGGTATTAAAGGAAGATAAAAAGCGAGAGAAGGCCTCGCTTTTTATCAATCCAAATTGGGTTTTGGAGTAGAAGCTGTTTCTGCCGGAAGCACGGGATATTCTATTTTTGGTTTTTTACCCGTTAAAGCATTGAAGAATGTAGCGATTGAGTCGATCTCTTTTTTGCTAAGTTTTTTACCAAGTTGAGTTTCGCCCATTATAGCTATAGCCTCTTTTATATCATAAGTTGCGCCGTTATGAAAATATGGCGCAGTTTCCAAGATATTTCTAAGAGTCGGGACTTTTACCATGCCGTTTTTATCCCCTTTGAAATCACCCAAATTATCATACTTATATTTTCCAGCCACAGGAAATGGCTTCATACTTCCGCCAAGAGCAATACCTGTATGACAACTTGCGCACCCCACTTCTATAAATGTTTTGAGACCCTTTTTTTCCTCTTTAGTTAATGCATTGCTGTCACCTTGCAAAAACTTATCATATCTGCTGGGAGTGACTAAAGTTCTCTCAAAAGCGCCTATAGCTTTACCTATAGTTTTTATAGTTATCTCTTCTCCTGGAAAAACTTCATTAAAAGCTTTTTTATATTCTGGAATTGATGTTACGACTTTTACTGCGTTTTCAGCTTTCATATCCATTTCAGGCGGAGCTTGTATAGGACCTGTAGCTTGATCTTCAAGATCAGGACTTCTTCCGTCCCAAAACTGTCTATCGTTAAATACCGCGTTATATACGGTTGGAGAATTTAGATGATGAGGATTTCCTCTCCATTTATGCCCTGTAGCTACGGGAACATTATCGTCGCCGCCTAACGCTAAGTTATGACAAGTGTTACAGCTGATAAGTCCGCTTTTGGAAAGTCTTGGATCGAAATAGAGCTTTTTACCAAGCTCTACCTTCGCTTTTGTTAGTCTGTTTTTTGGATTGTCAATAGTTTTTATAAGTTCCATAACCTCTTTGGGAATAGGCTTCAGTCCAGCCTCTTTTGCTTTATCAATAAGAGCGTCGCTTGCGCTAAGACTTACGCTTAATCCTATAGTTATTGCTAATGTGCCTTTTAGAAATCTCATTTATCCTCCTTCTAATAATTAAATTTGTCAATATTGTATCAGTAAAAATATTAAATTTTAATTAATAATTATTTTCCAATGATAAGTTGCAAATTTTGATAAGTTATTTATTTTATTTAATCTTATTTGATGAGATAAGAAATTGTTTTGCAATTTCCAATTTTAAATTATGGTATAATACTGTCTATTTTAACCAAGAAAGGGGGTGATGTCAGTATGCCTGGCATCCTCGTAAAGCCAAACCAGTCGTTTGAGGAGGCTTACAGACTTTTTAAAAAGCAGGTTGATAGAAACCTTATCGTTACCGAGGCTAGAGCAAGAAGATTCTACGAAAAGCCGACGGAACGAAGAAAAAAGGAAAAGATCGCCGCAAGAAAAAAGATGCTCAAACGACTATATATGCTCAGACGTTACGAATCTCGTCTGTAATTCAAAAGGGTTACTTGCCCTTTTGAATATTTAAGAAAACGCTCTGAAAAGTTACAAAATTCTACTTGTTCAAGTTGATTTTCAAAACCTTCGTTAATTTCATTTTTTTTAAAGCTTTAAAAAAATTTAAACGCTTCTATCATTGATATATTTACTTTTTCTTATACTAGTTGCTTCTGGAAGCTTCGACTACAATATCTTTTGTTAAAAGTTGGAAAACAAAATATGTTCTAAAAGAATCAATTGAAAATCTTATCTAACATTAAAATGATAAAATTTTTGCAAAATTTATTTTAGATGTATTAATTAGCTATTTAGTTAAAAGTATTAAATAGAAGTTTGAAATCTTTTAAGGCAAAAAATGTATAATTATCAAAAATTCAAACTACTCTATATTTTAAAAGGATAGAAGATGAGATTTAGCGCTCCCCTAAAGCACAACTCCATCAAATTTTTGCTTCTTGGCTCAGGAGAACTAGGTAAAGAAGTCGCCATAGAAGCTGCAAGGTTAGGAATAGAAGTAATAGCCGTAGATAGATATCCAAACGCACCCGCGCATCTTGTGGCAAACAAAAGTTATGTAATAGATATGAAAAATAAAGAGCAGGTTTTAGAGATAATCTTAAGAGAAAAACCCACATATATACTTCCAGAGATTGAAGCTATTAACATAGAAGCGCTTTTCGAAGCCGAGAAGTTAGGTTTTAACGTGATACCAAACGCCGAAGCCGTTAATAAAACAATGAATAGAAAAAATATAAGAGTTTTTGCCGCCGAAGAGTTAAATCTAAAAACAAGCAAATACAGATTTGTAAAAAGTTTAGAAGAGTTAAAAGAGGCGGCAAAAGAGATAGGCTTTCCATGTGTAATAAAACCGGTTATGAGTTCTTCTGGACATGGACAAAGCATAGCTCGCTCTGAAGCGGAACTTGAGCGATGCTTTGAAATAGCAAAAGAAGCGAGAGGCGACGCAAGCGAACTTATAGTGGAAGAGTTTATCGATTTTGATTATGAGATCACTTTGCTTACGGCAAGAAACGATAACGAGATAGTGTTTTGCGAACCTATTGGACATAAACAAAAAGATGGAGATTATATCTATAGCTGGCAGCCTATGGAGATGAGTAAAACCGCAAAAGAGAAAGCGAAAGAGATAGCAAAAAAAATAACGGACGGACTTGGCGGAAGAGGTATTTTTGGCGTTGAGCTATTTATAAAAGGGGATGAGGTATATTTTAGCGAGGTGAGTCCTAGACCTCACGATACCGGAATGGTTACTATGATAACTCAGAGTCAAAGCGAATTTGCCTTGCATGTTAGAGCTATACTCAACCTTCCTTTGGCATTTGTTCAATATATAGGAGGAGCTAGTGCGGCATATAAAGCCAAAAGCGAAAGTTTCAATCCCGTATTAGATATTGCCGATGAGTGTTTTTCCAAAGACTCATTCGTAAGAATATTTGGAAAACCCGAGTCTCATGAAGGTAGAAGAATGGCCGTAGTTTTAACGATGGGCGAGCCAAAAAGAGCTCTTGAAAGAGCAAAAGAGTTGATAGAAAAGATAAGCGACGAAGATTTCGCAAAAAGCGTTGTGCAAGAGGTTAAACAAGAGGAGGAGCAAGAGTCTTGCGGATTTTTCAAAAAAATCGCCAATATATTTTTGGGAAAATAGATGAAAATATTTCAAAAAGAGATAATTTTAAAAGCGTATCCTAGAGGTTTTTACCTTGTTACGGAGGAGATATTATCACAGCTAAAAGGATTAAATGAGTTCAAAAAAGGATTGTGCCATCTCTTTTTATTGCATACAAGCGCAAGCCTTACTATAAATGAAAACGCCGATCCTAGCGTAAGAAGAGATTTTTTAAGTTTTACCAATAAAATTGTGCCGGAGAACGAACCATATTATACTCATATATTAGAAGGCAGCGACGATATGCCGGCACATATTAAAAGCTCTTTGTACGGTAACTCATTGACTATTCCTGTAAAAAACGGAAGATTTGTTTTAGGGATATGGCAGGGGATATATCTTTGCGAGCATAGAGATTTTCCATCCAATAGACATATTTTCGCAACAATAATCGGAGAATAAAGGTTTTAATAATTAAAGGAGTTTTATGAAAATAGTGTTTCTTGACGCAAAAACGGTAGGCAATGATGTAAGTCTAGACATATTAAAAGAGTTTGGGGAGTTAATGATATATGAAACTACTAGCGATAACGAAAAAAGAGAAAGAATCCAAGACGCGGAAATCGTTATAACAAATAAAGTAGTAATGGATAAAGAAGCTATTGATAGCGCAAAAAATCTAAAACTTATCTGCGTTGCGGCAACAGGTATGAACAACGTAGATATAGAGTATGCAAATAAAAAGGGTATCGAGGTAAAAAATGTTGTAGACTACTCAACAGAGAGTGTTGTCCAGCACACTTTTGCAATGGCATTTTATCTAATCGAACAAATAAAATATTATGACGATTATGTAAAAAGCGGCAAATGGAGCCGTTCAAAGATTTTTACCTGTATTGACAGGCCTTTTTTCGAGATTCACGATAAAAGATGGGGGATAATAGGGCTTGGCGCCATAGGCAAAAGAGTGGCGCAAGTTGCCCAAAGCTTTGGATGCGATGTGGTTTACTACTCCACAAGCGGAAAAAATTTTGACGAAAGATATAAACAGGTGCCCTTAATCAATCTTCTATGCACTTGCGATATTATCTCAATACACGCTCCCTTAAACGATAAAACAAAAAATCTATTAAATAAAAACAATCTATATAGATTAAACGACTATACAGTACTCTTAAATTTAGGAAGAGGGGGGATAATAAACGAAGATGATTTAGCGAAAATTTTTGATGAAAAAAAGATTTTTGTTGGACTTGATGTAACCGAAAAGGAGCCGTTAGACGAAAATAGTCCTCTAAATTTTGTAAAAGATAAAGATAGGCTCTTGATAACGCCTCATATAGCCTGGACAAGCATGGAAGCTAGAGATAGACTTATTATGGGAATTGCAAAAAATATAGAAAATTTTATAAAAAGGAGCAAGTTTTGAAAAAATTACTTCTTAGCTTTTTGATAATTGCGGGTTTTTTATTTAGCGGATGCGCGCAAAGAGGTTATACTCAAGCAGATGTTGGCGAAGTAATGATAAATTATAAGGGAACAGTTGTTCATACAAGAACGGTTGAGATACAAGACGATGGCGGCGGTATGATATTGGGGGCAATCGTAGGCGCTATAATAGGTCAGCAAATAGGCGAAGGAAAAGGAAAAAGTTTAGCTACGGCAGCGGGCACAGTGGCAGGTGGCATAGTAGGCAGCAATCTGAACAAAGATTTAGGACAAGAGATAACGGTAGACCTTGAAAATGGACAAAAAGTTACTACAGTAATTAGATTGGATAAAAAGAATCCTTACTGGCTAAGGCCGGGAGATAGAGTAATGGTTTATGTAAAAGGAAACAAAATTGTAAGAGTTGCTCCCATTTTTAACGAAAGAGTTGAGTGATGATATATGACGTTTTGGTTATCGGTACCGGAGGCGCCGGACTATGCGCAGCTTTAAGCGCTAAAGAGGAAGGAGCTAAAGTTTTGGCAGTAGGTAAAAGTTATCCTACAAGAAGTCAAACTTCCATGGCGCAAGGGGGAATTAATGCGGTATTGAGCGAAAATAGCGATACAATCTTCTCTCATATCAAAGATACATTGAACTCTTCCGCGGGACTTGCCGATAAAAGAGTAGTCGAATATGTTTGCAAAGAGGCTCCAAAAGCGATCCAATGGCTTGATTCTATAGGAACTCCTTTTAGCAGAGAAAATGGAAAAATAGCGCAGAGAAAATTGGGCGGTTCAAATGCTCCAAGAGCTTGCTACGCTCAAGATTATACAGGTCTTAAAATATTGCATACGCTTTATGATTTTTCTATAAAAGAGGGTATAGAGTTTTTGGACGAAAGTTTTTTTTTAAATCTTATAGTTGAAGAAAATAGAGTCAAAGGCGCCACATTTTTGGATATAAAAACTTCTCAAGTAAAACAGATACTATCAAAAAGCGTAATTATTGCAACGGGCGGATATTCTAAGATATATAAAGATTTCTCCACGAACTCGTCTCATGCAACAGGAGACGGTTTGTCTGCAGCTTTGAGAGCCGGATGTCGCCTTAGCGATATGGAGTTTATTCAGTTTCATCCAACTGCCCTTAAAAAAAGTTCAGTTTTAATAAGTGAAGCTGCCAGAGGGGCAGGAGGATTTTTGATAAACCAAAAAGGTGAGAGATTTGTAGATGAGCTTTTAACAAGAGATGAGGTATCAAGAGCCATATACAATGAGATAGAAAAAGGAAACGAGGTATTTTTGGATATTCGTCATTTAGGAAAAGAGTTTATAGAAAAGAAT
Source organism: Campylobacterales bacterium (assembly GCA_027082175.1). Lineage (GTDB taxonomy): Bacteria > Campylobacterota > Campylobacteria > Campylobacterales > Nitratiruptoraceae > Nitrosophilus_A. Next base: position 58,587 of record JALWIX010000024.1, read on the forward strand.
CTACCTCAAGAAAGAAAATTGTCCATTCTATACGAGGGGATAGACCCTTTAAAAGAACCGATTCCTATCAAACCCGCAGCCCACTATACTATGGGCGGAATAGATGTGGACGAAAATCTAGAAACGTCAGTAGAAAACCTCTATGCGGTCGGAGAGTGCGCCAACGCGAAACTTCACGGCGCAAATAGATTAGGAGGAAATTCACTGTTAGAGATCATTGTTTTAGGCAAGCTTGCCGGAAAAAATGCGGCCAAAAGAGCAAAAGAGAGTGTGGTAGAAGATAAAATCTATGAAAAAACCTTGATGGACGCAAATTTTATAAAAGGAGTCTTCAGTTTTCCAAACAAAATCGATTTCTATGAAAAAAGAGATTTTTTAAGCAAAATATTTTATAGAAATGTAGGCGTTTACAGAGAGGAGATGGGACTAAAAGGTGTTTTGTCGGTTGTTAGACAGATGCAAAGAGAGCTCTCTTTTATGGGGATAAAAGACAAATCGCCACTTTACAATACAAACTTGATTGAGTTTATAGAGTTTGGCAATATGATAGAGCTTGCGGAAACAATACTTGTAAGTGCGATAAGCAGAAATGAGAGCAGAGGGGCTCATTTTAGAGTAGATTATCCTCAAAGAGATGATGAGAAGTTTCTTGCCCATACGATAACTTGGAAAGAAGACGGCGTTTTGTGCGCGGATTTTAAGAAGATTAAAAATTAGCTTTTTTGACAAATATTTTAGTAATATTTCATATTAAATAATTAAGGAGCGTTTTTGAAAATCGAAATAAGAAGGTATCATCCTCATTTCGAACCAAAATATATCTTTATGAGCTATGAGATACCCGAAGGCTTAACCCTATTAGAAGCGCTTGAACACATAAAAAGCAAGCTGGATTCCACATTGACCTTTTCAAAAGGGTGTAGAAGCGGAGTTTGCGGCAGTTGCGCAGTTAGAGTTAATGAAAAAGAGGTCTTGGCCTGCGAATATAGAGTAAAAGATGGCGATAAGATAGAAGCTTTGAAAGCTTCCGAAGTAGTAAGAGACTTAATAGTTGATATGAAAAAGCCACTAGAGACTCTAAAGAGGGCAAAAACATATCTTTCAGAACAAAACATAGTTTTTATGAATGAAGAAGATGAGAAAATGACAAAGAAACAAAGCGACTGTATCCTTTGCTCTTCTTGTTATAGTTCCTGTCCCGTTTTTGAGACAAATCCAGACTTTTTAGGTCCCTTTGCGCTTACAAGAAACTATAGATATGTAGTTGATAAAAGAGAAACAAAGAAAAAAGAGAAAATAGAAGCTATTTTACAAAATGGTATCTGGGATTGCACTCTTTGCGGCAACTGTACGGAAGTATGCCCGCAAGGAATTGATCCTAAAACAGATATTATGATGCTACAAAGCTGGGCTGCAAAATTTGGGTATCAAAATCCCAATATCGCAAATTTTGGAAGTTTCGGATTGGATTTTTGATGAATATAGAGAATTTACCGGTTTTTTCAAATTTACAGGAAAATCTCTTTGCTGCGTTTAAACAAAACGGAAGAGTAAAAGAGTTTATTAAGGGTTCTTACCCTTTAAATTCGGAAGATACATTAAAATATTTCTATATCATTTTAGAAGGAAGACTAAAAGTCTCCCAAATAAATCCTGAGAATGCAAAAGAGCAGACTATCCATATACTTTCATCAGGAGATATGTTTGACATCATACCTCTTTTGGACAACAAACCGCATGAAGTATTAACTTACGCGTTAGACAATTGCAAAGTTTTCGAAGTAAAGATAGAGACAGTCAGAAATCTAATATATTCAAATCCCGAATTTAACAAAATATTTATGCCATATATCGCAAAAAATCTGAGAAATTTAGAAAATTTGGCTGTTGAGTTGTCTCTGTTTGATACATCTACCAGGCTTATAAGGCTCTTTTTAAAAAATCTAGATTTAAGAAATAGCGGTAAGCTAAAACTGATTCATGATCTTCCTCATGAAGAGATAGCTAGTCTTATAGGCACCGTTAGGCATGTTGTCAACAGACATATTCAGCAATTGAAAAAAGATGGAATTTTACAGGTAGAAAGAAAAAAACTGACTCTTAAAAATATTGAAGGACTTTTGGAAAAACTACAGATAAAATAGAGTTAAATTCTCTTTGTTAAAACAAGAAAATAATACAATATTGCACCAAATCAGCCTAAAATGAATCAAAAAAAGGCTACGAATGGATAAAAGATGCGAACTTTTCATAAGACTTATAGAAAAAGAAAAATATTATGACGCCCATGAAGTTTTGGAAGAGGTATGGTTTCCAAACAGAAAAGAGAAAAATCCAGATACTCTTTTGTTAAAAGCGTTTATAAACGCTTCAGTGTCTTTTGAATTGATAAAGAGAGGCAAAAAGGCGCAGGCAAGAAAAGTTTGGAAAAATTATCAAAAATATATAGTTTATATTAACAAGTGTTCATCTGAAAATATTGAAAATTTTAAAAAAGTAAAAACTGTTTTGGAATCAAACTATGACAAACTCCTATCATGAAGCTACAAAACATACATATTTATCCGTAAGAAGCGGCGCGCGCCAACTTGAATGGTCAAAAATGCCTAAAACTTTTAAAATTTATCCAAACTCTTTTGCTGTAAAAAGACTAGAACTAGATAATAAAATAGATAGATTCATATATCTAATAGGAGGAATAACAGCAAAAAAAGTTTATCCCGGAGTCGAATACTACTTAAGAACCGTTCCTAGCGCCGGAGCTCTATACCCTGTAGAAATCTATTTTCAAGCAAGAGATGTAGAAGGGTTTAAAAACGGAATTTACCATTTCTCTCCTGCTGAAAACGCAGTAAGACTTTTACATGAGATAATAGATGAAGAGGGAGTAGAGTTTCATCTTAAAGATAAAAGAATGATAAAGGGTTTTTTGTTTCTCTTTTCATCTGTATATTTTCGCTCAAGTTGGAAATACTCTTCAAGAGCGTTTAGATACGCTCTTTTAGATACGGGGCATGTTCTTGGGGCATTGGAGGCAAGTTGTTATCTATATGAGCATGCTTTTTTTATTTTATACGATTTTGACAAAAAAATCTTGAATGAAAAGTTTGGGTTTAAAGATAGAGAGTTTTTTCTATCTGGAGCCAAAGTAGGAATACCTCAAAAAAGAGAGGCTAAATTTTTTAAACTAAATTTGCCTTTTGTAGAGCCTACGGAAACTTTTGAGAAAAATGAACTTATTCAGGAAAGCTATATTGAGAGTTTAAGACTTAAAAATTGCAAAAAAGAGTATAGATTTCCTAAATTCAATTTTCACAAAGAGAGATTTTTTGAAACTATTTTAAATAGAAGAAGCATTAGAGAGTTTTCTAAATCGCCTATAAAATCTGAAGAGTTTGAGTATATATATCAAACTATGATTGAACCGATACCCTCTGATTGCGATGAAAAAGTCAAAATCTATTATATAGTCAACAAAGTTTCAGGTATGAAGCAAGGTCTTTATAAAAACAAAGAGTTGCTTAAAGAGGGAGACTTTAGCCAAATAGCTAGATATTTGTGTTTAGAGCAAGCTCTAGGAGGCGATAGCGCCGTAACGTTTTTTCTCACATCAAACGCTAAAAATTATCAGTCTCTCTACCAAAAAGCCGGACTTATTGGACAGAGATGTTATCTTTCAAGCGAATATATCCAAATAGGATGTAGCGGAATTGGAGCATACTATGATGATGAAGTCAAAAATTTTTTACATAGCGATGATATGGTATTATACGCTTTATCAATTGGCAACAATAAGGAGCGCTTATGAGATTTATAATCTACTGTGTCATTGCTATATTGATTTTAGGTTGCGAAAATACGAATCAAAAACCGATAGTAATAGACAATAAAAAACAAAAGTACGCAAGCGAGATTTTAAACGCCAAAATATTATCGGAAAAAAATAGTAAAATTGAGGCTAAAACAAAAAAAGAGATAGCGATGATTGAGATGAAAAAGGCAATCGAAACCAAAAAGATTGAATCTCAAGCAAAAGTTCAGATGGAGAAGATCAAAAGCCAAAGAGAACTTGAAAAGACTAAACTTGAACTTCAAGCAAAATCTGAAGCCAACTCCATTACGCAAACAGCTTTAATTCTCTTTGCAGTTTTAGGTTTTGGTGTGCTCATACTTATATATATCCTTTTTAAAAGATATCAAGAAAATAAAATATCCATCGAGAGAGAAAAAATGAGACTTCAAAAGGAGATGAAAGAGAAAGAGATAAAAGCCAAAATGGCGGAAAAACTTATAGACGCCCTAAGTAGCGGCAATCTCACTAAAGAGCAAGAGGAGAGGCTTCTTTCGTTGATTAACCAAAAAAACGTTTTAGAGTATAAAGGCTAATCTATCTTTTTTTAATTAAAGAATAAGCATTCAAGTCTTAAACTATACAGATTGATAAAATCTAAAAAGGAAATTGATGAATATTCAAAAAGTTCTTTCCGGATTCTTTTTTATTTTGGCGATGACATTAAATTTCGGTTTTTTTTACGGAGATCCAACAATTATTGAGCAACATAGCGCTTATGAGCTTTTTGCGGCTATTATAGTCAATCTAATCGCAACGATTTTAAAATTTGGTGATAAGACTCAACTTGGCTCTGTTTTGCTAGCGACAAGTTTAGTGGCGGATATTCAGCTAATAGCAAGCGCTAGCGTCTGGGCTATAGCGGAACACTCTTTTGGAGGTCTTAACGTTGAGGCTACCACCGCCATAATATCCCTCTCGGGAGGAGCTCTTTTAGCAAACATAGTATCAGTACTTCTTTTTATCGGCGATACTCTAAAATCTAAGAGGTAATATGCAGTCCAATTCGGCATGGATCATTATCCGCAGAATGCGGATACCTTTTTTAGTAATTATTATAACCTTTTCTATCTCCATTTTAGGACTTATGCTTATAGAAGGAAAAGACGCAAACGGAAATCCTTACCACATGAATTTCTTCGATGCCTTCTATTTTGTAAGTTATATGGCGACTACTATAGGTTTTGGAGAAACGCCCTACGAATTTACTTATCCGCAAAGAATGTGGGTGAGCGCAAGTATATATCTAACCGTAGTTGGCTGGTTTTACGGGATAGGTACTATTATAGCCCTTATTCAAGACAAAAAACTTGCTCGCGAAATAGCTATAACAAAATACAGAAATAAAGTAGAAGCTCTAACTGAGGAGTTTATTATCATTTTAGGTTACAACAACGTTACAAAAAATATTATCCATCGATTAAACGAAGAGGGAATAAGGGTAGTAGTAATAGATAAAAACGAAGAGAAGGTAAACGAACTAGAGCTAGAGAGCTTCAATCCGGAAGTTCCCGCAATAGCCGCGGAGGCCACAGACCCAAATATTTTAAAAATTTCAGGTATTCATAAAAAAAATTGTCGCGCGGTTATCGCGCTTTTTGAAGATGACGCAAAAAATGCCAAAGTTGCTCTTTTAAGTAAGCTTTTAAATAAAAAAGTCAATGTTATCGTAAAATCTACAACCAAAGAGCATACGGAACATTTGCAAAATATAGGTATAAAACATATAGAAAATCCATTTAAAATAATCTCTAAAAGAATATATATCGCCTTAACCAAACCGCATATATGGGTTTTAGAAATGTGGGTTTTTGGCCATATTTTGAAAATAAAAAAAAGAGAAGTATTGCCATATGGCAAATATATTATATGCGGATACGGCAGAATGGGACATGCATTGGAGTATTGGCTAAAAAAAGCCGGAATAGAGACTGTATTTATAGATATAGTTTCAGAACGTTATCAGCAAGAGAAACAGAGTTCTATTTATGGAGATGCCGAAGATATAGAAACTTTACTTAAAGCCGGTATCAAAGAAGCAAATGCCATAATTGCCGCCACAAAAGATGATCTTATAAATTTGACTATTCTATCTACCGCTAAAAAGTTAAATCCTAACATATACACTATAGCTCGAGAAAACAGTCTAGATGACGTAAGTATTTTTAAAGCAGCAAGGATTGATAAGGTCTATATTCTTGAACAAATTTTAGCGGACATCACGTTTAATTTCATAGCTAGACCTCTTGCTAATAGGTTTATAAAACTTATTCGTCTTCAAGATGACGAATGGGGTAAAAAAGTAGTGGATATAGTTAAAAAAACTATAGGAGAAAATCCGATTTTGAGCGAAATGAAACTAACTAGAGATAATGCGTACGCTCTATATGAAGAGCTTGAGAAAGGCAAGGATATAAGACTATATCATCTAAAAAGTTCAAGAGAAGACTACACTAAGTCTACAAAAATTGTCTTTTTGTTATTAAAAAGAAAAAATAAAATATATCTTATGCCAGACGAAAATCTAAAAATAGAGCCTGAGGACGAACTGTTGATAGCGTCTGACAATGAGAGTATTGAGGATTTAGAGTATATTGTCAATAACTATTATGAGCTAAATTATATTTTAACGGGAAAAGAGAAGATTTTTGGAATTTACTCTCTTTTTTCAAAAGAGAGTTAAAACGGCGCTTATTTAGCGCCGTTTTAGTTAAAGTTGAGGTCCTGCCTTTGAATAATCAAAGTTTCCTGTATTTTCATATCTT
>JALWIX010000025.1 GCA_027082175.1 Campylobacterales bacterium
TACCACTTATCTTCTTCCCTGCAAGCAAATCTTTTACTGCTTTGTTAAAATCAAATTCTTCCATGTCAGTCCTTTCTCTTTATTTTATCTAACTATCCAACTGACACGGAATTTATAACGCTCCCAAAATTCTCCAAAACTTTGGCTGCACTTTCTACCTGTACATTAGAGTATCGTCTAGTAGTAGCTATATTTTGATGACCTAATGCTTTTCCTATCATCTCTAACGGTAATCCACTATTTACGCTTATATATCCGAGTAAATGCCTTAAGTCGTGAATTACTATATCTTCATCCTCAAGTCCAGCAAGTGCTTTTATTTTCTTCCAGTGGTAATCCATACCGCCACCTTTGCTTGCAGGCTTTTCTTCATCGAATTTGTTTGGGAATATGTATCCTTCATTTTTTATGCCATACTCTTTTAATGCTTTTTTTAGCAAATCAGTTAGTGGGTATTGTATTGTTTTTCTAATTTTATTAACTTCAAATGGTACTATATATTCGTTTTTTTTAAAATTTATATATTCCCATCTCATATTTAATACTTCAGATTTTCTTCTGCCGTGAAGCAAAAAGATAAAAATTGTTCTATATTTTATATTTGGATAAGTTATGATAGTTCTAAATAGTCTTTTTGCCTTATCTAAATTTATTTGCAATACCCTTTTGTTATCAAATTTTGGTAGCTCAACAAATTCAGCAGGATTATAGATTGACTTATCCCCGCTATCTTTTCTGAGATAATTGTAAAAAGTTCTTAAAATATCTCTTATATCTTTAACACTCTTTGGCTTGTATCCTTTATGGAGCAATGAGTTTATAATTTTTTGAATATCTTCTTTTTTTATTTGTGACACCTTCTTTTTGCCCAAAACTGGAGATATATGTTTATTGTAGTAATATATATTAGCTTTATACCAACTTGTAGATAATGATGGTTTTCGTAGTTCAAGATATTTTTCCCAAGCAACATCAAGTATGTCCCCTAAAAGTATGCTCTTTTTGATACCATTTTTTTCTTCTTTAATAATCTTTTCTCTATATTCATAAGCAATTCTAGGTGTCCATTCTGGCGAACTTCCAAGAGTTTTTGATTTTACAATATTATCCATTTTAAATTTTATTACATATATTTTTTTCTTATTTTTCTCATAGTAATAAACACCTATATATTTTGTTTTTATAAGCTTTTTTCGTGGCATTGCCGTGTCCTTTGCCGTGTAATATAAAAAGGGACATACCAAGGGACATACCTTTTTGGTCAATTAAAGTTTACATAAGTAAACTTAAAAAAAATTGAATACCATAAAATCGATGTTTTGTAAGTGTAAATTTGTAAGATTTTTTTAAGAAAACAATAGTGGGCAAGGCTTACAGCTATGCCACACTTCAATTTTCTTTCCGTGTTAATATTATTTAATTTTAAATCCATATTTAAATGAAATAGATTATAAAAATTTAGCAATTTTTTTAGATGGGAATCGATTTACGTCTAATCAAGGGTTTCTTTGATAAAATTTAAAAAAAGATTGAGGTATATATTGGCTTTAAAAGAGATTGTTTATAAAGAGAAAAAGTTTAATATTAGTTATGAGATAGATAATCTAAAAGGAAGAGCAGATATAATTTTCCTTCATGGTTGGGGTAGTAATAAAGAAGTAATGAAATCGGCCTTTAAAAATAGTTTAAAAAATTTTAGGCACATTTATATAGACATGCCTGGATTTGGTAAGTCGCCAAATAACGAAGTTTTAAAAACCAAAGATTACGCTAATATAATAGAACTTTTTTTGAAAGAGTCCGGTTTTAAGAAAGATATAATTGTCGGTCACTCTTTCGGTGGAAAAGTCGCCACTCTTTTAAATCCTAAACTTTTGGTACTTCTTAGCAGCGCGGGAATCTTGGAAAAAAAACCTCTGAAAGTAAGAGCAAAAATCACTCTATTTAAACTATTAAAACCATTTGGCGGGAAAAAAATTAGAGATTTTTTTGTTTCAAAAGATGCTAAACGGATGAGTGAAAATATGTATGAAACTTTCAAAAACGTAGTAGATGAGGATTTCTCTTCCTTTTTTGAAAAGTATATGGGGGAGGTTTTAATCTTTTGGGGAGAAGAAGATAGAGCTACATCTTTAAAAAGTGGTGAAAAAATCGCCTCTTTGATAAGAAAAAGTAGTTTTTATCCTTTAAAAGGAGACCATTACTTCTTTTTGCAAAATAGTGATTTTATATCAAAAATGATAGAGGACAGTTATGAAAACGTATAGATTTTTAATAAGTGGAAGAGTCCAGGGCGTATGGTATAGAAAATATACTAAAGAGGTGGCGGATAATCTAGATATCGGCGGTTATGTTAGAAATCTTTCAGATGGGAGAGTGGAAGTGGTAGCCACCTTAAAAGATGAGCAGTTTGAAGAGTTTTTGAAAGCTTTGAAAAAGGGTCCTCCTCTAGCAAGGGTTGACAATATAGATATAGAAAAAATTGGTGAGATATATAACGGCGATTTTGAAATAATCCGTTAATTTTAATAAAAGGTTTTTTATGGTTGAGCTTTTGCATTTTATAGAACATATTATTTTTACTTTTTCACTCGGTTTCTATCTTATACTCAATCTTCAATGGTACAACTATAGATTAAAAAGAGTGATTTTACATCATCATAACCCATATCTTCATATTCTTTTTTTTCTTTTCCCCCTATTTGCCTATTATGCTTTAAGAGAATATATTTTTATTCTGTTGATACCCTATATAACTCTTTTGTATCTGTGGCAGAAAAAACTTGATAAAAAGCTGGTATTAACCGCGAGAGTAAAAAGGTTTTTTATAGCGCTTCTCTTTTTTACACTCTTTTTGGATATGCTCTGTTTGGCAAAATTTGAGTGTAAAGTTTTCAGCACCATTTTGCCGTTGGCATTTGCTCTAATTGTTTCAAACTTTATAGAAAAGTTTCTTTTTATGATGTATAAAAACGAGGCTAAAAAGAGACTAGACGAGATAGAGCCTACTATCGTTGCTATAACCGCGAGCTACGGAAAGACAAGTATTAAAAATTTTTTGAGGCAGATTCTTTCTAAAAAGTATAAAACTTATTCAACTCCTAGAAGCGTAAATACGATAGGAGGCATCTTAAAAGATATAAATGAGACTTTACCGAAAGATACTCAAATCTATATTGTAGAAGCCGGAGCTAGAGAGAGGGGAGATATCTACGAAATTGCCTCTTTTTTAAATCATCATTATGCCATTATAGGAAAAATTGGCCCACAACATATAGAATACTTTAAAACGATAGAGAATATTATCGCTACTAAACTTGAACTTTTAGCTTCAAAAAGATTAAAAAAAGCTTTTGTCTATTATGAAATTCCTATCAAAAATAAAGAAAATTTTATAAAGTTTGGACAAAATATAAAAAACCTAAAAGCAGATCTAAGTGGTATCTGTTTCGATTTAGAGGTAGAAGGAGAAAATCACCACATTCAAGCGCCTATTCTTGGCGGATTTAACGCGGTAAATGTTGCGGCGGCAGTATTGGCGGCAAAAGAGTTGGGAATGGAAATCGACGATATTGTAGAAGCGGTAAAAGAGTTAAAACCGGTAGAGCATAGACTCCAAAAGATAGAAGCCGGAGGAAAAATCATCATAGATGATAGTTTTAACGGAAATCTTGAGGGGATGATAGGCTCATACGAACTTGTTAAGAGTTACGAAGGAAGGAAAGTTTTGGTAACTCCAGGAATCGTAGAATCGACAAAAGAGGCAAACGAAAAACTTGCAAAAAAGATTGACGAAGTTTTTGATCTAGTTTTAATTACCGGTAAAATTAATAGAGAGGTTTTAAACAGTAATATAAAAAGAGCGAAAAAAATAGTAGTTGATGACAAATCAAAACTCCAAAACATTTTGGCCGAACAAACTAAGTCCGGTGATTTGATACTTTTTAGTAACGACACGCCGGCTTATTTGTAGTTTGTTGTATTTTAGTTATTAGTGTATTGGTATATTGGGAAAAAGATAGAAAAAAACTTATACGCCAATATACAAATATACCGATACACTAATTTCTAATATCCGATGTCAAACTATATAAGGAAAAATATTGGAAGATATTAAAAACTTTTTTATTGAATTTGCCGCTATTGTAGTACTAGTTTTAGTTATAGTGGCTTTGCAAAAATTTTTTGAAAACTATTTTAAAAAAAGGATGAAGTAGTGCAAAAGGCGCTTTTAAAACTCTCCTATTATATTGATAATCTAAATAGAGCATCTGCTTCTATTTCGGCTATACTACTCTTTTTTTTAGCTTTTTTAGTATTTTTTGACGCTTTTATGCGTTATCTTTTTCAAGAAGGCTCTATCACTTTACAAGAGCTTGAGTGGCATCTTTTCGATCTAAGTTTTTTACTTGCTTTAGCTTATACTTTAAAACACGATAAACATGTTAGAGTAGATATCTTTTTTGAAAAATTTTCTCAAAAAACAAAAGAGTATATTAACATTTTGGACAATCTGTTTTTGATAATACCATTTTCTATGTTGATTGCCTATTTCGGATACGATTTTGCTATGCAAAGTTTTCTACAAAAGGAAGCTTCAAGTGATCCGGGCGGGCTTTGTTGTAGGTATATTATAAAATCTGCCATTATTTTAGGAGCTTTTTTACTCTTTTTGCAAGCGGTCTCTGAGATTATAAAGTCTTACCAAAAGATCCAAAATCCTAAATTTTTATTTTTTTCGTTTGCAGTTTTTGTCGCTATTTTGTTTTTATTGAATTTTGACTTTTACTATCTGTTGGAACCGTCTATTTTGATGTTTTTACTATCTTTAGTGCTTTTGATGAGCGGTTTTAGAGTGGCTTTTGCTTTTGGTTTTGTGGGAATTTTGTTTGCTTTTATAGATTATGATTTGTCGCTTGAGATTTTTAAAATGCTTCCTATGAGAATATACGGGATTATGCAAAATTTTACTTTGATGGCTGTACCTCTTTTTATTTTAATGGGGCTTATTTTGGAAAAAAGCGATTTGGCAAAGAATCTTCTAGAAAACCTTGGAGCAGTTTTTGGAGAGATAAGAGGGGGATTAGCCGCTAGCATAGTTATTGTTGGAGCCATATTGGCCGCTGCAACTGGTATTGTTGGAGCTAGTGTTGTAATGATGAGTATCATAAGTCTTCCCATAATGCTAAAATATGGTTACGACAAATCGTTAGCAACGGGAACTATAGCGGCTAGTGGGACATTGGGGCAGATAATACCGCCATCTATCGTTTTGATTATTTTAGGCGACGTTATGAGCATAAGTGTGGGGGATCTTTTTAAAGCCGCGGTAGTTCCTGGACTTTTGTTGGTAACACTCTATCTTTTATATATCTTTTTATACTCCAACATAAAAAAAGATGCGGCGCCTCCGGTGAAACTGGAGAGAAAACCTTCTAAAAAAGAGCTTATAGTTTCCATCATTCCTCCTTTTATACTTATTTTTGCGGTTTTAGGTTCCATCTTTGCTGGTATAGCTACTCCTACGGAATCTGCCGCGATGGGTGTAGTAGGTGCATTAATCTTAACGATATTCAATAAGAGTTTTTCCTTTTCTATGCTCAAATACGTAACTGTTGAAACCGTCAAACTTAGCGCTATGATTTTTGCTATTTTGATAGGTGCTACCGCATTTAGTCTGGTTTTTAACGAGCTTGGCGGAGGAGAGCTTGTGCACAACTTTTTCAGTCAAGATATCGGCGATAAATGGCTCTTTATCTTTATAGCAATGGCCGCCATATTTTTACTTGGATTTTTTGTCGATTTTGTAGAGATATCTTTTATAGTAGTTCCGCTTTTTGTGCCAATTATCCATACTTTTGGTATCGATCCTATCTGGTTTGCCATTTTGATAGCTATGAACCTTCAGGCTAGTTTTTTAACGCCGCCTTTTGGTTTTGCTCTTTTTTACCTAAAAGGAGCAGCCGGAAAACTTGTAAGTACAAAAGATATCTATAAAGGGGTTGTTCCGTTTATATTGATTCAGCTGTTGGCGCTTTTGATTTTGATACTTTTTCCTCAGCTGGTGAAACTTACACTTTAAGGAAACAAAATGTTAGATATACTTTATGCTCCATGGAGAAGCGAATATGTAACAGAAGATAAAAAGTTAAAAGGATGTGTTTTTTGTCATATTAGTCAAAATCCACAGATGGATGATAAAAATCATGTTTTATATAGAGATGAGAACTGTTTTATAGTGATGAACAAATACCCTTATACTCCCGGACACTTTATGATTATTCCTCATATTCATATTGACAACCTTGAAAATCTTGATAGCGATATTTGGCTTAGGATGAGTGAGTTAGCACAACGTGGAGTTAGGCTTTTAAAAGAGAGATTTAGAGCAGAAGGCGTAAATTTGGGTATGAATTTGGGAGTTGCAGCTG
>JALWIX010000026.1 GCA_027082175.1 Campylobacterales bacterium
TTTTGATGTTCTAGAGTCAAGCTTGCGTTAATGTTTTTTTCAAACTCTTTGTTAAACGTCAGTAAAAACTTTTTTCTTTTTTGATTCTCGTAAGAAAAAGCCGTAGTCTGTTCGGAAGTAGAGTCTCTATATGCGTAACCGATATTTATCAAGTCGGTTTTTACTCTTCCTCTTATGCCTTGAGCGTCTAAATTGTATGTTGATAGCAATGAACTACCGGCTTGGATATTCCACACTGGAGATTCCGTTTTTTCTTTATAAATCGTAAAAGGGTAATTAGACTTTTTGATGATATCTGCGTAAAATCTATAGTTGATATTTTTTACGTCGCTTTCAACGGTATACGAGTTGTCTAAGCTTGTTACCGTCGATTTAGAGTTGTCTATAAGCAATCCATATCCTAAATCGTATGTTAGAAGGTATGGACTATATATAAAACTAGTATAACCTAGTTCATAATTTTGTATATAGGAACTCTTTTCGGTTTTACTTGTAGCGTTTTCGGTATTGTCAAGCATTACGGTATATGAGAGTTTACCGTAATAGTTTTTAGCCTGAAGAGCGGAAATATATACAATAGACAATATAGTAACGGCAACAAAAAGCAGTCTCTTCATCTATCTTACCGATTTTTGGCGTAAACTTCTATTTTCGACTCTTTTTTCGCTCTTTTTAGTATCTCCTCCATTCTCTTTTTTTCTTCTTTTGCTTTTAGTTCCCTTTTTAGTTTCTCTTTTATCTCATCAAAAGCAAAGAGTTTTTCGGGAGTTCTTTTTTCAAGTTTGATGATATAAAAGCCTTTTATAGTCTCTATAGGCTCGCTTATCTCTCCCTCTTTTAGTTTCATAGCCTCTTTTTCGATAGGCTCTTCAAGCATTCCTTGATGTATAAAACCCATATCTCCGCCTTTGATTCTTGTCATATCGTTTGAGTATTTTCTAGCAAGTTCCGAAAAATCCTCCCCTTTTTTGAGTTTTTCCATAACCTCTTTGGCTCTTTTTAGAGCTTTTTGCCTACCTTTAGGATCAGTGGGATCGTTTCTTAAGTAGATAAGTCTTAGTTTTAGTTTTGGAGGCATTTTAAACTTGTATCTGTTTTTTTCGTAATACTCTTTTAACTCTTTTTCGCTAAACTCTCTTTTAACCTCTTTATCGTAAAGTTTTCTTATGAGTAGGTCCTCTTTTAACCCTTTTAAAAACTCTTCATAGCTCATATTTGAGATTTTGAGTCTTCTTTTTAAGTTATCTTTGTTTCCGTAGGCTTTTATAAACCTTTTTTCCGCTTTTTTTAGCTCTTTTTTCGATACTTTGTAACCTCTCTTTTTTGCGTAGTCAAGCAATACTCTTTTGTTTATGAGATCTTTTAGAGCCTCTTTTTCAAGCTCTTTTCTTTTCTCATCCGACACGTTTGAGTGTATAAAGTTTCTTGGTATAAGGAGTTGAACTTGGATATCTAGCTCTTTTTTTGTTATGTTATAGTCGTTTACTTTAGCTATTACCTCTTTGTCTTGGTTTTGCGCAAAAAGGATACTAACAGCTATAATCGGAGCAAATATTTTAAAAAAATTTTTCATATCTATTTATCCTTTTTGTTTTCCTCATTTTTTTTATCTCTTTTTTTGTACTCTTTTAACTCTTTATACTTTTTAGGATTTGCTTTTTTCCACTTTTCGCTTACATACTGATACACCTGTACTCTTGCGTTAAAGGAGTCCACGATATAGACTCTATCCTCTTCGTCAACATATATGCCGGCGGGTAGGTAAAATTTTCCCGGGTCAAAACCGGCGCCCCCGAAAAAGAGGAGCAATCTTCCTTGCTCGTCAAATATCTGAACGTTGTTAAACGCGGCGTCGGCAACGTAGAGATGATCTTCGGAGTCTATGCCTATGCCTTTTGGCCTAGCAAACATCCCGGGAACGTTTCCAAGTCGTCCAAACTTTGTTAAAAACTCCCCGTCTTTGTCAAATATCTGAACTCTAAAATTTTGCGTATCTACGACCGCTACGTTGTTGGTTTCTCTATCTATGGCAATATTGGTAGGAAAGTTGAACTCTCCTTCTTCTTTGCCTCTTTTTCCAAACTCAAAAAGCAGTTTTTTTGTTTTAAGATCATACACTTTTACGTTGTGAGATTTGGTATCAACTACGTAGAGTCTGTTAAGATTGTTGTTTATGGCTATCCCGGAAGGTCTTCTAAACTCCCCTTTTTCTCCAAGAGCAAAGACAAGATTGCCTTTTTTATCGTAACCAAACACCTTTTTTTGTTTAGAGTCAGAGACGTAAACGATCCCTTTTGAATCTATAGCTATCCCTACCGGCAATGCAAGTTTTCCGGGAGGCTTTTCTCCTAAGAAAGAGACTTTTTTGTTCTTGGGGTCTATAACGAAAACTAACGCCATTGCCGTCTCTGTTACGTATATAACTCCATCCTTAGCCGCAACACCGTAAGGTTTGAAAAGATTTCTTCCAAGCCCTTTTTGCTGCTCTCCCAAAAAAGCGTCAAGAGCGTTATTTTTAACGAAGTTCGCCTCTCCTCTGTAACTTGTAATATAAAAGAGTCTAGGCTCTTCGGGAGGCGGTGGCATTACTATCTTAATCTCTTCTTGTTTTTGCGAAGTGCAGCCTGTTAATATAAAAGTTACATATAAAAACCATAAAACTAGTTTTACTTTTTTCAAATAGCGCCTCCATATTTAAATTTATTTAGATTATATCAAATTGAGATGGCAGAGGCAATTTTCGGCGTGACATAACTATAACTTTTACTTATCTGTTACTTTTTTAAAAAAATATAACGGATAAGTAAAAAAAAGAGCAAAAAAAAAGGTACGGCCGTAGCCGTACCTAAGAAAAAGAGTTTATTGTTACTTATCGTGACAAGCTAAACACAACTGACTGCTCGTATTTCCTCCTGACATTCTTAGGAAAGTCGGATTTTCGCCGGCATGCGGATCGTGACAACTAACGCACTCAACCTTTCCGTTTCTTAAAAGTTCGCCTATTGTCGTAGCGCCGTTCCACGTGCCTGGAAGCGCCGTAGCGGTATCTTTTAGGCTAGCGGCACCTACTGTATAAGGTATAGACACCGGGTGATCGTTTGTCAAGTCTTGTCCTATTTGAGTTACGCCTGCAGGCATTGTAAAACCTGTTCCTGCCGTAGTTGAGTTAAATTCCACGTATTGACCTGTTGCTACGTATCCTCCAGAGCCAGGCGCGTTTACGATAGAGTTGATAGCGCTTACGCCGTCATGACAACTTAAGCAAGCCAATGAAGGAGCATTAGGCTGATTATCTGTTGTTGTACCTGCTACGGTAGTGCCGTACATCGTATATGTGGGATTTGCGTTTTGGTCGTTTTTGTTCCAAAGCGGCGCGCCTGCAAATGCCGTATTTGCCGCGTGTGGAGTATGGCAGTAAACGCATATCTCGTCGTTGTTTTGGCCTTGTGCCGCTTTAATAGTACCACTTCCTGTATATGATAGGTCGT
The DNA here is from genome assembly GCA_027082175.1 of Campylobacterales bacterium. Taxonomy (GTDB): domain Bacteria; phylum Campylobacterota; class Campylobacteria; order Campylobacterales; family Nitratiruptoraceae; genus Nitrosophilus_A. The sequence goes on from JALWIX010000026.1 coordinate 3,489, forward strand.
GTTTACTGTTAGTTATAACAGCTAACGCTGAAGTTGTTCCGACCGTTAATATTAAAGCCGCCGCAATTTTTGCGATTTTTCTTGTTCTCATGTCAACTCCTTTATGGTTAAATATCCTTTTCAAAAAAAATAGTAACAAATATTTGTAAAAATAGTGTAAAAATTTAACATTTTTTTTGATTTTTTATATAAGCGTGATTGATTATAAAACTGTCTTTATTTATACACCCTCTTTTTCTTTTATAGTCTTTTGCAGGTGTAAAAACTTTTATACCTATAACATAAAATTGTTATTATGTATCGGCTCTAAATTTGCCTAAGTAAGCCATTTTTTATAATGCAACGGCTCTTAAAATTTAAAAATTTCACTTAGGAACATTTTAAATTGAGCAAAAATGGAGTTGTTAAAAGTTTAAGTTAGAAAATGTGAACTATTCTGTTAAACGTAGGCTTAAAAGTGATCTCAGTAAAATTTAGGTAGAGATCACTTTTCATGGCAAGTCATACAGAGCTGACTGCCGGAGTTTGAGTATCTTAGGTATCTGCCGTATGTGGGATCGTGAGGGTCGTGACAGCTAACACACTGCACTTTGCCATCTCTTAACAGATCGTTTATAGTAGTCGCGTTGTTCCAGCCGGTTATTTGAGTATTTTTTGGTTTTAGTCCAGCAACTCCCTCAACGTAAGGAATAGATACAGGATGATCATTTGTTAAGTCGCCATATAGACCTATTGCTATCTCTTCGGCGTTTGGCATATCTTTTGGATTTGCGTTAGTGTTGCCTATATATGTTCCGTTAGGGTTATATCCTCCCGATCCTGGCGCGTTTACTACGCTATTCATAGCGCTAATGCCGTCATGACAGCTAAGACAGGCAAGAGTCGCGCCTGTGGGAGAGGGATCGGTAGCCGTACCGGCTAATGTTTGTCCGGCGACTCCCGAAGTAGTCGCGCCATACATAGTAAAAGAGGTGTTGATATTTGGTTTATTCCAAAGCGGCGCGCCGTAGGAAGCGTTTGCGGCGTGCGGCGTATGGCAATATACGCATATTTCGTCGTTGTCGCCTATACCTGTGCTAAGATCGTGTTGTGTACCTATCATTGATTGAGAAAAGAGCGGGTATGTTACAATTGCGTATAAAGCTGCTATTTTCAATACTCTTTTCATGATAACGCCTTTTTTTGTTTTTATGACAATATTATGACAAGATAGTGTAAAAATAGTGTAAAATTAGAAAAAATTATGATAGTTTTTGAGATTTTATAGGAAATATATACTCGAAGTAACTACCTTTGCCAGGGGAAGATACGATATTGACTTTAATATTTTCTTCAATAATGATTTTGTTGACTATATTGAGTCCTATGCCGAATCCTCCTTTTGTGATATCTTCTCTATAGTATCTTGAAAAGATTTTATCCGGCTCTTTTATACCGATACCGAAATCTTTAAACCCCAAAATAATCTTATCTTTCTCTTTTTTCAAAGTGATGATAACTTCTCCTCCTTCGTTGGAGTATTTTATAGCGTTTGAGAGATTGTTGTCTATAATCTTTTGAAGTTTTGCCGGAACAAACTCTATAAAGATATCATCTTCAATATCTGTTTTTATCTTTATATCTTTTAGCTCGGCGATATCGGTAAAGTAATCTACCGATTTTTTCAAAAATTCGCTAAAGTTTATCCTTTTTTTCTTTGCTCTGTTTATGGTCTGCTCTTTTATGAGATAGTTCATATCGTCATAGAGAGATGAGAGTATCTTTGCCGCCGATTTTATCCTGGAGAGATATCTGTTTTTTCCAAACTTTTCCGAAAAAAGGTCGATGTTTATGTTTATTATAGATAAGGGCGTATTTATTTCATGCATAGAATCTTTGATAAAATCGTCTAAGGCTTTGTTTATCTCCTTAAAGGGTTTGGAGAAATTTTTAAGTATGATAAACGAGAGGATAAAGGTAACGGTAATGATAGAGAGGAAAATTAGCAAAATATTTAACAAAATTGTGTAGATATTAAACTCCGTTCCTACCACTAGATATTTCGCTCCAAAATATCTATCATCCTTAAACTCCGTAACGTAGTATCTATAATTTCCGTATTTATGGTATCCGGGTTTAAACTCCAAAATAGATAGCGGTTTTTTTATGAGGGTGAAAATCGGGTTGCCGTTTTCATCGTATAGTCCCGCTTGATATGATTTAAATCTAGGAAAGATAAAAGTGGTTTGATATCTATCGTCAAACTTTTCCATCTCGTTTATTATCTGTATCGATTTTTTCTTAAGGGCTATTTCGGTTTTTACCTCTTCCAAGTTATAGGTATAATTATCGTAAATAGCAAATGGCACTAGCAAAATAGCTAGCACTACGAGAGTGTAAAATATGGAGTATTTTAGTGAAAATTTTGATTCGTTTATCTCAAGCTTCAAGTTTATAACCTATGCCTCTGATGTTTTTTATAAGATTTTTATCAAGTTTTTTTCTTAGGTTGTTTATCTGTACTCTAACGTTTGCGGGATCAACGAAATCTTCCCATACGTATTCTATAATCATCTCGGGAGTTACAACCTGATTTTTATGTTTTATAAAAAGGTCAAGTATCATCTTTTCGGTTTTAGATAGGTTTATCTCTTTGCCGTCCTTTGTTAGAGTAAAACATTTTGCGTTATATTTATAGCCTTCCGGCAATTCGATAATATCTTCTTTTGTTTTTAAAGAGGCAAGTTTTAGAGCCGAAGCCACTCTTAATTTAAGCTCTTTTAGATCAAAAGGTTTTTTTATGTAGTCGCAACAACCAAGATCGTATCCCTTTTCTAAGCTATCTATTTCGGTTAGCGATGTTATGAATATAGTAGGGGTATTGATGTTGTTTTTTCTTAAACTTTCCAAAAGTTCAAATCCGTTTAT
>JALWIX010000027.1 GCA_027082175.1 Campylobacterales bacterium
AGGTTGTGCGGATTTATTTGCTCATACTTTTTGGGAAGAGCAATTTCGTTCTCTTTTTCAAAATTTTCGTTCAATACTACAGCTTTACTCATTTTACTATCCTTATTCTTCCTAGTGCTCCGTTAGGGCCTGGAACAGAACCTTTGATAACCAAAATTTTGTTTTCAGGATCAAAACTTACTATTTCGTTCTGAACCGTAATCTTCTCATTTCCGTAGTGTCCCGGCATCTTTTGTCCCGGTTGAACACGACCTGGCCATTCGCAGTTACCGATAGAACCGGTACGTCTATGAAATCTAGAGCCGTGGCTTCTAGGACCTCCGCCGAAATTCCATCTTTTCATAACACCTGCGAACCCTCTACCTTTTGAGGTAAAAGAGCTTTTAATCTTTTTCGCGCTTTCCAAAACGCTTATATCTATATCGCCCGCCTCTTTATTTGCGACTTTAAGTGTTACAAACCTATTAAATTCGCCAGGAAGACCATATTTTTTTTGTTGACCTTCTATAGCTTTGTTTCTTTTCTTTCCTTGAGAGTATGCAACTATTGCTCTGCCATCTTCAAGGATTTCACAAACTTTAGCATCTTTTATTTTTAGCAGCGTGACAGGTACGCTAGGTACGCTGATAGTTCTGCTCATTCCTATTTTTTCTACTATAAATTCCATCTACTACTCCCTTATTGACCCATTGACCTAACTTCTACATCCACTTCAGGAGCCAAGTCTAACTTCATTAGCGAATCTACCGTATCAGGTGTCGCCGACACTATGTCAATAAGTCTTGAATGAATTCTGATTTCGAACTGTTCTCTTGAATCTTTGTTGATGTGAGGTGACCTAAGAACTGTATATCTTCTTATCTTAGTAGGTAGTGGAATCGGTCCACGAATCTCTGCACCCGTTCTTTTAACAGCCTCCACAATAGCTGCAACACTTCTATCTAAAACCCTATGATCGTAAGCGCGTAGCTTAAGTCTTATCTTTTCCATTAACTTCCCTTGTAAAAAGAACTCGGCAATTTTTGCCCAATTTGGAGTGGAAATTATATGTGAAAATTTTTATTAAGTCAATATTTTATGGTAAAATTTTTGGAATTTATTTCCTTCTAAGAAGGAAAGGATAAACATGGAGCAATTAGAGTATTTTTTTGAGAAAAAATCTAAAAAAATTCCGTTCATCCAGAGAAAAAAAGCGATCCCTACCAATAAACACACTCTTATAAACGGTATAAAATTTAGTGGCAAAACCTTTTTGATAAAAGATTATCTTAACCAACAAATCGATAAAAAAAGTCTATATCTAGACCTTAATGATATAAGAATTGAACCAGAGTCTATTCAAAAAAATCTACAGTCGTTTATTGATAAAAAAGGTATCGAGATAGTAGCCATAGACAACTTTAAAAAAGATTTTTATATCCCAAAAGCAAAGCAGATAATCCTTGCTACTTCCGAGCCAATAGTACTTGACGGATTTGAAAATATAAAACTATATCCTTTGGATTTTGAAGAATATATAGCTTTTGATAAATCGACAGATATTAAAATAATTTTCAATAATTTTTTAAAAAACGGTACCTTTCCTGAAATCTCACAACTTCCTGATTTTAAAAAAGATGAAAGATTTTTTGAGATGATAAGACTCTTTTTTAAAGATGAGATAGAACTGCAATGTTTTAAAGAGATTACAGTTATGCAAGGTCACAAAAGCAGTCCTTATCATATATTTACCAAAATAAAACCAAAAATAAAGATATCAAAAGATAGATTTTACGCTTTTTTTGAAATTTTAAAAGGAAAAAATATAATCTTTACTTTAGAAAAATACTCTTTTCCCAAAGCCTCTAAAAAGATATATCTTTGCGATTTTATTTTTAAAAGTTATTTAAGCTTTTCCAAAGAATTCCCTAAGATTTTTGAAAATATGGTTTTTTTAGAACTGATAAAAAGAGATTATGAAATTTTTTATTATGATTTAATAGATTTTTATATTCCAACGTCTCAAGAAGTTATTTTTTGCATACCTTTTGGCAGCGAAGTAACTATACAGAGAAAAATAGATAGTGCGTCTAAATATATTAGAGAGCTTAAAATTGATAAAATAACAGTTTTAAGCGTAGCAAATAGTTTTAAATTTTATGAAAAAGATATACCTGTAACGGTTCTTCCCTTTTATGAGTGGGCTTTAAGTGAGCTTGACTAAAAATCGTTAGAAGTCATCTAAAAAATATGAAACTGAAAATACTCTGAAAAATTGCTAAATTTCACCAAAGAGTCGGGTTTAAGTGAAATAGGGTTTTTAACCATTTGGCGAATAAAATCAAAAGTTTCCAGGCTAAATTCTCATACCCATCGTTTAATTTGCAATTTTTCAAAAGTCTATATTAACATTTTAGTGTTCAAACAAATATATTAATTAGGATAAAATATGATAATTTGCGGAATCGATGAAGCTGGACGAGGTCCTCTTGCAGGGCCCTTGGTAGTTGCTGGAGTAGTTTTTGAAAAAAAAGTATATAAACTCAACGACTCAAAACTACTAGATAAAAAAAAGAGAGAGAGACTTTTTGAAAAGATTAAAAATGCAAGCCGCTATAAAATTGTAATAATCGATAATAAAACCATAGATGAGAAAGGTCTATCTTTTTGTATATCAAAAGCTCTAAAAGAGATAATCTCCTATTTGGAAGCTCATAAATATATTTTCGACGGAAACTCAAAATTTGGAGTAAAAGAGATAGAACCGGTTATAAAGGCGGATATGAAAATCAAAGAGGTAATGGCGGCTTCTATATTAGCAAAAGTTACAAGAGATAAGATAATGTGCGAACTATCGCTTAAATATCCAGAGTATAATTTTTGTAAACATAAGGGATATCCTACAAAAGAGCATATAGAGCTCATCAAAAAATATGGTCTTTGCGAAATACACAGAAAAAGTTTTCGCCTTAAAGCTTTACAACCTACACTTTTTTAATTGGGAAAAACTTTTTTGTTTTTGTTGTAATAGTAATAAAAAACTACTATAATGACAGCTATTATAAAACCTAATATCCAGTGCAATACCTGATGAATCTTCTCTTCATTCTCTCCTAAAAAGTATCCGAGAGCCAAAAGTATAGCGCACCAGATACCCGCACCCAAAAATGTGTATATACTAAATTGGAGTAGCTTCATTTTCCCAAGGCCTGCGGGTAAAGAGATATACTGTCTTATTCCGGGAACCAATCTTCCAAAAAAAGTGCTCGCATATCCATATTTATGAAAAAATTTTTCCACTTTTTCCAAAGAACTCTCTTTTATAAAAAAATATCTGCCATATTTTAATAAAAAAGGGCGTCCAAGCCTATATCCAAGTATATAATTAAACAGTGCGCCCGCTAAAGAACCGCCGGCACCCGCTATAAAAGCCGCAAATATATCCATCTCTCCTTTACTGGCCAAATAACCGGCCGGTATCATAGCGACTTCGCTTGGAAAAGGAAAAAATGAGCTTTCCAAAAACATCATAAAAAAGATTCCCGTATAGCCCATATCTCCTACAATATTGACTATAAAATCAACAATCTCTTTCATGAAAGATATACCTTTTTAACACTTTCAAGTTTGGAAGTGGTATTAAGCAAAAGCAAATCTGCCAAAACCAAAGCCGTCATAGCTTCGGCAACCACACTGCCTCTAATAGCAACACACGGATCGTGTCTTCCTTTTAATTCAAACTCAATTTCATTTCCATGGATATCTATAGTCTTTTGTTTTTTGAAAATTGACGGCGTGGGTTTAAAATAGAGTTTTGCCTCAATTGGCTCGCCGTTTGATATCCCCCCTAAAATGCCGCCCGCATTGTTGCTCAAAAAACCGTTTTTAGAAATCTGATCGTTATTTTGGCTTCCTTTGACTTTAGCGCTCTCGCATCCTAAACCTATTTCTACCGCTTTAGCCGCGTTTATACTCATCAAAGCATCTGCCAAAAGCGCATCAAGTTTATAATATATAGGTTCTCCTAGCCCTACTGGAATGTTAGTGGCTCTTACAATTACGGCTCCGCCTACGCTATCATGCTCATTTTTAGCGCTAAGAATCGCCTCTTTTTGTCTATCTTCAACATCAGGGTCTAGCGCAAAAATCTCACTTTTTCTAGCATAATCAAAATCTTTCTTTTTAGCTTTTATTCCGGCTATTTCAAAAACCCCGGCTTTTACTTCTATATCAAACTCTTTTAAAAAAAGTTTTGCAACAGCGCCTGCGGCAACTCTTGCGGCAGTTTCTCTCGCACTGCTTCTTCCACCTCCTCTATAATCTCTTATCCCATATTTGTGCCAATAGGTAAAATCAGCATGTCCCGGTCGAAAAATATCTTTTATATTTGAATAGTCTTTACTTTTTTGATCTTTGTTGAAAATTACCATTGCTATAGGTGTTCCTGTCGACTTTCCTTCAAAAACGCCGCTTAAAATCTCTACTTTGTCGCTCTCTTTTCTTGCCGTCGCAAACTTGTTTTGACCCGGTCTTCTTCTATCTAGTTCATTTTGAATAAAATCTTCGTCTATCTTTAACCCTGCTGGTACTCCATCTATAACGCAACCAATGGCTTTGCCGTGAGACTCGCCAAAACTCATAAATCTAAAATGCAAACCAAAACTATTCATAACTTCCTTTCATAATTAGCGTTAAGCACTAAGCAATAAGTGTTAAATATAGAATTGGACTAAATGTGTGAGTATGGAAAATTTTCTCATCACTCATCACTCATCACTCATCACTGACTACTCGTTACTAATTCCTAATTGCCAATATACCAATAACAAATATACTAATCTCTCTTTTTCAAAATTTCGAGCGCTTTTTTCGCCGCCTCTTGCTGAGCCGCTTTTTTACTTTTACCTTTTGCGCTAGAAAGCATCTCGCCTTGCAGCAAAACCGCTACTTCAAACTCTTTTTTGTGATCAGGACCATAAGAACTTATCAGTTTATACTCCGGAGTTATACCGTATTTTGCCTGGGTTAGTTCTTGAAGGGTGGTTTTATAGTCTTTAAAAAGAGTATTTAAATCTATTTTAGGATAAATTTTCTCAAGAAGTTTTAAAGTAATCTTTTTTACCTCATCCAAACCGCTTTCTAAATATATAGCGCCCATAACAGCTTCAAAAGCGTTTGAGAGCAAAGATGGTTTGTTCCTACCGTTGTTATTCTCCTCAGCAGCGGAAATAAAGATATATTTTCCAAGTTCTAGCTCGTTCGCAAGCCTGGCAAAACCATCTTCGTTTACCAAAGAAGCCCTCATCTTAGAAAGTTCTCCCTCGTTTGCATTTGGAAATTTAAAAAAGAGATACTCGCCTATTACAAGGTCTAATACCGCATCACCTAAAAACTCCAACCTTTCATTATTATACGGTTTTTTGTAACTTTTATGCGTTAAAGCCTCTATCAATAGGTTTCTATTTTTAAATGCGTAACCAAGCTTCTCTTCAAATTTTCTCAAACTCTGTTGCATAACTCCTCCTCACAAAAAGCAAGAAAGAGAGAGTTAGAGAGTAAGAAAATTTCTCAACTTTCTGACTTTCTAACTTTCTCCGCTTCGCTCTTCGCTATTTTATCACATAATTCATTCTCTTTGTGTCCGCTGTGTCCCCTTATCCAAACAGCCTCTATCTTATGAGGCTCGCTAACTTTTATATACTCTTTCCACAAATCTATATTTTTTACATTTTTAAAATCTTTTTTTATCCAGCCCTCGAGCCATTCGTTTATAGCTTTTACAACATAATTAGAATCACTATATATTATCACTTCACAAGGCTCTTTAAGTCTCTTTAGTCCCTCGATAACGGCTTTTAGCTCCATTCTGTTATTTGTTGTTTGAGGTTCTGAACCTTTTATGATTTTTTCGCTGCTTTTATATCTAAGAATAGCGCAGTACCCTCCGGGACCCGGATTTCCCAACGAGGAGCCGTCACTGAAAAGATATACTTTCTTCACTGTTTCCTCTCTTTTTTGTCAACATCAACTCTACCTTGGGACTTCTAGCCATCAAACAGCTTGGACATCTGCTAAAAGGAAAAGGGAAAACCTGTTTGCACTCTTCGCATATGTACTCAAAATCCAAATCGGCAATATCTCTGTTTAGATTTAAAAGAACATCAAATTCAAACACCTCACTCTCATTTTTAAGTTTAGCATACCCTTTTGCACTGTAAAGCTGAGACAAAAAGTCACTCTTTTTTACAACATTCATATCCACATCCTCTTTTGGAAGATTCCAAAAAAGATCGCTAAGTTTCTTATAATCTTTGCTATTTAATCTCTCCCAAGCTTTTTGCGGATCTTTTTTGAAAAGATATTCAAATATCAATCTAACATGCAAAGAGGAGT
>JALWIX010000028.1 GCA_027082175.1 Campylobacterales bacterium
GTTGGAATCTCTATTTTTGATACTTCTTGGGGTTCTATTTTTTCCAAAAACATTATCAAAGCTCTTAGTGAATTACCATGTGCGGCTATCATAACGCTATCATAAACCAACAACGACGGAACAATCTCTTCAAAAAAGTATTCTACGACTCTTTCTCTTGTATCTTTTAACGATTCGCTTTTTGGATGATAACCTATATTTTCATACTTTTTATCAACCGGAAGTCTTTTTTCATAATCTTCGTCGGTCGGCTCTATCGGAGGCGGCGGAGTATCATAACCTCTCCTAACTGCCATAAAAAGCTCTTCTCCATATTCCGCTTTTACTTCATCTTTATTTTTTCCTTGCCAATTTCCGTAATGTCTTTCGTTAAGCTTCCAACTTTTAATAATGTCAATATGTTCCCAATTTAGCGAATTTAAAGCAATCTGTGCTGTATGAATCGCTCTTTTGAGATATGATGTATAACATATATTGGGAAAAAGAGACGCCTCTTTTAGAAGCTCGCCGGCTCTTTTTGCCTCATTTTTTCCCTTTTCGCTCAAATCTACGTCAATCCAACCAGTAAAAAGATTTTTAGCATTCCACTGGCTTTGTCCGTGTCTTAGAAGTATTAGTTTCATTACTCCTCCAATTTTGAGATATCTTTAATAGTTTTTAATACGCTATCGGGATTTAAACTTATGCTTTCTATTCCAATTTCAACTAAAAAAGCGGCAAATTCAGGATAGTCGCTGGGAGCTTGACCGCAAAGTCCGGAATATTTGTTGTTTCTTTTGGCTCCCTCTACCGCCATTTTTACCATCCTTTTAACCCCTTCATCTCTTTCATCATAATCAAATGATACTATTTCACTATCTCTATCGACGCCTAAAGTAAGTTGAGTCAAATCGTTGGTACCAATACTTATACCGTCAAAAACTTTTAAAAATTCGTCGACTAATATAACGTTGTTTGGAATTTCACACATCATATATACACTTACATCCCCCAAACCATTTTTTACCAAAGCCTCTTTTACTCTTTTTGCCTCTTCAACTCTTCTACAAAACGGTATCATTAGATGAATATTATCAAATCCCATTATTTCGATCGCTCTTTTTATAGCTTTACACTCCAGTTCAAAACCTTCTATATAGTTTGGATGGGTATATCTAGCAGCGCCTCTAAATCCTAACATAGGATTTTCTTCTATTGGTTCAAAATGTCTCCCTCCTAAAAGATTAGCGTATTCATTACTTTTAAAATCGCTCATTCTAACTATACATTTTTTTGGATATACACAAGAAGCTATAGTAGCCACCCCTTCGCTAAGAGTCTTTATAAAAAACTCTTCCAAATCTCCCTCAAATGGAAATGCTAGTTCATCCAACAAGGCTCTTTCTGTATCGCTTAAAAGTTCCGGATGTTTAATAGCCATTGGATGAGCTTTTATGTAGTTGCTTATAATAAACTCCATTCTAGCCAACCCTATACCGTCGACCGGAAGTTTTGCCAAAGAAAAAGCCATTTCCGGATTGCCAAGATTTATCATAATTTTTGTTTTAGGTTTTGGAAGTTTAGAAACATCAATTTTTTCTATTTCAAATTTTAAAATCCCGTCATATACTTTTCCAATCTCTCCTTCGGCGCAACTAACAGTTACCTCTTGATTCTCTTTTAAAATCTTAGTAGAGTTTTTTGCTCCCACAATCGCAGGTTTGCCAAGTTCTCTGCTTACTATAGCCGCATGGCAGGTTCTTCCTCCAGTTTCCGTTATAATGGCGCTTGCCATTTTCATAACAGGCTCCCAATCTGGGCTCGTAGTAGGTGCGACTAAAACGTCTCCCTTTTTAAATTTTTCCGATTCCGCCATAGAGCGTAAAATTTTCACTTTACCCGCACCTATCTTTTCACCAACCGCATTGCCGGTAAGTAAAATATTTGATTTTTCCAAAAGTCTATATATTTCAAAGTATGACGCTTTCTCTTGAGAGTGTACGGTTTCAGGTCTGGCTTGAACAATATATAGTTCCCCGTCTATACCGTCTTTTGCCCACTCCATATCCATAGGCATATACCGTTTATAGATTTTACCGTAATGCTCTTCAATCTTTAGAGCCCAATCCGCAAGTTTTAGGACATCTTCGTCGTCTAAAGAGTATTTTAATCTTTTCTCAATTGGCGTTTTTACGTTTTTTGTGAACTGTTCAGCGAGAATAGCTTTATGTAACGTTTTACTAAATACCATCATTTTATCTTTATTTCCCAACTTCCTTTTTAAAACCGCTCTATAACCTCGCTTAAAAGTCGGTTTATGTACATAGAAACTATCTGGTTCAATAGTGCCTTGAACTATATTTTCTCCTAAACCCCAAGCCGAATTTATAAATACAACGTCTCTAAACCCATTTTCGGTATCGATAGAAAACATAACTCCGCTGCTTGCCATATCGCTTCTTACCATTTTCATAATAACGACAGAAAGGTATACTTTTAAGGGATCGAATCCGTTAGAATATTTATAACTAATACTTCTATCCGTAAAGTTTGAGCTTAGACACATCTTATATGCTTGAAGCAAATTTTCCTCGCCTTTAATATTTAGATATGACTCGTTTTGTCCCGCAAAAGAGGCAGTAGGGGAGTCCTCGGCGGTAGCTGAACTTCTAACCGCCAAACTGACTCCTTCTTGATACTCTTTTTGTAAGCTTTTATATCCAAGTAAAATATCTTTTTTTAAGTCGTCAGGAATTTCAGCTTTCAAAATAAGCTCTCTAGCAATCTTGCCAACTCTTTTTAATTCGTCTATATTTTCCGCATCAAAATCTTTAAAAAGTTCTTTTAAAGGCTCCCATAATCCGTTTTTCGTAAAAAAATATTTGTAAGCGGAAGCGGTCACGGCAAATCCGTTTGGAATATTTACTCCCAATTTTGTTAAATTGTTGTACATCTCACCTAAACTAGCGTTTTTACCGCCAACTTCCGAGATATCTTCAATGCTCAAATCTTTAAACCATTTTATAAATTCGCTCATAGTTTTTCCTTTTTATCAAATAGTGAAATACCTCTTTTTTTATACCACTCTACAATATACTTCCAAGCATCTTTTGCATTCTCTTTAAAAATGAAAATCTTAAGTTCTTCAGGGTCTATCGTACCTTCTTCTACCAATACTTTAAAATCTATTAGCCTGTTCCAATACTCTTTTCCTATAAGAACTACGGGAATAGGCTTATTTTTTCCAGTTTGTATAAGAGTAAGCGTTTCAAAAAGTTCATCTAAAGTTCCATAGCCTCCAGGAAAAACGACTAAAGCGCAGGCTCTATGTAAAAAATGGAGTTTTCTGATGGCAAAGTAGTGAAATTGAAAACATAGTTCCGGAGTAATGTAAGGATTTGGAAACTGCTCATGCGGTAGTTGAATATTTAGCCCTATACTTATCGCGCCCACGTCATAAGCTCCTCTATTTGCCGCTTCCATAATCCCCGGACCTCCTCCGGTCATTAAAGTAACGGTATTGTCTTTAGGTCCTTTTCCGGCTTTTCCAACTAGTCTTCCAAATTCTCTAGCCTCTTCATAATAGATACTTTTTTCAACCATTTTTTCGATAGTCCTCAACTTTTTTAACAAACTTTTTGAATCAGGATTTTTATCTAAGAGGCTCTTTATTTTTTCAAGCTCTTTTAATGCCGTTTTAGACTCTTTTATCCTAGCGCTTCCAAAAACAACTATAGTATGCTTTATACCGAACTTTTTCATAGCCAATTCAGGCTTTAGGTAGTCTAGTTGTAGTCTCAAGCCTCTAGTATCGTCAGATTTTAAAAACTCTATATCTTCAATTGAGAGTTTATAAGAGGGACTATTCATAATCTTGTTAACAAGCTCTAACGATTTTGGGTCTTCTTCAGAGGACTTAGGCGTTTGCCAAGGAAATTTGACACTTTCCATTTTTTTTCTCATATACAAACCTTTATTTTTATAATCAAGGTTTAGTTTATAAAATTGCCGATAGATTGATAATAGTTAATAAATCTTTTCCATTTTACTCCTCTTTAACTTAAACTAGATATAATTATTAAAAAACTTTTCAAATAAAAGGATGTTAATGAGGGCGTTGTTAAGTGTTAGCGACAAAACCGGTATAGTGGATTTTGCGAAGGAGCTTATCGAATTTGGATACGAGATAGTAAGTACGGGAGGCACTTGGAGAGTTTTAAAAGATGCCGGTTTGGAAGTGACGGAAATAAGTGAAATTACAAATTTTCCCGAGTGTTTTAATGGGAGAGTAAAAACGTTAAATCCATATATTCATGGAGGAATACTTTTTAGAAGAGATAAAGTGGATCATTTTCAAGAGGCAAAGAAACTTGGGATAGAGCCGATAGATATTGTATGCGTAAACCTATATCCTTTTAAAGAGACGATACAAAGAACGGAAAATTTTGAAGAGATTATAGAAAATATAGATATTGGCGGGCCGACTATGGTCAGAAGCGCCGCAAAAAATTTCGAAAGCGTAATAATCGTAACCGATCCTAATGATTATAACAAAGTTATAGATGCCTTAAAAAATGACAAAAACACTTTGGAATTTAGAAGAGATTTGATGATAAAGGCTTTTGAGCATACTGCAAGCTACGATGCGACCATAACGAACTATATGAACAAAAGATTTAATGATAGTTTTGGAGATAAACAGTTTATAGTAGGGAAAAAAGTTTTCAACACTAGATATGGAGAAAATCCTCATCAAAGAGGAGCGCTATATGAGTTTGAAGACTTTTATACCAATTTAAACGTTTTAAAAGGCGAAGCAAGTTTTAACAATCTAACCGATATAAACGCCTGTATGAAGATTGCGGTAAGTCTTGGAAAGGGTAGTGTGGTTATAGTAAAACACGCTAATCCATGCGGAGCCGCGCTTAAAGATGATCTTATAACATCTTGGCAAAAAGCGCTTGAGTGCGATCCGGTAAGCGCTTTTGGAGGAGTAGTCGCCGTAAACGGCGTAGTAACGAAAGAGTTGGCAGAAGAGATAAATAAAATCTTCGTAGAAGTTTTAGTAGCCGCAACTATAACCGAAGAGGCTAAAGAGGTTTTCGCAAACAAAAAAAGAATCAAACTTTTTGATCTAGGCAAAAGTAAACTTGAAATAAGCGGCGATTTGTTTGATTTTAAACATATTGAAGGGGGATTTGTTTATCAAGATGCCGATATTGTAAAAGAAGAAGAGGTTTTAGAGGCAAAACTTGTTAGCAAAACCGCTATTGAAGATAAAAAAGATTTAATGATGGCTTGGAAAATCGCAGCACTTACAAAATCAAACTGTGTAGTATATGTCAAAGATGGCGCTATGGTAGCAGTAGGTATGGGTATGACTAGTAGGGTAGATGCCGCTAAATGCGCTTTGAAAAAGGCGAAAGAGTTAGGCATAGACGTAAGTGGAAGCTCAATGGCTAGCGAAGCGTTTTTTCCTTTTAGAGATTCGGTTGATGCCGCAGCAGAAGCAGGCGTCAAAGCGATAATAGAGCCCGGAGGCAGCATTAGGGATGATGAAGTTATACAAGCTGCCGATGAGCACGGGATAGCTCTATATTTTACGGGAGTGAGACACTTTTTACATTAAAATTGGCGAGCCTATCAATAGGCTCCGCCGTGTTTAAACTCCTCTATCTCCATCTCAACCATCTTGTTTATTAAGATTTTAAAGATATCGGCTACTAAGTTTGGAGATATTCCCAAAGTTGCCGCAAGATGCCTTACGTGATTTAAAACGTCGTCTATTCTTTCATCACTTTTTATCTCATCAACGCTAACTTTAAACTTGGCGGCCTGTTTAACATATCTGCTTCTTTCGGCTATAAGTTTTACTATCTCTTCATCTATTTTGTCAATCTCGTTTCTAACTTCTTCCAACGACTTGCACTCTTTCATATTTATCCTCCATATTATTTAATATTATCCATTATACTGGCTGCTTTGTAAAGCTTGTCCTTATCGAAATGGGTATAGATTCTTGAAGTATCAAGACTTGCATGACCCAATGCCTCTTGTACAAGAACCAAATCTTTACTTTTTAGATATAAAAGGGTCGCAAAAGTATGTCTTAACATGTGAGCGCCATTTTTCTCTTTTTTTATGCCAGCACTTATTAAAATTTTTTCAACCATTCTGCTTACGTATGCCTGGGTTAGAGCGGTGCCTTTTTTATTGCAAAAAAGAAGGTCTTTTTGACAATTCCTAAAATTTAGCCATTCGTCTAAATCTTTTTTTATATGCTTTGATTTTATCATAACTACTCTTGTTTTATTTCCTTTTCCAGTGATTTTTAA
>JALWIX010000029.1 GCA_027082175.1 Campylobacterales bacterium
ATGTTAAAGTTATCAATCTCTGTTGACCATCAATCACTTCTAATAAATTTTTATTTTCACTACTTTTAGCTATAACAAAATTACCTAAAAAATATCCTTCACTTTTCTCTTGAATAAAAGCATTATAAATATCTTCATACAAATCATAACATTGCTCTTTATCCCATGAATAAGCTCTTTGATAAGGAGGTATTATATAAATATAATTGCCACTAAATATTTCATAGACAGATTTTTGTTCAGCTGTTAATGATAATGCCACTTATCACTCCTTTTATATTTTTATATTGTTGTAATATTAACATAACTTATCTTTCACTCACACCAAACCCCTTTCCCCTCATACTCAAAAAACTCTTCACTTCTCCTTTCGACAACCCAACTACTCAAAACTATCTTTTCATATTCATATATCAAAAATTTTTCTTTTAGCCTCATTGGCAAATACTCTTCATAAAAGAAATTGCTGCCAAATCGTGGGGCTTTTTTTAAAACCAAATCATCTTTTTTTGCTAAAGAAATGCAAACCATATCAGATGAAGCCTCTTTTAGCTCTACTTCTTTAACCTCATCGATATTTGCAAAATGATCGTTTTTGCCAAGATATGGGACATAGACAAACTCTTTTTTAAAAAGTCTTTTCTCTAATTCCTTAAACTCATCGCTTTCATTTTCCAAAACCAAAATCTCCCAAGCGGGATTTTCAAGCCACTGTTCTCTTACGATCAGATTGCCGCCTTGCTCCTGGCTTGCATAGCCTACAGAGTTATTAAAAGTGACGATTTTTTTGGTAAAGTATGGCTTTTGAGGGATGATAGAGACTTTAAAATCTTTTAATCTTTCATAAAACTCTGGCAAATCTCCCTTGCTATTTCCATATCCTCTTAGCCCCAAAATCGATCCAAATATCCCAAGAAGCGCCACTTTATGGATATGCGAATAGGTGAAATAGGTATGGCTATTGACATCTGGCTTTTTGAAATGGGCAAATCTGCCACTGAGTTTAAAACTAATCGCTTTCATTTTTTATCTCTATTTTTTGTAGCTGATTTTCTATCTCTTCAATTGATGGCAAAGCGCTTTTTAGCTCTTTTGGGAGCTCTTTAAAAAGTTTATATTCACTAACTCCTATTGGTTTTTCTATACTGTTTAGGGCATACTCTACGATAGTATTATTTTTTGATTTACAGATGAGTATGCCTATGGTTGGATTATCATTTGGCTCTTTTATCTCTTTATCAACTGCTGTTATGTAAAAGTTTAATTTTCCAGCATATTCAGGCTTAAATTTTGTAGTTTTTAGCTCAATTACAACATAGCACTTTAGTTTAATATGATAAAAAAGCAAATCTATAAAAAACTCCTCTCCTGTAATTTCTAGCCTGTATTGTCTGCCTACAAAAGCAAAACCGCTACCAAGTTCTAAAAGAAAATTGGTTAGATGATCCATCAAAGCATTTTCAAGCTCTTTTTCATTATATTTTTCATTCAAACTTAAAAAATCAAAACAATATGGATCTTTTGTAATCTCTTTTGCCAAATCGGACTGAGGAGCAGGTAGCTTTTTGTCAAAATTATTTATTGCTTTGTTGCTTCTGCTAAATAAATTGCTTTCTATTTGATGCACTAAAACTGCTCTTGAATATCCTTTTTCAATAGTTTTTTTCACATAAAAAAGTGCTTCATCAATATTTTTGCATTTTGTAATTATTACAATATTATGTCCCCAGGGTATTTTAAAAATTTGGGCAACAGCTTGTTGCCCTTTTATCCAAAATAAATACCATTGTTTCATATACTTTAAATTTCTAACTGAAAATCCCTTTAGATTTGGAAACTCTTGCTTTAAATCTCTACTTATTTGCTCAATAATCCCATCACCCCAAGAAGAGCTTTTTTGTTTATCTACTATAATTTTGGCAATATCCCAATAAAGCCGTAAAAGCTCTTCATTTACCTTTATAGCGACTTTAATCTGAGCCTGTTTAATCTTGGTTTTAATATCACTAATAAATGATATATACTCTTTATCTAACATTTTAAAACCTTAAAAGATACTCTTAACTTCCCATTTTGTTTTGACTTTGAGTTTGTATGGATCGGCAAAGACTTCTACTTTTGCCCCATCTCCCACAAGCTCTTCTATGATACTTAGTTCTACCTCACGATTTTTACTATCAAACTTGATATATTCGCTTAGATCTGGCAGATACTTTTCGCTCTCATACTCTACAAACAAAGCAAACTCATTATCGCACCCATACTTAGAATTGGTGGCAAATCTTGTGACGGCTTGCTTGGCAACTCTTTTAAACTCTGCAAAATCCTCATCCGTATAACCTGCAAAATCATCTAATATATCTTTATACTCATCATAGTTTCTAGGATTGACACTAAAACCATAGAAGTAGTGCGCCTCATCTACCATGATCTTGGTGCCAAGGGTCGATTGATTTACATCCTCTCCGCTTTTGACCTTTTTCCCGTCGCTAAAGGGACTTAGAATATCTTGGATCTCTACATTGGTATTTGTAAACTTATTAAATCCTTGTCCTATCTGCACTGCTCCTGTGATAGAGATATTTTGCCCCTCTTCCGCAAAGGTTGCTCCAAAGTTTTTGATGTCGATACAATCAAAAAGATTTTTTAGCACCTCTTTGGCAGGCGTTTTCTTGCCAAGCTCACCAAATAGCTCTTCATAACGCTCTTTGAGCGTTTTTGGACGCTTGCTGCCATCTTTTTCTTCTATGTAGCTTTTTAGATACATCACCTTCTTGCCCTCATCCGCCCACATCCTCTTCATAGGATATTTCAAAGCCTTATCACTGCCAAATATCTCGCCTTCGCTTGTGGACTTGGGACGACCTGTAAAATCAGCATTCCAATTGCTCATAATCGCTCTAACTCCTATCACTCCATACGCTCTTTTCATTTTTCATCCTTTTTATAAAACATATTCTCACTCAAAATACCAATCAAAAGCTTATCTTTTTGCACTCTTTCATCATCCTCAAACGCCTCCACCAAAGCTAAAGCGTTATTGAATTTTTTGAAATTTAGAGGTATCTCATGTTTGTAGGTAAAAAAGAGCGTCTCTATCTCCTTCTTTAGCTTCCTAGCTTTGCCAGCTCTCAAAAACGGCTCAATCATATCGGCTCTTTTGTCACTCTTTTTGCTTTTATCAAGCAGATATTTAATAATCTGCCCTGCTAATACAAAAAACTCAGCACTCTCCAACTTATCCAAACTCTCTATCTTTTGCTCTATATTTATCAATGTCTCTTTAATATCCATCTTTTCTCCTTCGTAAGCTAAAAGCGATAGTTTGAGACTCAGCGCATCTTTTGCCTTATGCCACCTATCTTGTTTGAGATGATAAAGTATGAAATCATCTCCATACCGCCTATTGATTGCAAATAGCGGCTTCATCTCACCCTTTTTGAGCGCTATTATCGCATCGCGGGTAAGGAAGATAAGATTTTGCAAACTATTTGGCAATTTGCTATACACTTCTCCATAAAGATTGTTTTCTAAATTGCCGTTATAAAAAACTTCATCTACTACTTTAAAGAGTCTATAAAAATCTTTTATCTCTTCATCTTCGCTTTTGCCAAGATAATCTCTAACTATAAAAGGCTTAGGAAGAAGATTATCGTTTGTTACAATATCAAAATCGATGATTTCTGCTTGATCGTTGCTGGAGTGTTTGGTGACATAAACTCCGCTACTATGTCTAGAAACTTCTTTTTGCAATAGATTGTTTTGGAATTTTAAAAAATCAAAAAGCGCTTTAAAAGTATAGATATCATCCTTTTTTACCATAAAAGGCAAGCTAAAGCCTCTAGTCTTGTGCTCCATATATGGCTTTTTGCTATTGAGTCCCATATTAAAATCACTGAGACCGTAAATTTGGCCGTCAATATTTGCTATAGTCTCTATCTTGTTGTAGATTTTAAGTGCATAGTAGATTTGCGCCTCTTTTTCATACTTTTGCAAATCTTCATCAAAAAATATCTTGATATATTCACCCTCTTTAATAAGCTCTTTTTTTTGTACAATATCATCAAAAAGAGCCAAAAATCTTTGCTTTTTTTGCTCTATATCTTTCTCTCTTGCAGTATCGAAAATGAAATCTTGAAAGCTTTTTAGAACCTCCTGCTCCTCTTTTTTGGTAAATGTTGCAAAAGTTTTGAGATTGTCATAGAGTTTAGCAACAAAGTGCTCTTTGTTTGCTTCATTGAACTCTTTTGCCTTGACAAAAAGTGTGAAGTAGTTGTTGTTGTGAATCTTCTTTTTTGGAGGATCAATGGCCTTGTTGGAGTTGAGATAGACGCTCACATAATCCCTTCTTGCAAACCACTCATATTCATTTGCTCTGATATTTCCTTCTAAATTTTTGAGTCCTATATCTTTGGATGAGTCTTTTGGCTTTTTATAGATAAAATACTCTACTCTCTCTTGGCCAATACGCACATAGAGCCCATCTTTGAGTTGGTAATTATCGATAATCGCCTTTTGAAAATCGATATCGAAATTGTCTAAAATATCTTTAATCATCTCTCGCCCTTACTACCATTCCAAAACCTAAAGGATTTTTCTCTAATATTCCTACACCGAAACTAAGTCTTGCCAATCTTTGACTAACTTCATCGCTATTAAAACCGATTTGAAATCTATTGGCAAAGATCTTTCCCCCTTTATAGTTAAAAACTAAAGGCTTTTGGTTCACTACCTTAAAAAAGCCGACCATATCGCTTGGGGCTTTTACGCTTTTTTTAAAAAACTCGATATATTTCTTTTCAAGGTTATCTACAATTCGTTTTTGAAGTAAAAGCGGGTCATCCTCAATAGTCCAGTATCTAATCTTTCCATTTTGATCCGTTATGGTTAAAACAGCCGGGGTGATTGTATATATTTCATCGATATAGCTTAGTTTTAACTCTCTAGACTTAAAATCTTCAATATCAAAATCAAGATTTGTAGTTTTTTTAGAAGCTTTATAAAACTCGCCAACTACCGCTTCTTCTATAGTTCTAAGAGTTAGAGTGTAGATAGCGTCTTGTTTATAAACTTTCTCTTTTTTATTTACCGGATATAAACTACCTACAACGTAAGGTTTAAAACCTCTCTTTTCGTGTAGAGCTCTTAATATAGTGGAGTTGTAAAATATATAATTTACATTTTTAGAAACAAAGTTTATATAATCTTTAAAGGAGATATCTTTTTTTAAGCGGATTTTTATTTTTAATTCATATATTCGCATTTTTTTACCGTATATAGAGATTATATATTTTAATAGTTAAATTTTTAAAGATGTATTAAACTAATAACAAAAATAAAAATTTTTGAAGATATGAAACGTGATAGGATTTTTTAATATTTAGTCAAACTTACATTTATGGAAGAGCACATAGTGGTAGAAGATTTAAAAAGTTTTTTTAGAGTTTAAATCTTGTTTTATCAAAAAACGTATCGTCGTGAATGTGTCTAAAGGAAGCTTTGATATATTTCATAACGTCGGGAAATCTCTTTTCCAAATCCGCCACAAACTCTTTCATATTTTCCCTAACATAAGGCTCTTTTATGTCAAACCTCATCGCGGGGCACATCTCGTCTCCAATCGCGAAAAAGTTATTTCTCTCCACAAAACCTCTTAGCTGTCGCTCTCTAACTTCTATCAACGGCCTTATAACATACAATCCTCTTTCCGTTTTGTAAATTGGCGGCATACTTCTCATCGCACCGTTATAAAACATATTCATAAAAAAACTCTCAACGGCATCGTCAAGATGATGTCCAAGAGCCAACTTGTTAAAACCGTTGTTTAGAGCGTACGTATAAAGAGCGCCTCTTCTCATCCTTGAAAAAAAGCTGCAGTACGAAGAGTTTTTTCTTATTTTCTCTTTTGCTATATCAAAAATCTCAGTCTCGTAAACCTCATAATCTATACCAAACTCTTCGCAATGCTTTTTTAAATGTTCATAATTTTCCCCCATGC
>JALWIX010000030.1 GCA_027082175.1 Campylobacterales bacterium
GTTGCGGCTACTTGCGATAAAGATGAAGTATGCGAAGCCGTGAAAGATTTGTTGAAAGATATAGCAATGCACATAGCTGCAATGAATCCAAAATATCTTGATGAAAGCGCTATTGATGAATCTGTTTTAGAAAAAGAGAAAGAGATAGCTAAAGCGCAACTTGAAAAAGAGGGCAAGCCTGCCAATATTATCGAAAAAATCATTCCGGGTAAAATCAAAAAGTTTATAGAAGAGAATACTCTTTTGGGACAAAAGTTCGTTAAGGATGACAAGAAGAGCGTTAAACAAGTTCTTGACGAGACGGCAAAAGCCGCAGGTGGAACTGCAAAAATCGTACAGTTTGTAAGATATGAGCTTGGCGAAGGAATAGAAAAGAAACAAGATGATTTTGCGGCTGAGGTTGCTGCTCAGATGAAATAGATTAAGATAAAAGGCAAGGTTGAAGGAAGAAGTAAAAATGAGAACAGGCACTTCAACCTTCAACCTTCAACCTCCATTTTTATTAAAAGCAACAAATATCTCCCATTCGTTTGATTATCCGCTTTTTGAAAACGTTGATTTATCCTTAAAACCAAAAGAATCGATAGCTATTGTGGGTGTAAGTGGAAGCGGAAAATCTACTCTTTTGCATATATTGTCTACTTTGTTGGAACCAAAAAAAGGAAATGTTTTTCTTTTTGGTAAAGATATTTATAACGGGACGCAAAAAGATATATTGAAGATAAGAAGAGAATTGATAGGGATTATATTTCAATCCCATTATCTTTTTAAGGGTTTTAGTGCGTTTGAGAATATTAAAGTTGCCTCGCTTCTTGCTCAAAAAGAGATTGATAAGGATTTGATAGAGAGTTTTGGCATAAAAAATGTGATTTACAAAAAAGTAACTGAACTAAGCGGTGGAGAACAACAAAGAGTTTCAATTGCTAGAGTTTTGACAAAAAGACCTAAAATAATATTCGCAGACGAACCGACGGGAAATCTTGATAAAAAGACTGCCGATGAAGTGATGGAAAAAGTGTTTGAATATATACATTTAAACGATGCCGCTCTTTTTCTAGTGACGCACGATATGGAATTGGCTCGAAAATGCAATAATGTTTATAGATTAGATAATAGATTACTAGTTATTGATAATTGAAATATTTTGTTATTTAATACTCTTGCGCCTTACTTATAATCCTTTCAAAATATTTTTCGCATTTTTTTGCGATTTTATAATCATCTTTTATATATAAAATCTCATAATTTTTGCCAAAAGCAGAATAAGAGTAGTTTGCGGAGCCTAAAATAACTCTTTTATTATCGATAATCATAAGTTTCATATGCATTTTGCCGTAGCTATCCTTTTTTTTAAACGGTTTTCCCAAAACAACGTATGTTTTTATATTTTTATATTTTGCTAGATATCTAAGTTGACTTCTTTTGTTGTAAAGATTGGACTCTCTATCAAAAATTATTCTTATTTTTACGCCTCTTTTAGCGGCGTTTTTTAGATGTTTTGCGATTTTATGGTTAGTAAAACTATATATTGCTAAATCTATTTGATTTTTGGATAAATCTATACTTTTTAAAAGTGTATTTAAAGCAGGTTTTGTCTCATAAGGCAAGATATAAATTTCATCCGCTAGCAAGTATAGCGAAAATAACAATAAAAAAAACTTTTTCATCGCTATCCCTTTTATAGTGATATTAATGTAATTAAAGCAAAAAGATTATAAAATATATCAAAAGTTAAGGGATTATTAACTAAATCATCCTAAAAATTGGAGACGTTATGAATCTTCTTTTGATTAATAAAAATCCGGTCGTATCTAGAATGCTAAAATTAAGCGCTCCAAAGGTGGGTTTTGAGGTTTTTGAGTGCGATAATGTTTATGAGCTTCCAAAGGGACATTATGAAGTCGTCATACTTGATGATGAGATGTACGACGAAAATTTTTTAAAAGAGATAAAAAGAAGTGTAGATTTCGAGCAAATAGGGATCATTACTTCTTTAAAGAACGAAAATATTGAAGGATTTGATTTTACGCTTATAAAACCGTTTTTACCTACTGATTTAATAGAGCTTTTAAGAGGTATAAAATCTAAGATTGAGTTTATAAAAAAAGAGCAGACTGAAGAACAGCTTGATAAGGAGCTTGCCGAAGAGATAACCGAACAAGATAGTTCCGAAGTCGAAACTGAACTAAATATTTTAACTCTCAACGAAGAGGAAAATGAGCCTGAGTTAGAATCAAAAACCCAAGAAACCAAAGAAGAACCGAAGGAGAATATAGTACAGTTTGAAGAAGAGGAGGAGGAAGAACCGTTCGTTAACGAAGAACATCTTGATAAGAGCGGGATTCTTGATGAAAAAGAGCTTGAAAAGGTGCAAGAACTTTTAGAAGATGAAGATGAAAAAGAGATTGTTGCAAAAGAGGTTCAAGATATAGAGGAAGAGTCTACAGAAGATAGCTCTATCAAAGAAGAGAGAGAAGACAAGCCTTCAATCTTGGAAAAAGTTGAAGAGTACAAAAAGAGCGAAGAGCCAAAACCGTTAAAAGAGGAGTATAGCAGCGAAGAAAAAATAAAAGCCTTGATGGGAGTTTTGGATCTTTATACCGTCAGAGAATTGTTAGATGGAATGGAGATAACTATAAAAATAAATTTCAACAAAAAGAAGAAGAAAAAGAGATGAGAAAAAGAGGGAGTTTGCTTGTGATATCCGGTCCTAGCGGGGCTGGAAAGAGTTCTTTGATAAATGAGATACTAAAAAATTTTGAAGATGTTTATTTTAGTATATCGACAACAACGAGAGAAAAAAGGGAGGGTGAAGTAGATGGCGTAAACTACTATTTCGTTACGAAAGACGAGTTTGAAAATGAGATTAAAAAGGGACTTTTTTTGGAGTGGGCCGAAGTTCACGGCAACTATTATGGCACATCTTTGAAACCTGTTTTTGAAGCGCTTCAAGAGGGTAAACTTGTTATTTTTGATATCGATGTTCAAGGTCATCAGAGCATAAGAAAAAAATTTGACGATATTACCACTTCCGTTTTTGTCACCACGCCGTCTATAAGCGAGCTTAAAAAGAGACTTCAAAAAAGAGGCACAGATAGCGAAGAGACGATACAAAAAAGACTTAAAAACGCCGCTGAAGAGATGAAAAGGATAGGAGAGTTTGATTTTGTTTTAATTAATGACGATTTTAACAGAGCAAAAGATTTTATACTATCTATCGCAAAGGCTTCGAGATTAAGATTTTCTAAAGATGATGTTCAAACACTGATTGATGAGTGGAAAGAGAGTTAAGATAAATATTTTTATACTTTTATTAGTTAAAAAAATGTAGTATTATAAGCTATAATTACGTTAAATTTTAAAAGGAGATAGTATGGGAATGCCAAGTATGCCGGAATTGTTGATAATTCTAGCAATTGTTGTTTTACTTTTTGGGGCTAAAAAAATTCCTGAGCTTGCAAAAGGTTTGGGAAGCGGGATTAAGAATTTCAAAAAAGCGATGAAAGAGGACGAAGAAGAGGCAACTGTTGCGAAAACTGAAACAAAAAAAGAGATAGAGGGTAAAGAAGAAACTGCTGAAACTTCAAAAACTACCGAGAAAAAAGAAGCATAATTTTAAGTAAGGAGTATGGAGTAGGGAGTATTATTATACAAACTCCATACTCCATACTCCACTTTCACACCTTTAAAAAAGGATAAAGTTTGAGAAAAAAAGTTCTTCAAATACTTGCAAAGCATATAGACAAACCTATAGTTTTAGAAAAACCTAAAGATAGATCATTTGGACATTATGCCACTCCTATTGCTTTTTCGTTAGCTAAAGAGTTAAGGAAATCGCCGATGATAATTGCTGACGAACTTGCAAATATTTTTAAAGGTGAAGAGATATTTGAAAATGTGGAAGCTGTAAAAGGGTATATAAATTTTAAACTTAGCGAAAACTTTTTAGATGAGTATGCCACCTGGGCTCTTAAAAATGAAGAGAAGTTCGGAGCGGATTTTAAAGATGAGAATATTCTTTTGGAGTTTGTTAGCGCTAATCCCACGGGACCTCTTCATATAGGTCATGCAAGAGGAGCGGTTATTGGTGATGCTCTTTCAAGGATAGGCAAACATCTAGGATATACGATAACTAAAGAGTATTATATAAACGATGCCGGAAATCAGATATATCTTTTGGGACTTTCCATATATCTTGCCGGAAGAGAGAAAATCTTAAAGCTTGAAACAAAATGGCCTCAAGAGTATTATAGAGGCGAGTATATCATCGAACTTGCCAAAGAGGCAGCCAACTATTTTGGGAGTGAGATTTTTGTTGACGAAGCTTTTATACCGAAGCTCTCAACGTGGGCTAAAGAGAAGATGATGGAGCTTATCAAAGCGGATTTGAAAAGAGTAGGTATAGAGTTTGATACGTTTATAAGCGAAAAAGAGCTTCAAGAGAAGTGGCCAAAAGTTTTAGAGATTTTAGAAAAGGCGGGAGCCGTTTATCATAAAGATGGAAAAGTTTGGCTTAAATCGACTCAGTTTGGCGATGAAAAAGATAGAGTCGTAGTAAGAGAGGATGGACGTCCTACGTATCTTGCAGGCGATATAATCTATCATTACGAAAAATTTAAAAGAGGTTATGACAGATATATAAATATCTGGGGAGCAGATCATCATGGATATATAGCCAGAGTAAAAGCTGCTATACGATTTTTAGGTTATGACGCTGACAAGCTTGAGATAATTTTAGCCCAGATGGTCTCTTTGTTAAAGGGCGGAGAACCTTACAAAATGAGTAAACGCGCCGGTAATTTTATCTTAATGAGCGATGTTGTTGAAGATATTGGCGCGGATGCTTTAAGATTTATGTTTTTGAGCAAGAAAGCTGATACGCATCTTGAGTTTGATGTGGACCTTTTGAAAAAAGAGGACTCTTCAAACCCTGTTTATTATATTAACTATGCTCACGCAAGAGTAAACTCTATTTTTGAAAAGGCCGGTAAAAATTTTGAAGACGTATATGATGTAGAGTTAAAAGATATTAAAGAAGATGCTAAAAATCTTCTGTTTATTTCCCTGCTGTTGCCCGAAGTTATAGAAGATGCTTTTGAAAAGAGAGAGCTACAAAAAGTTACAGATTATCTTAAAGTATTGGCTTCAGAGTTTCATAGATTTTATAATGAACACAAAGTAATAGGCTCCCAGGAAGAGGATAAGCTTTTAAAACTATTTTCCGTAACTGCGCTTTCGATTAGAGTAGGACTAAGACTTTTGGGTATAGAAGCAAAAAAAAGGATGTAGGTTAGTAATCAGAGATGCGTGATGGGTGATGAGTGATCAGTGATGGGTGATGAGTGACGAGTACTATTCACTGATCGTTGCTAACTGATTACTGTTAACTGATTACTGCTCAATATTAACTTGGAGGATAAATGAAGAGTATTGGAGAAAGAGCTAAAAGAATCAAAGAGCTATTGGAAGATAAAAAAGCTGAAGAGGTACAAATCTTTGATCTAAAAAACAAAGGATATTTTGTAGATTTTGTAGTAATTGGAACTTCGTTAGGAGATAAACATACATTAGCACTTTTGGATTTTTTGAAAGAGAAACTAAAACCTGAAGGGGAAGAGTTTTTAAAAGTTCAAACAAGCGATGATTGGGTTGTTATAGACCTAGGAGATATGATAGTTCATATAATGACGGAAGTCTATAGAAAAAGATACAATATTGAAGAGTTTTTGGAAGAGATAAGAAAAGGGGGATATTAGACATTAGGAATTGGGAATTAGTATAAGTTTCATGTTTTAAAAATTTAAGTTTAAGAGAGACCGTTCAGAATTCCGTGTCACCAAAGCATTATAGCATAAATTAAATTTTCAAGGCTTTGTCTAACCTGCCTTCAAAAAATATAGCCAACTGCGAAAGTGTAAGATTCCAGTTTTTAATTG
>JALWIX010000031.1 GCA_027082175.1 Campylobacterales bacterium
AAAAAGATAGTAGTTGGTCAAGATAGGATGATAGATGGATTGTTGATCGGTCTTTTGTGTGATGGGCATATTCTTTTAGAGGGTGTTCCAGGACTTGCCAAGACAACTACTATTAATGCTCTTTCAAGGACTTTGGGACTTGATTTTAAAAGAGTTCAGTTTACTCCTGACCTTTTGCCAAATGATATTATAGGCACTGAGATATATGACCCTGTTAAAAACGAGTTTAAGATTAAAAAAGGTCCTGTTTTTACAAATCTATTATTGGCCGATGAAATTAACAGAGCCCCTGCGAAGGTGCAGTCTGCTTTATTGGAAGTTATGCAGGAAAGACAAGTAACTATAGGTGAAAATACATTTTTTATAGACAGACCTTTTTTAGTTATGGCTACCCAAAACCCTGTTGAATCGGAAGGGGCTTATAATCTTCCAGAAGCGCAGCTTGATAGGTTTATGTTAAAACTTGTGGTAGGATATAACACTAAGGAAGAGGAGCTTGAAATAGCAAGAAGAGTCGCAAATAATGCTTTTGAAAATATAGAAAAAGTTGCTACTAAAGAGGATTTAGAAAATTTAAAAAAAGAGGTAAAAAATATTCATATGGATAAAGAGATAGAAGAGTACATAGTAGATCTGATTTTTGCGACTAGAAAACCAGAAAATTATTCTTTGGAGTCTATTAAAGATTATATCGAGTTTGGCGCAAGTCCAAGAGCGACTATAGATATGTATAAGGCTAGTAGGGCTTTGGCGTATCTAAGAGGAAAAGATTATGTTTCTCCGCTTGAGATTGCATATATCGCAAAAGAGGTATTAAGACATAGAATAATTTTGAGTTACGAAGCTGAGGCGGAAGAGATAAGCGAGGATTTTATTATAGAGAATATTTTAGAAAAAGTTCCAATTCCATAGTTTAATAGGCGAGCGGGTTAGTTAGGCGGTAAGTTTGAAATTTCAAGTTTTAATGAGGAAGGATGAAGAGTAAAGGGTGAAGGGGTAAGTAAGAAAGTGATAGA
This sequence comes from Campylobacterales bacterium, assembly GCA_027082175.1. Lineage (GTDB taxonomy): Bacteria > Campylobacterota > Campylobacteria > Campylobacterales > Nitratiruptoraceae > Nitrosophilus_A. Next base: position 1,017 of record JALWIX010000031.1, read on the forward strand.
GTGAGGAGGGCGAGAAGGGTGAAGCGGCCAATGTCCAATGTCTGTTATTGAAAGGAATTTTTTGGAGAAAAAGATAAAAAAGATTTTAATAAAAGCAAAAAGGCAGGTATTTAGCGAAGTTGCGGGTAACAATCCCTCTATTTTTAAGGGAGATGGGTTTGATTTTGTAGAACTAAGAGAATACAATCAAAGCGATGATATAAAAAAGATTGATTGGCTTATAACGGCTAAACTTCAAAAGCCTTACGTTAAAGTTTTTAAGCAGGAGCGAGAATTAAATGTAGTGCTTGGTTTAATGTTAAACGGTAGTTTCTATTTTGGCTCTAAAAAATTTAAAAAAGATGTGGCTGCGGAGATAGCGGCAATTTTAGGATTTTCAGCTATAAAAAATCAAGATAATTTTAGCTATTTTATATTTGCGGATAGGATTTACAACTTTATAAAACCTACAAAAAATATTCATGCTATTAGTAGAATGTGCGAAGAGATTGAGAGGTTTGATCCTTTAGGAAAAAAGGCCGATTTTAATATTTTGACTAATAGGCTTTATAAAATAAAAAGAAAGTCGCTTATTTTTATAATCAGCGATTTTTTGAGCGACTTTGATTTTAAAGTTTTATCTAAAAAGCATGAGGTGGTTGCGATTATCATCAGAGATAGATTGGAAGAGGAGCCTTTAGAGGCGGGTTTTATAAATCTTATAGACCCGGAAGAGAAAAGTAGCGCAGTGTTAGAACTTGATGGAAGAACTAAAAAAGAGTATATGAAGGAGATTAAGAGAAAAGATCACCTTATGTATGAGAATTTTAGAAAAAACAGAATTAGATTTATAAAAATATATACAGATGAAGAGCCTTTTATAAAGTTAATGAAACTTTTTGGACAAAGATAAAGTATGGATAGATTAAAAGATATTAAACCTCTTGTTGAGATTTCTGATTTCTCTTTTTATGCTTATATTTTCGCGCTTATTATATCTTTTCTTCTTTTTTTTATACTTTTTTATAAATTAATGAAAATTTTTAAAAAAAAGAGGGTAGATAAAAGAAAAGAGATGATAGAAACTTTAAGAAATATAGATATAGAAGATTCAAAAAGAGCCGCATATACCATAACTAAACTTGGCAGAGAGCTTGTGTGGGATGACAGAAGTTTTAAGATATTTGAAGAGCTTTTAAGAAGATTGCAAAGATATAAATATAAAAAAGAGGTTTCAAAACTTGATGATGAAGTTAAAAGATATTTACAACTTTTTTTAGAGACGGTCGATGAGTAGTTTCGGGTTTGAGTATCCTTGGATTTTGATTTTAATTCCTGTCATAATTTTTTGTTCCCTTAAATGTAAAGCGAAAGAGAGCGCGTTGATTTTTCCTCATCTTAAACTTTTAAAAAAAGCGGGCAGAAAAAAGAGTTTTTTAGTGGAGTTTTTAAAATACTCTTCTATCTTTTTGCTTGTTGTCTCACTTGCAGGTCCTGTTAGATTTGATAGCGGCGTTAGCGTTAAAAATATCGGTTACGATATAGCTTTGGCGGTTGATGCTAGCGGCTCTATGAAAGAGAAAGGTTTTGACGAAGAGGATTTTTTAAAGGATAAATTTACAGTCGTAAAAGAGCTGTTGAAAGATTTTATTTCAAAAAGAGAGCGCGACAATATAGCTTTAGTAGTTTTTGGAACATTTGCGTATACCGCTTCTCCTCTTACTTTTGATAAAGATGTCCTAAAAAAGATAATAGACTATCTACAAATAGGAATAGCCGGTCAAAAAACTGCTATTTTGGATGCGATAGCTCAAGGTATCTCCCTTTTAAAAAAAGCAGAGGCAAAATCTAAAATATTGATTTTATTGACTGACGGTATCGATACGGCAAGTAAGATTCCATTAGATGTGATTTTAAAAATGGCTAAAAAACATAAAATAAAAATTTATACGATAGGCATAGGAGATAAGGAGAATATAAATATCCCTCTTTTGAAAAAAATTGCGAAAGAGACAAATGGTGATTTCTTTTTTGCAAAAAATGCTTCCGCTTTGAAAGAGGTTTACAACAAGATAGAGAGTTTAGAGAAATCAGAAATAAAAGGCGCACGATTTGTCAAAAAGGATCAACTATATATTTATACTCTGTTTTTGTCAGTCTTAATGCTTCTTTTATATATCTATTTTTATGGAAGGCGTGGAGTTTAGATGAAGATTTTAAATATTGAGTTTATTTATCTTATGCTAATTCCTTCTTTAGTTTTGCTTTATTTGATCATTACTAACAAAAGCGAATTGGATAGGATTTTCGACAAAGATGTTTTGAGTAGATTAAAAATAGATATGGGATTAGATAAAAACGTAAAGCTCATTTTACTTTTTTTAGCTCTATTTTTGATGATATTTGCCCTAAGTAGGCCTGTTATTTTAAAAGGAGTTGTTGAGATAGAGAGTAAAAAAACGCCCGTAGCGCTTGCGCTTGATATATCCAAGTCTATGTTGGCTGAAGATCTCTTTCCAAACAGATTGGAGTTTGCAAAACGTAAAATGGAAGAGTTTATTAAAAAATCAAAAAATTTAGAGATTTCGCTCATAGCCTTTGCAAAAGAGTCGTTTATAGTCTCTCCGTTAAGCGGCGATAAAGAGGCTATTTTGTTTTTACTGAAAAATTTAGATACAACATCTATCACTATGCAAGGGACAAATTTTCTTGCTGCGCTAGAAACCGCCTCTACACTTTTAGGAAAAGAGAGTATTAAAAATATGATTATTTTTACTGATGGAGGCGATAAAGAGGATTTTTCAAGAGAGATAGATTATGCAAAAAAAAGTGGTTTAAAGATTTTTATATTGGCTTTTGGTAGTGAAAAAGGAGCCCCTATTCCAGAAGATGGCGGATATGTAAAAGATAAAAGCCAAAATATAGTAATAACAAAATTGAACAAACAAATACAAAGCCTTGCTTTAGAGACAGATGGAGAGTTTATTGTAGCTTCTAGCGGTGTGCAAGATATCACAAAACTATTAAATTCTCTAAAAGATTTTGAAAAAAAGATTACTAAACAAAAAGTTACGCAACAGATAGAGCTATATCCCTATTTTCTTGCAGTGGCGCTTTTTTTGCTGTTTATTGTCTTTTTTTCAATTCCTTCAAAAAAGAAAATAATTTCCATTTTGTTATTTTTATCTGTTGTAACTATAGATATGAAAGCGGGTATATTTGATTTTAAAGATATTAAAAAAGCAAAAGAGTACTATAAGAAAGAGAAATATGAAAAAGCTGTAGAGTATTTTGAAAAAGTAGCAAAAAGCAAAAAGAGCTCACAAAGTTTTTACGATTTAGCCAATGCTTACTATAAATCAGGAAAATATAAAAAAGCAATCAAGTACTATAATCTTGTTCAAACCCCCAATAAAAGACTTAGAAGATATGTGCTTCATAATTTGGGAAATTCGTACTTTATGCTAAAAGATTATAAAAAAGCTATCGATTTTTATAAAAAAGCTTTAGCTATAGAGTATGATAAAGATACGGATCATAATTTGGAACTTGCAAAAAAGATGCTTAAAAAGAGTAACCAAAAAGGTTCTAAAAAAGAGGATAAAAACAAAAAAGAGAATAACAAAGAAGGTAAAAGTGATAAAAAGAGTGACAATAAAGGAGAAAGAAGTAAAAAAGGAGGCGATAAATCAAGAGAGAAAAAGAAAGTCAAAGGCGATGAAGCTAAAAAAGAGGAACCAATAAGCCAAAGAGAAGAGAAAAAGTGGTTGAAAATGATACAAAATATCCCGCAAAAAACTTTAGTTTATAAAAATGAAACAAAAAACGGAGGAGATTTTAGTGAAAAACCTTGGTAGAATTTTTTTTATATTGATGATATCTATCTATTTTACTGTTGCCGGGGATGAAATAAAGATTGAAAAAGTCAAGAAAAAAGAGAGTGATATTGAGTTTAAAATTTTTTCTAACAAGAAGGAGGCTTTTATAGGAGAACCTATAATCGTGACCTTGAGATTGAAGATAAAAAAGAGTCTAGAGATAGTTGATTATAGATTTTCTCCTCCTGTTTTTAATGATTTTTGGGTAAAAAGAGTTGATGAAGAGAGTTCTGGAAAATATCTTTTAGATACGCCCAAATATTTGGTAAAAGAGTTAAAATATGTAGTTTTCCCTCAAAAAAGCGGTGTTTTGAAAATAGAGCCTGCAATTATAAAAATAGCAACTCCCGATACGACTCAAGACCTTTTTGGAGTTGTAGTAACAGTTCCAAAATGGAGAGAGGTAAAATCAAACGTTATAGATGTTGTAGTTAAACCTTTGCCGAAAGATTTGTCTTTAATAGGAGATTTTAAGATTAAAGCTTATGTTGACAAAAATGAGATTGAAAAAAATGAACCTGTTAATTTAACGGTAGAGATTACCGGAAGCGGAAATATGGAGAATTTTGAAGGAATCGATTTAAATATAACCGAAGCGACCGTTTTCAAAGATCATCCAAAGAAAATTGAGAGATTTAAACAAGATGAAATAAAAGTTAAATTTATACAAAAATTTTCTATTGTTTCCGATAAAAGTTTTACTATCCCGCCCATAAAGATAGAGTATTTTGATCCGAAAAAAAGTAAGATTTTTGAGATTTCAACAAACGCAATAAAGATTAAGAAAAAAGATTCAAGGAAAAATAACGAAGAAGAGGCGTATACGACAACAAAGAACAAAAGTCTAAATAAAAATCAAGATTTTGATTTTTATATATTTCTTTTAGGGTTTGTTAGCGGGGTTATAATCACTTTTTTTATATTTTTTATATTAAGAAAACACAATAAGAAAAGTTACCGATTTTTAAGATTTAAAACGCAAAAAAAAGAGCTTTTAAACAGACTTTTACCTCATATCGATAAAAGCAAAAGAGTAGAAGATATTGTACAAGCTTTATAC
>JALWIX010000032.1 GCA_027082175.1 Campylobacterales bacterium
GAAAGTTTAAATCCCAAAGCCGCTATCATAAAAGAGACGGCCGCAAGGACTGCCCAAATAGGCTCATAGCCTCTTAGAGAAAGCACCTCCGCTATTTTATGTATTTCAACGCTGCCTGTTAATCCGTATAAGATCATAGAACCCATTGCATAAAAGCCTGCGGCTAACGCCCCCATAGTAAAATATTTTATAGCGGCTTCAAAACTCTTTTCTCTATTATGCATAGCTATTAAAGTATATAAAGCTAAACTAGCAGTTTCAAGACCTACAAAAATTAAAATTAGATTATCAGTCGCAACCATAAACTGGAAGCCGGCAATCATGAATAAAAATAGAGCGAAAAACTCTGGGAGGCTGAATTCATGAAATCTTTTTGATGTCAAAGCCAAAGGTATAAAAAGCATTGACGCCACTACTATAATAATCTGAGAAAGTATAGCTATGCCATCTATAAGCATAACGTCAAAAAAGCCTCTTTCATTTACTTCAAGACCGATAATTACGCCCAAATCAATAAAGAGAAACAAGATAGCTAGCATTACATATAAAGATTTATGCAAATTCTCTTTTATCAAATCTATACATAAGATAACCAATCCGCCAGCGATCGCGATCAACATTGGCGCTAACGTTATTAGATTTAGCGATTCTAAACTAACTTTAATCGGCTCCATTATTTCGCCTCCAATTCTTCTCTATTTGAGCTTAATAGCTCTTTAGCTTCTTTAGTAATAGCCTTTTTTTCCATTAATTGAACAAGATTTTTTACGCTAGTATCGATAGGTTCAAGCACAGGTTTCGGATATACGCCTAACCAAATAACCACCAATACTAAAGGAACTAAAGATGTAAGTTCTTTAGCGTTTAAATCACTCAATTTTCTATTTTTTTCATTTGTTAACGGCCCAAAAAAGCTCTCTTTATATACCCTTAGCATATATACGGCGCCTAAGATTATCGAAGTTCCAGCCAATAAAGTTATAGTTGGCGATACCTTATAAAATCCAAGTAAACTCAAAAATTCGCCTACAAACCCTATAGTCAAAGGAAGACCTACGGAGGCCATTAGCATAATTCCAAAAATCGTAGCATATTTAGGCATTACGGAAGCTAAACCGCCAAACTCTTTTATTAATTTAGTATGTCTTCTATCATATATATTTCCAACTAACATAAATAGCGCGCCGCTTACGATACCGTGGCTAATCATCAAAAATATTGAGCCTGCGATACCTTCAACATTCATAGCAAAAGTTCCTAAAACGATAACACCCATATGAGATATGGAGCTATAAGCGATAACCTGTTTGATGTCCTCCTGTGCGTATGCAACCATTGCCGTATAGATGATCATTATAAGTGAAAGTATAGCTACAGGTAAAATAGCGGCAACTGATGCATCAGGAAATATTGGTAGTGACAATCTAACAAATCCGTAAGTACCCATCTTTAATAAAACAGCCGCCAATATTACTGAACCTATTGTTGGTGCCTGACCATGCGCGTATGGTAACCAGGTATGAAACGGAAACATCGGAACTTTTATGGCTAGACCTATAAAAAATGCCACAAAAAGCCATATTTGTATATCATAAGGCAGTATTAATCTATGCCAATCTGTTATAGCAAAACTTATAGTTCCGGTAGCTAAGTAGTAAGAATACGCCAAATAAAGCATACCAACAAGCATAATCAATGATCCGGTAAAGGTATATAGGAAAAACTTAATAGAGGCGTATATTCTAAGTTCGCTTCCCCAATAACCGATAATATACAACATAGGAACTAAAGACAATTCCCAGAAAATATAAAAAAGTACGGCATCAAGAGAAACAAAAACGCCAACCATTGTCATTTCTAAAAAAAGTATTGAGACTATAAGGTTTTTTAAGTTATTCTCAATAGTAAGCGATATCAATCCTATTAATGTAATAAAAGTTGATAAAATAACAATAAAAAGGGATATGCCGTCTACTCCCAAATAATAATTTACACCAAAGTTTGGTATTAACGGAATCAACTCTATAAACTGAAAGCCACCGTTTGAGCCGTCAAAACTAAACCATAACCATAGCGACAAAACAAACTCAATAGCCGCAACTGTAATACCATAAGCTCTTATACTCTCTTTTTTGACGATAAATCCAAGCAACCCCGCAAGGGCTGGGAAAAATACCAATACTGATAAAATATGACTCATTTAGTTTCTCCTTACCTTACCGGACTATAAACTATAGCTAAAACTAATAGAGTAATAAGACCGATAACCATCCATTTGAGCATTTTAGATAGGTTACCGCTTTGAACCACTCTACCTTTAAAGCCAGTTTTATAAATTACATTTGCGATGAAATCCACAGTCGCGTCTACTACTCTTAAATCTAACTCTTTCCAAGCTATTCTAGAAAGTTCAGCATAAGGCTTTGAAAAAAATTTCTCATATATAATAGGAATATAATATTGATTAATTAACAATTTATATACAAATGTATCTTTCCATTTCTCGCTAAATCCGCCTCTACTATATTTATACACTGCCAGACCGATGCCTGATAACGCGATTAAAGTCGTTATGCCGATCAATGCCACTACCGTTATGCCGTGGACATGAAAATGGTATTCAGGCAATAACATAGTGACAAAATGTTCAAAGCTCTCTTCAAAGAATCCAGAAATAATTGCCAATATAGCAAGAGGCAACATTGCTAATAACATATACCAATAAGCTTCATGTGGATGAAAACCGTATTTTTTATATCTCTCTTCGCCAAAGAATACTAACATTACAAGTCTAAAACTGTAAAAAGCAGTCATACCGGCTCCAAGCCACAGCATAAACCAAAGCAAATAGTGCTCCGAATCAAAAGCTACCTCTAAAATCTTGTCTTTAGAGAAAAATCCTGCAAAAGGATATATCCCAGCTAGTGCAAGCGAGGCTATAATCATCATTATGGCAGTCCATTTCATAGTTTTAGCAAGACCGCCCATTTTGAATATATTTAACTCATCATCCATAGCATGCATAACGTTTCCCGCTCCTAAGAACAGAAGCGCTTTGAAAAACGCGTGAGTCATAAGGTGAAATAACGCAATCCAGTATGCGCCTAACCCCGCGGCTACGAACATATAACCAAGCTGACTTAGAGTTGAATAAGCGATAATCCTTTTTAAGTCTTGATTAACTAGCGCCATTGATGCCGCAAATACAGCGACAAATGCGCCAATAGTAGCAATAAGAAGGCCTACATCGGGAATAGAGCTATATATCGGATTTGCTCTTATAACCAGATAAACGCCGGCAGTAACCATAGTAGCGGCGTGAATAAGCGCAGATACAGGAGTAGGACCTTCCATTGCGTCTGCTAACCAAGTATGAAGAGGAAACTGAGCAGATTTTCCCATCGCGCCAATAAATAGAAAAATACCTATTAGACTTACTAATCCTATATTTAAAGCTGAAACGTCTTTAAATACTACATTATACTGCAACGATCCGGTATTCCAATAGATCAAAAAGATACCGATAAGCATTCCAAGGTCGGCTATTCTATTCATAATAAAAGCTTCGTTCGCCGCCCAAGAAGGACTTATAGAAGGATTTATATCTCGCGTAACATCAGGTTTTTTATACCAAAATCCAACTAGTAACCAAGAACAAAGACCAACTCCCTCCCAACCTATAAAAAGACCTGCGAAATTATCGCTCATAACAAGAATCATCATAGAAAAAACAAAGGCTGAAAGGTAAGAGAAAAATCTATTAAATCCTTCGTCATATTTCATATAACCAATAGAATAGACATGTACTAGCGCGGAAACGGTTGTAACCGTAACCATCATAATAACGGATACTTGATCGACGACGAAACCAAAAGGTATATTTAACCCGCCAACGCTAATCCAATCAAACAGTTTAACGTGGATACTATTTCCTGTTGACGTAACATAACCTAGCAAATATAGTGAACTAAATAGAGAAACAAATAACAACGCAGAGGCTACAATCCCCGTAATTAACTTTTTTGGCTGCGCGCCAAAGATAGCTGCGAAAAGTGAACCTACTAATGGTGAAAACAGTGCAAGATATAGATATTTTTCCATGTGCCTTCCCTTAACCGTGCATTGATTGCATCGTATCTAGATCGATGCTTCCAACTCGTTTATACCAAATAATCAGTAAGCCAAGCCCTACGGCAACCTCGCTAGCCGCTATGGCGATAATAAAAAAAGCAAAAAGCTGACCAGTCAAATCCATGTAATATTTTGAAATTGCGGCAAAGCCAATATTTACAGCATTTAGTAACATCTCAGTGGCAAAAAACAGCATTAATAAATTCTTTCTTCTTAAGATTCCGACTAAGCCTATGCAAAATAGAATAGCCGACAATACCAAATAGTGACTAAGTGTTATCATTGCACTGCCTTTTCTTGAATTTCGTCATCGTCTTTAAGCGTTAAGCTTTCATCCATTCTTTTACTTGCCATAATAATTCCGGAAATCATTGCAACTAAAAGCATAACTGCTGCAACTTCAAATGGAACTAAATATTTTGTAAACAAAACTATACCGACTGCTTCAGCGTTACCTATACCTTCTTTCATAGGGTATAGAGCTTGAACCTTATCAGATATGATAGGCGCGACAAATATCACGACAAGCAACAACGCAGACATCCCGCTTAACAAAAACACCACCTTATTGCTGGTATTATTCTCTTTAACATCTTTAGTGCTATCAAAAAACATCATACCAAACGCATACAAAGCCATAACTGCGCCGGTATAAACAATGATCTGCACTACGCCTAAAAAATCGGCATCAAGGAGAAAAAAGAAACCGGATATAAAAATCATTCCAGCCGCCAAAGCGCTCATTGCATATAATGCGTTTTTACTCATTACTGTGATTGTAAACATTGCTATAGTTAAAGTCGCAAATGTGTAAAAAGCTATCGCCTCTATCATGACTATCCCTTTTAATAGGCTAATGGTGTTTTTTTAATAAGTCTATCCGCTTCTGGAGTCGGTGCTCCAAAACCTGGATACTCTTTTTGTTCTTTTAATTTATCAATAGGTGTAAGCATATCTTCTTTTAACGCAAAATGAGCTCTTTGATCACTCGCGTTTTCATAATCTGGACCATGAACTATTGCTAATTCTGGGCAAACTTCAGCACAATATCCGCAAAAAATACATCTACCAAAATTTATTGTATATTCTGTTGGAACTTTCCTGCCATTCTCATCTATTTTAGTGTCTATTCTTATACATTTAGCAATACATATTTTTTCGCACAACCCGCAACCGATACATCTTTCATTGCCGCTTTCAAGAAGTCTTAACAATTTATGTATTGCTCTATATCTCGCTCCTATAGGCAATTTCTCTTTTGGATATTGAATTGTGTGTATATTAAATCTTACCATCTCCATAAACACTATTTTCAAACCAACAAACAACTCGGTTTTAAATGTTCTTTTTACTACTCTTTTAAACTTCCCCCAAGGTGTTGTCGGATATTCTTCTATTTCTATCAGTTTATAGTTTTGCGATCCGACATATCTGCTTTTAAACTGTTCCAAACTCATCATATCCCCCTCATATCATTAAAACAATACCGGTAATTACAATATTTATAAGCGCAACAGGCATTAAAACTTTCCAACATAGCCACATCAATTGATCTGGTCTGATATGAGGCCAAGCCGCTCTAGTCCATAAAAATAAAAATATAAAGAAAAAGACTTTCAATAAAATAGCTATAGCTCCAGGTATAAATCCCCAATCATTAAATCCGCCTAAAAAGATTATACTAACCAAAAACGATACCGTAAATAGGTTGGCGTATTCTCCGATAAAGAACATACCCCATCTCATTCCCGAATATTCCGTTGCATAACCGGAAACCACTTCCGCCTCATGCTCTAAAAGGTCAAAAGGCGTTCTGTTTGTCTCGGCAAACCCTGCGATCAAGAAAAGCACAAAAGCTACCGGCTGACTCCAAATTATCCAGTTTTCCATTCCGCCTGATTGATAGTTGTTTATATCGATCAATGAAAGCGAGCCAACCATCATCAGAGGGGCGAGAACTGATAATCCTGTAACAATTTCAAAGCTAAGAAGCTGGATAGTTGTCCTTGCTGCTCCTATCAACGACCACTTATTGCCAGAAGCCATACCCGCTAAAAGCGGTCCGTACATTCCAACTGCCATAACGCCTAAAACATATAAAAGTCCAACGTTTATATCCGAGATTATTGGCCTAACGGTATATCCGCCAATCGTAAATTCCGGGAACATAGGTATTGCCGCCATAGCCATAAATGCGGTGGCGGCTGTGATTACGGGCGCTATTTTAAAAATCGATTTTACTGCATTTTGTGGGACAAAATCCTCTTTAGTAAAGAGTTTTATCCCGTCAGCCAAAACCTGTAAAATACCATAAGGTCCAACATGCATAGGACCAAGCCTTCTTTGCATGAAAGCAAGGACTTTACGCTCAACGTATGTCGCAAAACCAGCAAGAGCCGAAAAAAGACCCAAAACTATTAAAATCTTGATAATAGTCTCTATGATAAATGCACCACTCATAGCTTACACCTTTTCAATGTTTACTTCAGTAAATCTATATCCATTGCCGAAGATTTTTTCGGCATCTATCTTTTTATCAAAGGTAGGAATATACGCGCCACTACCTATTTTATCATCAAGTTTTACTTCTAATGTAATGGTATTGTTTTCTTTTTGAATTTTAACTTTATCGCCCTCATTTAGCTCAAATTCTTTCATAAATGTTTCGCTTGCATACAATCCGCCGCTCTCTTTTAGCTGGTGTGTTTTGGCGGTGAATGGGTTAAATTGCAATACCGGTTCGCATCTATACACCACAATGCCGTTAAACTCAGGCAACTCCTCTATCTCCTCAACTCTCTCCCTACTAATTGCCACCTTATTCGACTCTAATATATAACCTCTCTCCTCTTGACCGGCATTTGTAAAATAATTCGGCAACTCATCAAAATCTATAGCTTTAAAACCCTTCTCTTTAGGTAGCTCTTTTGTAAACTCTATCGTATATTCCTTATCGCTAACCCCCAAAGCTCTAGCTATATCATTAAGCACGTACCCTTCGTAAGGTAACGCAACATTTGTAGGCACAACCCTCTTGTCAATATTTGTAAACGTACCCTCCTGTTGATTGAGCGCCGGCATATCCAAATCGCCATCACCCAACGCACTCAATACAAAATCGCCCTCTGTGTTATAACCTATAACAAATTCTCCCTCTTCCTCATCCAAATCACATATCAAAGAAACTCCAAGCGTATTTGTCCTAGGAGGTATAATCATCACATCAAAATCCGTAAACCTATCTATCAACCCAGCCAATCTAGCTATATTCTCAGCCCTAGGATGTGTGTATAAATCCTCGCCTAATATAAGTGTCGACCTCTCTCTTTTAGATAAGACTTTTTCCAATTTATCCATAAAATCTGACGGCGCGTCAAGCATATCCAAAAGTTTCGTATGATCAACTTTGATAGTTTTTTTAACTTTTTTTGGAACTATTTTAGTCTCTTCAACTTCTATCTCTTTCTCTTCTCCAGTCTCTTCGTCTTTTACTCTCTTTTTGACTTTTTGTGTTACTTTCTCTTTGACTGTCTCTTCAATCTCTTTATCTATTTGAGTATGGAGAGATTCTAGATATGAGACAATCTTTTTAGGAAGTTTCTCTTTGTCGGCAAACATTTCCAAAATAAGATATAAAGCCGCTTCCTCTTTTAAAGGTTTATGATACACAGGAACTACGCTTTTGCCAAGAGACTCTATCACAGGGTCTTTTAACGGATGAAAATATATTCCGCCGCCCTTATTCATTTTAACAGCGTTATTATAGGCGAATCTTACTCTAGGGTTATCGCTTTTAAGTTGACTTCCAATAGATACCACAAAATTGGATTCGTGAATATTTTTAACATCTGCGCTATATAAAGAAGAACCGCTAGTTTTTGAATATGTGTTTAAGAACTTTTTATAATTTAACGCGTCTTGATTTATAAGTTTATAACCATATTTTTCTTTCAATTTTTGTAGTATTAATGCCTCTTCGTTTGTTATATATGAGTTAAATTTTATAGTGTCTGCTTTTTTGAAAGCGTTTATCGCATTTTCAAATGCTTTTTCATCTTTTTTTGCTCTATTTTCAAAATCAAATCCAAATCTGCCCGCACCGCATAAAGGCTGATAATGAAACTCATTTGTTACTCTGTAGAGTTTTGGCTCTGGATTATCGATAGAGGTATGTTTTGTTTCATAATACAGATGGCATGTAGCACTGCAGTGTGCACAAGAAGCTGGAATTTTGTTTAGTTCCCAAGAATTTGTAGTGTACATATAATCTTTACTAACTAAAGCTCCAACCGGACAAACCGCAATGCACTCACCGCACCAAGTACAATCGAGTTCTTCTCCAGCAACAGCGCCTATTATCGATTTTTGAAGCTTGTTCCACATTGCATAGGCATCTTTTGGCATCTCGTTTTTGAGCTCTTTAGGAAGTTTATCGCCGCCTCTTGGTACGGTCTTTAGCGCTGAATCGCCAATTAGGTCTTTACATACTGTCACACATCTTTCACAAACAATACAAAGCGAAGCGTCATAATGTATAAAATTCCAATCTTTAATAGGTCTATTGGTGTCTCTGATAGCGTAGTGCTGTTCATCTACGCCCATTTCCAAAGTGTAGTTTTGTAGCTCACATTCACCGCTTTGATCACAAACACCGCACTCCAATGGATGGTTTACGTCATAAACCTCCATAATCGCTCGTCGCTCTTTTATAATATTTTCAGTTACGGTAACAACATTCATCCCGTCTTTGGCTTTAGCGTTACATGCATATACCTGTTTGCCGTCAGCCTCGACAAGACACAATCTACAAGCAAGTGTAGGCGAACAACCTGTCAAATAGCATATAGCTGGAATAAAAATATCGTTAGCTCTCGCAACATTTAGTATAAACTCACCCTCACGAGTTTCACACTCTTTGCCGTCTATAATTATCTTTATTTTCTCACTCATTGTCCGCTCGCTTTTTCAATTTTTATCACTTGGTATCGATAATCCGATAGTATATCAAAGTAGCTTAATCCCATATCAAAAGTTTCTAAAAGACCTATAGTTCCTTTAAGGCTTGTGTCAATTCTAAACACCCTTTTTATCTCCCCAAAAGAAGTTTTTATAACTACTTCATCGCCATCTTTCAGTTTAGCAGCAATAGAAAACTGTTTGGAACCCACTAACTCGGAAGAGAAGTTTAGCTGGTGTGTTTTGGCGGTGAATGGGTTAAATTGCAATACCGGTTCGCATCTATACACCACAATGCCGTTAAACTCAGGCAACTCCTCTATCTCCTCAACTCTCTCCCTACTAATTGCCACCTTATTCGACTCTAATATATAACCTCTCTCCTCTTGACCGGCATTTGTAAAATAATTCGGCAACTCATCAAAATCTATAGCTTTAAAACCCTTCTCTTTAGGTAGCTCTTTTGTAAACTCTATCGTATATTCCTTATCGCTAACCCCCAAAGCTCTAGCTATATCATTAAGCACGTACCCTTCGTAAGGTAACGCAACATTTGTAGGCACAACCCTCTTGTCAATATTTGTAAACGTACCCTCCTGTTGATTGAGCGCCGGCATATCCAAATCGCCATCACCCAACGCACTCAATACAAAATCGCCCTCTGTGTTATAACCTATAACAAATTCTCCCTCTTCCTCATCCAAATCACATATCAAAGAAACTCCAAGCGTATTTGTCCTAGGAGGTATAATCATCACATCAAAATCCGTAAACCTATCTATCAACCCAGCCAATCTAGCTATATTCTCAGCCCTAGGATGTGTGTATAAATCCTCGCCTAATATAAGTGTCGACCTCTTTGCCCTTACTCTTCTTTTTCTTGTTAACCTCTTTAGAACATCTTCTATCTCTTCTTCACCCACATTACTCTCAGCGCTAAGATATCCTATATCTAAATCTTCAAACCACTCTTTATCAATATTCTCTTTATCTTCTTTAGAAAGAAGAGCGTTTGCCAACATTGCCATAACGCCCTCTTCTGTTCCAACTTCATATCTTACGAACTTAGTGACGACATTTTTTAATAGCTCATCCTCCATAGGATGAAAATTTATTATCTCACTATTTCTTTTTCTATTTGAAACTGTCATAGCGTATCTAACGGCTGGATTATCGGTTGCCACCATAGTGCCGAAAATTATTATAAAATCACTATTTTTTATATCTTCTAAGTCTGCAGAGTAAAGAGTTCTGCCGCTAAACTCGCTATATTTTTTCAAAAACTTTTGATACGCTTTCGCTTCGTTGTTAATAAGCTTAAATCCAAACTTCTCTTTCAATTTCTGAAGTATTAAAGCTTCCTCGTTTGTAATAATAGAGTTAAATTTTATTGTATCAGCTTTTTTGAAAGCTTTTAACGCATTATTAAAAGCATTTTCATCTTTTACAGCTTTGTTTTCAAAGTCAAACCCAAACCTGCCTGCTCCGCAAAGATTTGCAAATTCATACTCATTTTTTACTCTGTATATTTTTGGCTCTGGATTATCGATAGATGCATGCTTGATTTCATAATAAAGATGACAAGCGGCGCTACAATGGGCGCAAGCTGCCGGAACTCTTCTTAATTCCCAAGCGTTTGCGCTATATTGAAAATCTTTGCTTATCAATGCTCCGACAGGACAAACTGCGATACATTCTCCGCAAAAAGTACACTCTAGCGTAGGTGCATCCTTTGGAATTATTTGGGATTTGTATCCGCCGTATTCTATCTCAATGGCGTCATCGCCTATTACCTCATTACAAACATGCACGCACTTTTCGCACAAGATACATAATGAGGGATCATATTGAATATAGTTCCAATCTTTTATCTTCCTATTTTGATCTTTTGCAGTGAATTCTTGCGAGTTCACCATAAACTCAAGAGTTTTATTTTGAAGATCACACTCGCCGCTTTTATCGCAAACCCCGCATTCAAGCGGATGATTTACATCATATAGTTTCATTATGTTTTGTCTATGAGTAAAAAGCTCCGCTGAATTTGTTTTTACTTTAATATCCGGTGTTGGAGGTGTTTGACAGCTAAGAACAAACCCCTCTACACCTTCCACTTCCACAACGCAAAGACGGCAAGATTCGATCGGCTTAACTTTAGGCAAATAACACATTGTCGGGATATATATCCCCTCTCTTCTTGCAACTTGAAGTATAGTTTCGCCTTTTTTAGCTGTCACTTCACGTCCGTCAATATAAAACTTTATCATGTACGCGCCCCTAAATAGCTACCATAGCGATATAATAACATCTCATACATCTTTCAGCTTCCGCAATAGCCTCTTCCTGAGTAAAACCTAAATTTACCTCTTTATTGTTATCTTTTCTCTCTTCAACAGTTAGTTTCTCGCTAACTACTCTTGGAAGACCAGGAAGCCAACCGGTTATTTTCTCTTTTTTATCATAGACTTTTAGATTTCTTAAATGATCTTCCATAATCTCTTCGTCAGTTAAGGTTACTTCGCCGGTTTGAACATATCTACTCATAACGGAAGCCGCTCTTTTAGCCTGACCTACCGCATTAACTATAGTCATAGGTCCATATTCGCAGTCGCCTGCCGCAAATACGCCTTTTCTTGAACTCATATATGTTTTACCATCCGTTTTTATAGTACCCCAGCTAGTAAGTTCGATCTCCCACTCTTCAGGAAGATGCGAAAGATCGGCACTTTGGCTAACCGCGGGTATAAGATAGTCGCACTCTATTTCAAAATCAGCGCCTTCAATCTTTACAAGTTGCGGCCTACCTCCGTTAGGGTCAGGAACCAACTCAAATCTATTTACTTTAAGCTTTTTGAGCCTATCATTTTCGTCTGTTATAATCTCTTCAACAGCTGAGTAGAAAATAAACTCTACACCCTCTTCTACCGCTTCATGATACTCTTCGTAAGTAGTATTTCTAATAATCGTTGCTTCATCCCGGCGATATAGCATAATAACTTTTTTTGCGTTGGCTCTAACCGCACATCTAACAACATCCATAGACGTAAAACCACCGCCAACGCAAACAACTGTTTTCCCGGTCAAATCCACATAATCTTTATCGAGCATCTGCTGTTCTTGTATCTCTTTTGGCACCGGAATCCCATATTTAACATACAAATTTACGCAGTCCAAAAAGTTAATGGCCCCCCAATAGCCTTTAATCTCTTCTCTTTCATTTTTTGCTCTAACTTTTTTAGATATTCTTGTGCCCGTAGCTACAAGTATTGCGTCATACTCTTTTTCAAATCTTCTCATGTCGTCGGCAGTTACTCTTTTACCGGTTATAAACTTTACGCCGTTTAGCGAAGCGACCGCTTCTATATCTTTGTTATATTTTCCAACGGGCATTCTATATTCTGGAACTCCTACGGCAACTTCGCCTCCAAGGACAGGGAGTTCTTCGTAAATATCGCATGCAACGCCCTCTAACGCCAAATAATACGCGCCCGTTAAACCTGCGGGACCTGCCCCTATAATCGCTACTTTTTTGCCATTTAAAGGTTTTTGCTCTTTAGGATGTAGCCAAAAAAGTCCATGATTATCTTCAAAATCTGCGCCAATCCTTTTAAGCTCCATAATAGAGATTGGTTCGTCAAGGTTGGCCCTTCTGCAAGCGTCTTCGCATGGGTGAGGACATACGCGTCCACAAGTATGAGCAAGAGGCATTGTCTTTCTTGTTGCCTGCAAACTATCGTCAAATCTTAAATCTCTAACGCCTTCTATATACGCAGGAATATCTACATGCGCAGGACAAGCATCCATACATGGCGCCGTAACTTTAGCAATATAGTTTATATCTTCATAGTAATGAGGGGAGGGTTTTTTATTTTCTATCAAGCTATTAATATCTTCTTCAAAATATTCTAAAATCGATAAAAGTGGTCTTGGGACAGTTCTGCCTATTTCACATTTACTGGTTTCCATCATTGTTCTAGAAACCTCTTTTAGGTGCTCAACATCGCTCTTTTCGCCTTCGCCCCTGGCTATCTTATCAAACAGATCATAAAGAATTCTGCCTCCCCATCTTCCTGGCGCGCATCTTCCGCAAGCTTCGGAATAGATTTGATACTGCTTAGCGTACTCTGCAGCAAGCCTAACCACATCTACGTTCTCATCAAAGAGCGCGAACCCATCCCATCCTATAAATGCTTTAGAGTTTATATCTATATTGTAATTGACTGGAAAATTGTATGATGACTCTGCCCACTCTTCTATAGGCTTGCCTCTGTTGTCGATAAATTCATCTCGCCAACATGAAAAATAGACTTTGCTCACTTTCTCACCCTCTTTAAGCTTTTCTTCTAACAACTATAGTCCAATCTACCTGATTGAACTTAAGCGAATTAAGAAGTTCGTGACCAGCCTCTTTTACTAAATCAGCACTTTTTTGGATCGGAGAAAAATCGCCAATTTCAAATAAAAATATCGCCACCTCTCCCGGCTTAACTTCATTTTCCAAAAGTTCCATCATTCGATCGTAAAAGTTCTCTTTTAAATGTCTCAAATCATATCTAACCATACATTTTCCTTGTATATTGGTATATTAGCGTATTGGTGTATTGGAAAAACCTAATATACCAATAACCAATACACCAATAACAAATTTATCTGTCAATTTCTCCGAAAACAATGTTTGTCGACCCTATAATAGTTACTACGTCAGCCAAATAGTGTCCCGGAAGCAAATCTTGCAATATTCCGGTATGCCAAAAGCTTGGAGCTCTTATTTTAAGTCTGTACGGATAAGGCTCTCCTTCGCTTCTTATAAAAAATCCCAGCTCCCCTTTAGGAGATTCTGTTGGAACATAAACTTCTCCAACAGGCGGTCTCATTCCTTGTGTAACAAGGACAAAATGCTGCATTAAAGAGTAGTTTTGCGTCATAATATCTTCTTTAGACGCAGAAATGTATTGAGGAACCTTCGCCATTAATTCCGGTCCAGTCTCTTTATACATCGGAATAAGTTGTCTTATAATTTTGATACTTTGCCTCATCTCTTCCATGTAAAGCTTATACCTTCCATAGCTATCGCATCTGTCACTTACAGGAATATCAAAGTCAAGCTCATCATAAAGCTCATAAGGCTCCTCTTTTCTTATATCCCACTCAATTCCGCTACCTCTTAACATAATACCGCTACATCCCCAGCTTTTTGCCATTTCAGGTGGGATTACGCCCACATTTTCAAGTCTCATTCTCCAGATTCTGTTTTTATCAAGCAGACCTTCATATAGCTCTATTTGGCTTGGAAGGTTATTTAAAAATACAGATAGTTTCTCTAGCCAACCTTTTGGAAGGTCTAGCGGCACTCCGCCTATTCTTACCGCGCTGTGGGTAAGTCTAGCGCCACAATAGTCCTCCATTAGATCCATCGCATATTCGCGCTCTCTAAAACAGTACAAAAAGACGCTCATAGCACCAACATCAAGCGCATGTGTGGCTAACCAGAAAAGGTGAGATATAATTCTGTTTAACTCAAGGAGTATTGTTCTTATGACTTTTGCTCTTCTTGGAACCTCATTCTCTATACCCAACAATCTTTCGACAGCAAAGGCAAACGCATAGTTATTTGAGGTTGCGGCTATATAATCCATCCTGTCAGTAGTCGGTAAAAATTCGTTATATATCATGTTTTCGGCCATCTTCTCCATACCCCTGTGAAGATAACCGATATCTGGCACAGCTTTTACTACTTGCTCTCCGTCAAGTTCTAGTATTAGCCTTAACTGACCGTGTGCCGATGGGTGCTGAGGACCAAAGTTGACAACCATAGTGTTGTCGTCTCTATCAAAAACCAGGTTCTCAAAAAAAGGTTCTAATCTATTTCTTTGCTGCATTTATAGGCTCCTATCTGTCTCTATCAACAATTTTCGATTTTTTAAGATCAAAAGTTTCTACAAGCGGCGCATCTTCGTTAAAAGAGTCTATCTTTACAGGCTCGCTATCGTATGGCGCACCTTTTGGCACTTCATGTCCATATCTTGCAAACTGTTCAGTATCGGTTTTGTCTATCCAAGCCGCATCTCTTATTTCAGGTCCTACAATCTCTCTATACTCTTTTCCAAAAATCTTATCTATCTCATACCATTGAGCCGCTTCATCGCCATGTAGAGGATATGTCTTTCTAAGAGGATATCCAACCCAGTCATCAGGCATAAGTATTCTTTTAAAATATGGATGATTGTTGACTTTAATGCCGAACATATCATACATCTCTCTTTCACTCCAATCTGCGCTTCTAAAAACCGGATTTACGCTCTCTATCGCTTCATCCTCTTTGATTCTACATTTTACTCTTAATCTCTTTCTTTTACTTAAAGAAAGTAGCTGATAAAAGACTTCAAACTCGCCATCTTGAGCAAGATAGTCGATAGCGCTAAGCTCCATAAGCATATCATACCCAAGCTCATCTCTTAAAAAGAAAAGCAGTTCTTTGTTAATAACAGGATCGATAATAACTACAAGCTGTCCTCTTTGGATATAAGCCTTTTTAATATCGAATTTGGCCTTTATCTTTTCAATATCCGCTGCGTAAACTTTATCTTGAGAAACATCCTCTTCAGGAATTCTCGGCGCTATCCAAAATCTATCAGTATAGTAGGCCTTTTTTTGAACGTTGTCTTTGGGTCTGTAAGGTCTCATCATACCAACCTTTTTGGTTTTTGTTTTTGAAAAATAGACTGTTTTCTAATCTTTTTTTGTAAAAGCATTACAGCATACTGCAAAGTCTCCGGTCTTGGAGCGCATCCCGGCAAATATAGATCTACGGGAATAACCCTGTCTACACCTTGTACTGTCGCATAGGTGTTAAACATTCCGCCCGTATTGGCACAACTTCCCATAGAGATAACCCATTTGGGCTCCGCCATCTGATCATAAAGTCTTCTAATAAATTCGGCATGTTTTTTGGTAAGCGTTCCCGCAACAATCATCACGTCCGCTTGTCTTGGACTTGCTCTAAATATAACTCCAAATCTATCAAAATCGTACCTACTTGCGCCCGATGCCATCATCTCAATAGCGCAGCAAGCCAGACCGTAAGTTAAAGCCCATAAAGAGTTAGATCTACCCCAATTAACAATCTTATCTACCGTAGTCAAAGCAACCGGTAAACCACCGCTTGCAGCGTAATTTACTTGATGCTGTGCCATTCAAGAGCTCCTTTCCTCCAAGCATATATAAAACCTATAGCCAATAAGAGAATAAATAAAATCATTTCAGCAAAGCCAAACCATCCAAGAATCTTAAAATCAATCGCCCAAGGAAACATAAATATTATTTCCACATCAAAAAGAATAAACAAAAGAGCGATAAGATAAAACTGCGCAGATATTCTATTTGGCTGTTTAGTAACTTCAGGCCCGCACTCATAAATCGCAGCTTTGAGTTTCTCAGTATCTAGTCTCGCAAGGCTTCTACTGACAAATCTCGCTGCCATAGTAGTGGCGATAAATGCTACCGCAGTAATTACAAACAGTAAAAATGCACCAAAATAGGGATGCGCCACATCCATATGACTCATCATAACTACTCCTTTTTATAATGCGTAAGGACTTGCTTAACAAGCAAGCAGGAGCAATTCCCGCCGCCGTTAATTTTTCCACTCCACACTTATATTCATTCTAATTGCAACTATATCAGAAAATTTTTAAAAGCAATTTGATATTTTCGAATTGACAAATATTAGATTTTATTTGTTTCCAATAGAAACAGATAACATATCTTAAGGTCAATAAGATTATAATCAGTTAAACTCTTTTAATAAATTGTGCAAAAAGATTCGTCATAATTAACATAAGGTATATCGATAAGTGTAAAAAATTATGTTTTTAAATAACTGAATCTATTTTAAAAATCCCATTGATTTCTCATTGTCAAACGTAGAGGCTCTCTCTTTTTTAATCTCCTCTATAAAATCTTCCATCGTAAAAACAGGTTCATCTTTTACCGCTACCTTATAAGCGGTATTTTTTACGATTAAGTTGATCTGACCGCCTGTCAATTCAAACTCGGCAAGTCTCTTCACATCAAATCCATCTTCAAACTTAGCATTTTGTGGAAGCATCTTGTTCCAAAGTTGGATTCGCTCTTCATATGTTGGCTTTTTAAACTCAATTTTGTAGTTGAATCTTCTCGAAAAAGCCTGATCTATCGTCTCTAAAAGGTTTGTAGTTGCTATAAGCACACCTTCAAATTTCTCTATCTGTTCTAAAAAGATATTTTGCATCTGATTGTGCATCTTATCGGCGCTACTACCAGGACTAGAACTTCTCGCGCTAAGAAACTGGTCTGCTTCATTTAGTAACAAAACAGGTTCGGTTTTTGCCTTTTCGCTTAGTTCCGTATATGTGTCAAAAATCTTTCTAACATTTTTTTCGCTCTCACCAACGTACATAGATAAAATTTTAGAGCAATCAAAACTCAAAACGGATTTTTTCAAAGATTTCGCTAAAGAAAGAGCCGTCATCGTTTTTCCTGTTCCGGGAGGACCATAAAAGATAATCCTAGCATCTATCCCTTTCTTTTTAGGTTTGATACCCCACTCTTTTAGTCTGCTTGCAACTTTTTTATCCATCTGTTTCAATAAAGAGTTAAGAGTCTTTCTTGTTTCTGGATGCAGCACCACATCCTCTAAAGTAGTCTTTGGCTCTATAAGCTCGAAAATATCTTGCTCTTTTATGAGCATATTTAGTTTTAGTTTTTTGCTCTTTTTCTTCTTTCCGGGGTGTATGATCCTTTGCAAAATATCTTCAAGTATGAAAAAAGATCTGCTGATTCCTCCAAAAGGGGTAAGCATCTCATCATAATCGATGATTCTCTCCTCTATAAGTTTTGAGCCCTCTTCAAGCAATACTCTGTTTTCGATTCTTTCATACTCATCAAAACTTACAAGGTCTATAAGCATATTCATATCTCTAAGCGCGCCTTCACTAGCGGCATACTCCTCTTTTAGAAGCGCCAAAAAAATGATTCTCTCTTTTTCATTTAGCTCATACTCTTTAAAAAACTTTTCTATCTCTATCTCTTGTTCCGTTACTTTAAGCCTCTCTTCAATTCTTTTTTCCAAAAGTTTGAGTTTATTTTTTAGCCTGTTGATATTAGGAGAGTTAATATTGAAATTCTGTTTTGAAGATGCCAACTTTTGATATAAATCTATCCTGAAAAATTGATCTTGAAGATACTCAAGATGATCGGTATAAGGCTTTATTTCCGGAAGAACAAGGTCTAAACTTCCTTCTTCTAGAAGTTTTAGAAAAGGAACGCTTAAAACTATGTTTGAGTGCAAAAGTTCCAGATTTGTGTTCTCATTTGTTTTAAGATTGGAAAAACTACCAAAAACGACCCACCCAAAATCTAGAAGATTTTTAATAAGAGGCAGCTTTTTAAGATATCCATAATCCTCTTCTTCATAGATATCCAACAAAATATCTAGCACGTTTACCTCTTCGGTTCCAGATATATACTTTTTTGTAATATATCTTAAAATTTCCGCTTCCTCTTCACTACATTTTAACTGCGGAAAGATTTTGCTTTTAGTTATATCTTTAGATTCGATAAAATCTACTAAAAACTTCACTGAACACACTCCCCGCAAAAGCTATATAAAAGCTCTATCTCTTTATCCCATATAGTATCGTCAATAGTCTCTAAAATCAAAGGAATATCCTCAAGTCTCTCATCATTCATAATAAGTCTGAAAGCCTCAAGTCCTATTTCGCCTTTACCTAAAGAGTGGTGTCTATCCACCCTGCTGCCTAATTTAGCTTTTGAATCGTTTATATGCATTCCTTTTAAATACTTAAATCCTACTATTTTGTCAAATTCATCCATTGTCTTTTTATACGACTCTTCATCTCTAATATCGTATCCGGCGCCAAAAAGGTGCGCCGTATCTAGACAAACGCCTATCCTGCTTTTATCCTCGCATTTATCTATAAGATACGCTAGATGCTCAAACTTATAGCCAAGATTGCTTCCTTGCCCTGCCGTATTTTCAATAACCAAGGTTACCCCTTCGGTAATATCCAAAGTTTTGTTTATAGAATCGGCTATAAGGTCTAAACACTCCTCCTCGCTTATCTTTTTCAAATGGCTTCCGGGATGAAAATTTAGTTTATCCAAACCCAAAAGCGAACATCTGTTAACCTCATCGATAAAGGCTTCTAAGCTCTTCTCTCTCTTTTGGGGTTCTGGATGTCCCAAATTTATAAGATAGCTATCATGTGGCAAAATATGTTTTGGCTCGATTCCTGAATCTTCCAAATTTTTATGAAAAAGGTCTATAACTTTAGCGTCTAAGGGTTTTGCGCTCCACTGTCTCTGATTTTTTGTAAAAAGCGCAAAAGCTTTAGCTCCTATCTCCTTCGCATTTTTTGGCGCATTAAACACACCTCCGCTCGCACTTACGTGTGCTCCTACAAATTTTTTATTTATCATTCGTATCCTTATCTTTGTTAAAATAGTAAAATAGTCTCTTTAAGCTACTCAATTTTTTTC
This sequence comes from Campylobacterales bacterium, assembly GCA_027082175.1. Lineage (GTDB taxonomy): Bacteria > Campylobacterota > Campylobacteria > Campylobacterales > Nitratiruptoraceae > Nitrosophilus_A. The sequence goes on from JALWIX010000032.1 coordinate 19,624, forward strand.
ACTTTTATCAAAATTTTATTAAATCTGTCTTTAAAATAGATTAGCTCGCTATTTACTTTATAGATTATATCGTAACTATTTTTTTTGTAAATTGTTTGCTCAAATCCATCTCCTTTTTTAATCAAATTTTTAGAATCAAAAATAGGTTTACCCAAAAGAACTCTCTCAAATAGTTTAGGAGGATACTCTCTACTAAAAAATTTTTTGTTAAAACTCTCTTTAGAAAGGCAACCATTTTCACTACACACTTTCCCATCAATTTTTAGTTTTATCAAAGCGGTGCCCGCGCTGTAAATCTCCACTTCCAGCGAGCCATTATCATATCTTTTGATATAGCCTATATCGCTAAATCTCATATTTTTACTTTTAATCGTTATAAGATATGTAGAGTATTCGACCGGTTTTTTTAAAGAGCATCCGAAAAACGTAAGAAAAAAAATTAAAAAAAAGTAGCGCATCTATTCCTTTCAAGAAAAAATGTTACAATAAAAAAAAGGATTGAAAATGATAGAGTATATCTACTACCTTTTTATATTTGGCGCAATTTTAACATATATAGTGTGGGGATTTATAATCAGTTTTGAATCTATACTTGCACTAAACGAAACAAAAAGCGCCATTGATTGGATAAAAAAGCGCCACAAACCCAAAACATTTAAATATCTGCTTATCATTTTTTTGCCTATGCTTCATCTAGGCTATATCTTTTTCGAACTCATTCCTTTTTTGATCGGCATAGAAGAAGAACTTAAAAGTTTCGATCTAGAGCAGATATATAAAAATATCTATCTCAAACAACTATAGAGTCCAACACTTTTTTCATTCTCTCATAATGACTTCCTAACCAATAGATACGTTTGCATACCGGACATATTTTGAAACTTGTATAAAACTTTTTTACTTTAAGAGGAAGTCTGTCTAAAACCTCACTTTTATCCACATGCTCTAATAGAGTATTATCTTTTAAACATCTTGTAAAAGGGCTTGCGTCATTTTTCAGTTTAAATTTTTTTGCTATCTCTTTTATCTGCTCTATAGTTTTTTTAGATTTTACAAGATAACATCTACCTTTCAATCTTTCACAAAGCGCTCTATCTTTTGTCAATACGATTCTATCGTCACTTTTTGCAATTTCAATAATTTTATTATCTTCTATCTTGTCAAAATAGAGAGTATCAAAACCCAAAGCTCTTAAATATTTTGTCATACCGCCTAGATGAACATCGGCTAAAAACTTCATAACGGCCAAGACTTTTTTCTTTTTACGTAAGCTTTTTTGGATTTTTGAAAATAGAATCTATATGAAGATATATTTACGTCCTCATCCATATCAAAAACCACAGCGCACAAAAAATTACCGTAAACAGCGCCGGTATCTATCCCTATGCTAAATCTATCTATTTTTGGTTTTAAAAATGGCTGATGTCCATATACTATGAATCCTTCGTGGTTATCATAAACCTTGCTCCAGTAACAACACCCTTTTTTATCTGTCTCGTCTAAAGCGACAAAGTCTCCCTTTTCATCTACAAATCTCACTCTCATAACCTGAGCGTTAGCTTTTTTTGTTGCTCTACTTAAAAAGATTTTATTGGTAATACCGGCATGAACAACCGTTAATGAGCCTATTTTTAAATAAAATTTTGTGGAGCTTAAAAATCTAAAATCCTCCTCTTTCAAAGAGAAAAAAAACCTCTTTTCCTCTTCTTCTAGTTTCATAGGATTTTTCTTCCCGCTTCGTTTCTCCTCATCATAATGGAGTTTATATCTGATAATCTTATCTTCATGGTTTCCTCGCACACATAAAATTTTACTCTTTTCCAAAAATCTTAGCGTATCAAGCGAATAAGGACCTTTTGCTATAAAATCGCCCACACTTATTTCTACATCACCTTTTTTTATATCTATCTGTTTCCTAAGAGTCAAAAACTCCTCTAAACATCCGTGAATATCTCCATAAACTATAACTCTTTTTGTTTTGCTCATTTATAAACTCTTAATATCTTCTTATATCTTTTCTAGACTCCCTATAACCTTGCCGATTATTTTAACCTCATCAAAAGCCAGAGTCTCTTTCGGATAGAGACTATTTTCGGATATCAATTCAATACTACCGTCAGTTTTTAAAATCACTCTCTTTATAAAAACTCCGGCGTTTGTCGCCAAAACGAAAACACCCCCTTTTTTGATATCTCTTTTACTTTTATCTATAAAAACTATGCTTCCATCTTTTAAAAGTGGCTCCATAGAGTCTCCTATAAGATTTAGAGCCTCTATATTTTTAATATTCTCTTTTCCTAAAAACTCTTCTAACTCCTTATCAAGATATAGTTTTTGAGTCTCCTCTTCATAATTGATAGCGCCGCCGCCAGCGCTTGCGTTTATATCTTTAAAATATTTTATATATGCGAATTTCTGGGTAGGCTCGCACAAAGATTCGGGACTTTGATCAAATAAAAGCCAATTTATACTTATATTTCTTTTAGCGCAAAAGGTTATAAGTTCCTCCAAAGGGAGCCTTCCTCTTTTTTTCATCATAGAAAAGTGCTCTTTAGATATCTCAAGAGCGGCAGCCACATCTTTATCATAAACTCTTTTTTCTCCAAGTTCGCGCGATAAAATATCTTTAACCCTCTCCATAACCTCGATAAAAGATAGCATCAAAACCCTTTTTTTAACATTATCACAATTTTAGCACTCTTTTAATTAACAAATATTTAATTATTTAAAAATATGCTTTTAGTTGTATTAATATTTTGTTAACTAAATATAAAAAGGGGTTGACTATGAAGATACATATGGATTTAGACTCCTTTTTTATCTCCGCGGAAAGGATTAAAAATCCATCATTAAGAGATATTCCGGCAGCGGTTGGAGGAAGAGGAGACCCTTTCATATTTGACAAAAAACAAAAAAGCAAAATAGATATAGTCCAAAAAAATAGCGGAGCGTTTGTTCCAAACATCTTCTACAATTCAGATTCCACTTTCAAAGAGTATTTTATAGAGGGAGAAAAGATAAGAGGCATTATCATAACCGCTAGCTATGAAGCAAGAAAATACGGCATAAAAACTGGAATGACCATAAGAGAGGCTTTAAGTATCTATCCAAAACTTGTGGTGGTTCCGCCTAATCATCTTTACTACCACTCTCTTTCCCATAAATTAAAAGAGTTTTTGCAAACCAAAATCCCCCTGGTAGAACAGTTTAGTATAGATGAGTTTTTTGGGGATATAAAGGGGTGGATAAAAGAAGATGAGATCAAAGAGTTTCTAATATATTTAAAAGAAGAGATAAAAGAGAAGTTTTCTCTACCTATCTCTATAGGGGCTGCTAGAAGCAAGTGGACCGCAAAACTTGCCACATCTTTTGCAAAACCAAACGGTATCAAAATAGTAAAAGATGAGGAGATAGATGATTTTATCAAAGATATACCCATTGAGGATTTTCCAGGTATAGGAAGAGGATATGCAAAAAGGCTTCATAGAGTGAAGATAAAAAAGCTAGGAGATATAAAAAAGGCCAAAGAGCTTTTTTATAGCTGGAAAAAACCCGGAATTACCCTTTATAAAAGAGTTTTGGGAATAGACAACGAGCCTATCTTAATCTCCCATCCCAAAAAATCTATAGGTATATCTAGAACTATAGACCCTATAGAAGATAGAGAGGAGATTAAAAGAAGAGTAGTAATTATGAGCAGATATTTGGCTTTTTCCGTGATGAAACTAAATCTTAATCCAAGATACTTCTCTTTTAAGATAGTTTACGACTTCAAAGGCAGATCAAGGGCTTATGAACTTTTAAACAGACCTTTTAGCGAAAAGCTCTTAAAAGACATTATGCTAAAACTATTTTTGAAAGCAGATATCTATAGATATTCGAAAATTATTCGTTTAAGTATGATTTGCGGAAAATTTTACGAAAAAAAAATCTTCGATATCTTTACCTATGAAGACGATAAAAAGGCAAAAAAGCTATCCTTTCAAACTAACAAAGCAAGAAAAAAATATGGAATTGACACTTTAAAGTGGGGAGTCGAGTTTATATAAAAATATAATATTTTATGATATTATTTCTCCAAAAAGAGTTTTTAAGGCCATATTAATGAGATTTTGCACAAAACTCGTATCAAATCTTCTTTTTTTATTATTGTCGCTTTTTTTACCATTAAAATCTATAAGCGATGACTTTAGCGAAGGGTATAAAATAGGCGATAATTTCTATACAGGAGGATATTTATCTACAGAATATGAAAAAAGCGATGAAAAAGAGGCCTTTTTAGTTGACGATCTTGCTTTTTTGTTATACGGTGAAAATGATAGATGGGATTTTGTTTCAGAATTTGAAGCAAAAAACCTATATATAAAACAAAATCTACCTATAAAAACTGAAGAGAGCAATTTAAATTTTAGTATAGAGCGAATATATCTAACTTACTATATAGACGATTATAAAACCGTCACAATAGGAAAATTTAACTCTCCCGTCGGATTTTGGAATATAATACCAATAAATGTTTTAAGAGATACAACTTCTAGCCCATATATCGTAGAAAAAAGTTTTCCAAAACTCACCTCGGGAATATGCTATAGATACGCTCTTAACGAAAATTTCGATTTTTTATATATAACATTGCAAAATAACGAAGATATAGATAGTAGTTACAACAACTTTAAAATTAAAAAACATTACGGCATTACGCTAGAGCTTGAAAAAACAAGCGGTATTTTTAAGATAAGCGGAGGCTATTTTAAACAAAGAGACAATAAAGAGTCTATTTACACCGTATTCGCTTTTAGAAAAATAGAGCCAAACTATACATTTACGATAGAGTCGTCTCTAAACAAAATAGATTTATATAGCACAATTTTTTATGATATTTATTTGCAACACGTTCAAAATCTAAATGAGCATTATTACTTAATCGCTAGATTTGAAAAATTTAGAACTTATAAAGATGATATTTTTACAGTTGATAAAAAGTTCGAAGAGAATATATTAACACTAGGTCTTACTTATAGACCATATCCCAATGTGGCTATAAAAGGTGAGTATAACAGATACTCTATGCAAAATAACGACAAATGGCTTTTTTCATTCTCTTTTATGTTCTAAGGCAAAACAGATGAAGTGGTTTGTAAAGCTATTTTTTATACTATCTGCCTCATTTTTATATATGTATGCCGATTCTCTTGTTATAGCCGCAAATAGGAATTTTCCAGTAGACTCTTTAAATCTAAAAACAGTACAAAAAATCTACTTGGATAAGATAAGATTTTTAGGAGGAAAAAAGATATTGCCTATTAACCTTCCATATAACCACTTCTTAAGAAAAAAGTTTGAAAACAGCGTTTTAAAAATGAAAAGGTTTGAGATTGAAAGATACTGGTTAAAAACCCACTATATGGGGCACAGACCTCCAAAAGTTTTAAAGTCCCAAGACGCAGTCGCATCTTTTTTAAAAAGCATTGACAACGCTATAGGATATCTAGAAAAAGGCACGGCAATAAAGTATAAACTCAAAATATTGTATGAGGTACAAAATGGTAAATCTAAATCTAAAAAATAGTATCTCCATTCAAACAAAAATTTTTTTAACATTTTTGATTATTATTTTTATTGGATACGGTATTACTTTTTTTTATATCATGAAATATGAAAACGAAATTTTGATAGATAAAGAGATGAAAAAATTAGAAAACAAAGCCGAACAGACACTCTTTGAACTAAAAAATCACCTAATCTTTTTAAAAAAAGAGGCCGCTTTTTTATCAAAACTTGAAATTATGGACGATATAATCGCAAAAGATATAGACAAAAGAGTAAGCAATCTTTTAAAGAAAAAGGCGCAAGACCTTGGCGAAAATATTATTTTCGCCGTTATAGACAATAATGGCAAAATAGTAGCATCCTCGCAAGAAAACATTAAACTTAGCTTTTCAAAACTCAAAAAAGAAGAAGAGATAATACAAAATTTTTTTATAATCACAATTCCCGTTACAGCTTCCTTTGATAGTAATCGACATATTGGCAAACTTATTTTACTCTACCCTTTAAAAAATCTTGAAAAACATCTAAAAAATAACGAAGGAATATACTCTTGGATAACTTCCGATATTGTCGATTTCAAAAAACCGGAGATATCCGGAGAAACTCTTGAGGTAAAAAAAAGGTTTTTTGCGCCTTTGCAAAACCTTATCCTTCATTATGCAGTTGATAAAAAAATCGCTTTAGAAACCGTCTATCATGTACAAACCCTTTTAAATATTGTTTTCCTTATCATGATACTTTTGACCTCCATCTTCATATTTTTTATATCTAAAAATCTGGTACTTCCTATAAAATCCTTATATGAAACTGCCCATTACATCATCAAAACAGGCGATTACAATAAAGAAATTTACTCCAATAGACAAGACGAAATAGGAAATCTCACCAAAATCTTCAATATACTGATAAAAAAGACAAAAGAGTCTCTAGACTCTATAAAGGCGCAAAGCAAAAAATATGAAGAGAGCTTGATAGACTTGATAGAGTTCTTCAACACTATAACAAAAACCGAATCTAAATACGACACTATAACGGTCGCCATAAGAGAATTAAAAAGATTAATGAACACTCAAGACATATTTTTTACAACCGACAAAAGTGAATTTAAAAACGCTTTTATGCTTAATATTGACGTTAAAAATTTTAAAGAAAATCGTTCAGAAAATCTTGGAACAATAGTTATTCATAACCCTGCAAATCAGATAACAAATCTTAAAAGATTTTATAACTCCATTGCCCAAATGATCTCTTTGCAAATCGAAAGAATATCTTTAATGGAAGAGTTAAAAGAGACTTTAAGAGCAAAATCCTCTTTTCTTTCCGCTATGTCTCATGAACTCAAAACTCCTATAGGCTCTATTTTGAGTCTTTCCCAATATCTGCTTACATCTTCTAAACTTGATCAAAACGATTTAGAATCTGTCTCAAAAATAGAACATTCCGCAAATCATCTACTTCAGATAATAAACGATATTTTAACTATAGCAAAAGCGGATTCGGGAAAAATCGATATGAATATCTCTAAAATAGACATCCCGCAAACTATTAAGGAGGTATTAGATATTTTAAACCCCTTAGCCGAATCAAAGGGCGTCAAAATCATAAACGATATAAAGGGAGAACTAAAAATAAATACCGACCCTAAATTATTTAAAATAGTAATCATAAATCTAATCTCAAACGCTATAAAATTTACTCCAAAGGGCGATATTCACTTGAGCTTAAAAAAAGAGAAGAATGATTATAAAATATATATCAAAGATTGCGGCATAGGAATAGACAAAGAGGATATAAAATACATTTTTGACGAATTTTACCAAGGCAAAATTTACAAAAGCGGCACGGGACTTGGACTAGCTATCAGCAAAAAATTCGCCGCCTTACTTAAAGGAGATATCATTGTTCATAGTGAAGGAGTCGGTAAAGGGACGACTACTATTTTTGTTTTTAACTCTTTTTGATTATATACCCAACTCCTCTTACCGTCTCTATAATATCTTTTTTAATCTTTTTTCTTAAATTTTTGATATGAGCTTCCACGATATTGCTCCCTTTTAAAGCGTCAAAATCTTTACTTATATGCTCTAAAATCTGAAACTTTGTCAAAACCATATCCGCATTGAGCATTAATAACTCCAACAACTCAAACTCTTTCAAAGAGAGATTAATTTTTTTGCCATCTACTTCCACCTCTCTTTTTAGGGTATCTAGTTTTACTCCTTTTATAGATATTATAGGATTTTTTTGGCTATACTCTCTTCTCAATACAGCCTTAATCCTAGCTAATAGCTCTATATTGGAAAAGGGTTTTTCAAGATAGTCGTCTGCACCGCAATTTAAAGCTTTAGCTTTATCCAACGCCTCGTTCTTTGAAGACAACATCATAACGGGCGTGGTATATCCATATTCTCTTATCTTTTTTAAAAACTCTACGCCGCTTCCGTCTTCTAAAATCCAATCCAAGATTATTAGATTATAATTTTTACTATCTATTTTTCGATAAGCATCTTCAATATTCGATACGCTATCTACACTATATTTCTCATTTCTTAAAATCTTTTCCAAGGAATACAAAAGCTCTTTATTGTCGTCGACAATTAATATATACACAAAAAATCTCCTTTTTTTCATCAAATTTTCATAATCATAGTTTATTATTATTTTTTGAAATTAATTATTAAAGGAGAAAGGCATGTATAAAGTTTTTCTATACTCCTTAGGCTTGAGCATAGCTCTCTTATTTTCCGGTTGCGGAGGAGGAGGCGGAGGCGATAGCACAACAACTTCAACTGCGACTACTACCACAACGGCAAATGCCGGGGTATTTATCGACAGCAAAGTTTCAGGTCTGGAGTATATTGGTAATTTAGGCACATCCGGCGAGACAGACTCTTTGGGAAGATTCTATTTTAAAGATGGAGAAATAATTACTTTTAAAATAGGAAACGTAATATTAGGCGAAGTTCAACCGGATCCAAACGATTTTATAGTAACCCCGCAAAAAATATATGAATATAAGCTTAAACAGCCTGTGGACGCCAATGACACAAGAGTGATTAGAATGGTTCAGTTTTTAATGTCTGCGGATATTGACGAGGACCCTACAAACGGAATAACAATCCCAGACGAATTAAAACAACTTCTTAATCAAAAACTGCCGTTAAGATTTGACGAAGAGAACGATATAAATGAGACTATTATCAAAACTTATCTTGAAAAAGAGACTATCGCCACGGAAGATGAAGCTCTCTCTCACTACGAAGAATCATTGATAGAAATAGAGATAGAAAAAGATGAGTTAGAAAAAGAAGTTGAAGAGTATAAAGAAGAGTATGATGAAGAAGAATATACAACACCTACTGCCACATCATCGTCGGAGTACCAACTTTTAGCGTGGAACGATCTTGGAATGCACTGTATGGATGGTAACGATTATTCTGTTTTTTCTATCTTGCCTCCTTATAATACGTTGGTAGCTCAACTTATCAAAAAAGGCGATAAAACCGCTGAGTTGGTAACTTCAGGAGTTATAGTAACTTATGAAGCCGCGCCATCTTTTGATGGAAAATATAACACTACAAGCAGCGATAAAACAAACTTCTGGGATTATGTCACAAAACTTTTCGGTCTCAATCTACAACCAGATATAGGTTTAAAAGGTAAACCTGTTCAAAGTTTGTCGCCTGCCAATATGGATTTTAACAGCACGTATAAATGGTGGATCGCTGAAGGAATTCCGACGGCTCCTAAAAACGACGACGGTTCTATAAACCATTATCCATTGGTAAAAGTTGTCGCAAAAGATTTAGCCGGAAACGTTCTTGCCGAAACAACTACGGTCTTACCTGTTAGCGACGAAATGGATTGTAAAAAATGCCATAGCTCTACATCCGGTTATGACGCCGCTAAACCGACAAACGGATGGGTAGAATTATCTGATCCTGAAAAAGATTATAAATACAATATTCTTAGACTTCACGATGAAAAATTTCCAAATGCCGTATTGGAACACAACGCATCACTATCGGCAAAAGGTTGGAATTATAATGTTAACGGTTTGGAAGAGACAGCCAAAGAGGGAACGCCGGTTTTATGTGCCTCTTGCCATAAAAGCAACGCGCTACCTGGCACCGGAGTAGACAACATATCGCCGCTAACACAGGCTATTCACGCAAAACACTCAAATGTTATTGATCCAGAAACCAACTTATCTCTTAACGATTCTCTTAATAGAAATGCTTGTTACACTTGTCACCCGGGCTCAACTACGCAGTGTCTAAGAGGAGCTATGGGTAAAGCAAAAAATCCTGATGGAACAAATCTAATTGAGTGCCAAAGTTGTCACGGTGTTATGAGCGCTGTTGGCAGCAGCAATAGAGAAGGATGGTTAGATGAACCTGACTGTCAAAGTTGTCATCAAGATGGAAAACGCTATACAGAAGCAGTAACTGATATGTTAACAGGAACTCTTAGAACAGCGATAGATAAACGTTTTGCGACAAATCCGGATACGCCTGTTCAAGGAAAGAGTCTATATAGATTTAGTAAAGGACATGGCGGACTACAATGTTCGGCTTGTCACGGCTCAACACATGCGATTTACCCTTCCATCAGATTGGAAGATAATATACAAAGTATTGCCGCACAAGGACATACAGGAACAATAGCCGAATGTACGGCATGTCACTTGACAGTGCCAGATACCGTCAACGGCGGTCCTCATGGACTTCATACCGTAGGACAAAGTTGGATAGAAAATCATGAAGATGCGGCTAAAAACAATCTTTCAAGCTGTAGCTCGTGCCACGGAAGCGATTATAGGGGAAGCGAGCTTTCAAAAACTTTTAGCTCTAGAACATTTTATATAGAAGATGGACAAACCAAAACATTTGCCGCTGGACATAAAATAAGCTGTTACGATTGTCATAACGGACCTTACGGCGAAGACGAAGACGATGATGATTAAACAGGTCGGCCTTTAGGCTGGCTTGTAAATAAAATGTAGATTTTAAATTAGAAGTAAAAGTAGCAGAAGCGCGAAAGCGCTTCTGTTATTTGTTAGTTAAATTCTCTTCTAGGTCTAGCCTCTCTTGGTCTAGCTTCGTTCACTCTTAAAGTTCTTCCTTCAAACTCTTTTCCGTCAAGCGCGTCAATAGCTTTTAGAGCGCCGTCATCTTCCATCTCAACAAAACCGAAACCTCTCGGTCTTCCAGTCTCTCTATCAGTTATCAATTTTACCGAATTTACTTCACCGTACTGAGAGAATAGCTCTCTAACTTCTTCTTCACCCGATCTGTAAGGTAGATTACCTACATAAATTTGCTTCATTGCGTTGTCCCTTTGAAATAAAATGCGTCTCTTAAGATAGAAAAGCCGAAGAAGACTTTTAAATCGAAAGAGAAAAACATTATACCACTTTTTATCTTTTTATCCAAACTTTTTTTTAAAAACCCTATAAGTTATCACTTTTTCTTCTTTTTGTTTCTCTTTTTCACAGGTTCATGTCTTAAATCTTCAAGCATAGGCAAAAAAGTCTCTATAAGTTTTCTTGCTTCTATATGGACGCCTTGCGATAATTTGGCATTCTCTTTTAAAGCTTCCTTTACCTCATTTTGCAGTAAATCTATCTTCTCCTCTTTTTGCTTAATAATCTCTTTTAACTCTTTTATCTCCGTCTCTTTTTTTTCAATCTCTTCTAAAAAGAGACTGAAAAATTGCTCATAATCATCTTTTGCCATCTTTTGAGCGGAATCCTCCTCTAAAATAACATATATATGACCATTTTCTTTTACAGAATCTAAAGTTCCTCTGCTGATTCTTTTTCTAACAGCCTGTTCAGAGATACCTAAAATTTGCGCAGCCTCTTTTATAGATATCTTTTTCATTATCTTCCTTGATTTTTAAAAATGATTAATTAATATTATAATAGATTAATGAAGAAAACGCTTAAATGAGCAAAGGCAAGCCGTAAGGCTTAGGGAAGCAAACTGCTTTGCTTCCGTGCCTTTGCGAAAGCTTTGAGTATATGTGAGTTCTAAACTCATCAGAGTTTAGTAACGAACATACGAAAAGCTAATTTACCTTGAAGAAAATCTCCATTGTAAAGCAATGCGAGATTTTCGGTTAAAATATTTTAAAGGCAAGCCGTAAGGCTTAGGGAAGCAAAATATAGTGTATTCAATAAGAGACGGTCACGTTTATTTTTAATCTTTTAAGAGGTCTTTTGCTAAATTTCACAATCTTTTTTCCGTTATAAAATGCGTAGTTTCTATATCCTCTTTGAATACGCTCCTGACGCTCCTCATATCTAGTTCTACATCTTTTAACTTTTTTGTAGCCTCTTTCTATATAAGCGTCGCTCTTTTTAGATAGATTTTTTCCAACCAACGTTCCGATAATGGCTCCACCTACAGTGGCCGCGGTCTTTCCTCCTCCTTCGCCTATCTGATGGCCGATAATTCCTCCCGCTACTCCTCCTATAAGCGCTCCAACATTATCGTCTATGCCTCCATTATAACTGTGTTCTACAGGCACTTCTTCATACCAACACTCTTGATAGGGTATTCTTTTAGTAATCGTCCTGTAAATAGGCTCGCTTCTTATTACCTCAACATACTCTACATAACTAAAAGAGGCTGCAAAAATATTTGAACCTAAAAGAAGAAGTATTACTGATAGAAAAATCTTTTTCATAGCTCACCTCCTATGATTTTAGGAGATGATATAAGAAAATTGAGGAAAAATTGTGGAATTATGTTTTAAACCTCTCTAGTATTTTATTTAAATTAATGGCTATTTTATTTATTTCTTCAATCAATCCTTTCATCTGCGATACGCTATCTATATTTTCTTGCGAAACTTCTTTTATTCTCTCTATCTCATTAAGTATTTTTTCTACCTCTTTAGCTAAAGATTGCGATATATTTAAAGAATCTATGCTAACTTTATTGACGTTATCCATAAAATCTGCAGTCTCTATCATATTTTTCTCGCTCTCTTTAGCAGAAACCATCAATTCTTGTAGCTCTTTTGCATTTTGATCCATATTTTTGGCGCTTTTTATTATCTCATCTATTATTTCGTTAATAGTCTCATCAATATCTTGAAGACTAGCTTGAGACTGTTCCGCAAGTCTTCTCACCTCTTCGGCCACCACCGCAAAACCTTTTCCATGTTCTCCGCTTCTTGCCGCTTCTATAGCTGCGTTTAATGCTAAAAGATTAGTTTTGTTAGCTATTTCAGCAATAACAATTAAAACCTCTTTTACGGAATCAGCACTTTTTGAAAGATTATTTAATCTTTGAGCGAGTTTTACGCCATCATTTGATTGTTTCTCAATTTTTGTTGTAAGTTTGGATATCTCGTTTTGGATTATATTGATCTTATCTTTAGCGTTTAAAACATTTTCTTGCGACTTTTTGATAGTTAAAAGACTATTTTCAAGCGCTACATGAACGTTTTTACCTATCGATACGCTCTCTTCCACAAGCTCAATTCCTTCATGTAAGCGTTTTGTGACTTTTTCAGACTCTTCGCTTAACTGATTTGCGATTTCAAGATTTTTTTTACTTGCTTTTTTAGCATTTGAAATAACATTCTGAATTTTTTCTATAAAAGCGTCGATCCAATTAACAGCCTCGGCTATCTCATCTTTTTTTACAAATTTTAATCTTTTTGTCAAATCACCCTCTCCGCTAGCTATATCTTTAGCTCTTGTAGTTAACACATTTATAGGTTTAAAAACGTTTTTATTAAAAAAATGAGTAAAAAGAGCTATTAAAATTATTATGGAGACTAATATGCCGCTAAAAAGATAGAATTTTAATGAGTTAATCTGTTTAGTTATACTCTCCAAAGATATGTCTAAATCTATCACGCCTAAAACATCTCCCACCTTTGCGTTTGTATGACAGCTTAAACAATCTTCAGTAGCATAAATAGGTTTTAAAAGTTTTATATTGTCTTTAGTTTTACTCTCAATATATTTGATTTTCTTTGTTTTAAAAACCTGTTTTATTTCATTATTATAATCTTCAAAATTTTCATTTAAACCAAAAAGCTGTATTACCTGTTTTGATTTTGCGATATCAATATCTTTTATCCCCTCGATTTTTTTAATACTATTTAATGTTTTTTGCACTTCTTCGCTACTTCCAAAATTCATACTAGTTCTAATTGCCACAAATATAGAGTCGCTTAATGTTTTAAGATTCTCTTTCGCGCTTTTATCGATAATCTGGTTAAAACTAGTAAAAAGATGAAGCGAAAGCAAAATAAAAATTGTTAAAAGCGTAGATAGCAACATAACTATAAATTTGGCTCGGATCGATTTAGGCATGTGCATCCTTTTAGTAAAAATAATAATCAATTATAATAAATTTTTTTTAAGAGACTATAAATCAAAAATTATCGATTTTACCCTACCGCTAAATTCATACTAAAAATAGGCAATAACATAGCGGTTACTATAAAGCCAATAATAATCCCCACTACCAATAAAAGAATAGGCTCAAGCAAAGACAAAAAAAGCTCTATTTTCGCACTGTTTTTTTCTTTAAAAAGTTCAGATAAGTTTTTAAATATCTCCGCAACTTCACTTGTTTCTTCCGCAAGAGCTATCGACTGAACAAAAGATTTATCAAAAACAAACCCATTTTTTACCAAAGCGTTTGAAAACCTTTTTCCTTCCACCAACTCCTTAGAAGCATCCAAAAAAGCTCTTTTTATCACTTCGTTTTGCAATGTTTCAGAAGAGAGTTTTGCAGAATGAACAAAATTAACTCCCGAATTCGTCAAAACTGACATTAGATATGAAAACTTTCCCAAATTTGAAGCTATCGATATATCTTTAATGATCGGCAACTTTAAAATGAAAAGATGCAGCAGATATCTAAATCCATAAACTTTTTTCACCAAAAAAGAAAAAGAGAAAATCGATAAAATAAGAAGCAACGCTAAAATAATCCAGTTTTGAGTTAAAAATTCTCCTGCTGCAATAACTATTTTTGTAATTTTTGGAAGCTCTTGGTGTAACTGTAAAAAGATTGCCGAAATTTTAGGGATAACAAAACTCAACATAAAAGATACCATAAAGATAGCTACAATTATGATAAAAAAAGGATATACCAATGCTCTTTTTGTTTTATCCTCTATAGATTTTAGATTTTTTAAAAAATCGGCCATCTCTGAAATAACTTCCTGCAAAGTCCCGGTCTCTTCCGCGATTTTAACCGACTCTTTATAAAATTTCGGTATATCATAAACCTTTTGTTTATCAAGAGCTTGATAAAAACTTTTTCCTTCATCAATACTTTTTTGAAGTTGAAAAATAAAATCTAAAGTTTTGCCGTCATTAAATTGATTTTTTACAAGTTTTATCGCTTGTGCGATTGATATGCCGGATTTTAGATAGATTGACAAAGTTTTAGAAAAATCTATAAGTATGTTTTTAGGTATTTCTTTCTTAAAATTAAAAGATGGCAAAAACGGCTTTATCTCTTTTAACTCTTCATAAACAATAGAAGCCTCTTTTAACTTTCTTTTAGCCTCTTCTAACGTTGAGGCTTCAATATAGCCTGAAACTTTTCCGTTTTTTTTTGAAAATCCAGTATACTTATATCGCATCTTTTATCTCTTCAGCCAATCCTACTCTTATGGCTTCCGCCAAAGAGGTCTCCTGGTTTATAACTTTCTCTTTTAGATACTCAGGCAAAGTCTTATAGCCTCTTTTTTTCATATACTCTCTCAACTTGTTTTCGTTAGCTCCATTTTTGATAAGTTTTTTCGTCTCATCATCAAGCAAAAAGAGTTCGCCCACCGCGCTTCTACCTATGTAACCGGTATAGTTGCATTTCGCACACCCTTTTGCTTTGTATATAACGCTCTCTTTAGGAATTGAAAATCTTTCTTTCAAATCACTCTCATCCACCTCTTTGCAATGTGAGCAAAGTTTCCTAACAAGTCTTTGAGAAAGAACCCCAAGCAAAGAAGATGTTATTAAAAATTGCTCAACGCCCATATCCAAAAGCCTAGTAATTGCAGAAGCGGCATTATTGGTATGGAGAGTTGAAAGTAGTAGATGACCGGTAAGTGCCGCTTGAACTGCTATCTGAGCCGTCTCTTTATCTCTTATCTCCCCTACTAGTATCACATCAGGGTCTTGTCTTAAGATAGATCTTAGTCCCGACGCAAAGGTGAGTCCTACTTTTGGATTTACCTGAATCTGATTTATATTTTCACTTTTATACTCTACCGGGTCTTCAATGGTTATTATATTCTTCTCCTCGGTTGCAACATTTTGTAAAAAAGCATGCAGTGTGGTAGATTTTCCGCTTCCCGTAGGGCCAGTTACAAGTATCATTCCATATGTATGAGAAAGCAGTTCTTTAAATTTTGTAGTGAGTTCTTCCTCAAATCCCAGCTCTTCTAATGATGGAATCTCTTCAGACTCCATCAAAATCCTCATAACCGCTCTCTCTCCATGATAAGTAGGCAAAATCGAAACCCTGACATCTAAAGTTTTTCCAGCGATTTTAACCTGCGTTCTTCCATCTTGAGGAATTCTTTTTTCAGATATATCCAAATTTGAAATGACTTTTATACGACTTATAACCAAAGAGACTATACGTTTATCAAGCTCAGAGTGTTTTAGTAAAATACCGTCTATTCTAAATCTAACAACTCCTCTATCTTCATGGCTCTCCACATGAATATCGCTTGCTCTCTTTTTTACGGCCTGATAAAAAAGCGCATTCACAAACTTTATAACAGGGGCGGACTCTTCACTAGTTAATATATCTTCGGAAATTTTTAAAAAATCGGAAAATTCCAGCTCTTCTTCTATAAACTCTTCGCTATCGCTCTCATTTAGTTCGGAACTAAAAACTTTGTCGCTTTTAAGCTCCAAAAATCTATGATAAAGCCTCTCAAACGAGTCTTTATCCAAAACCGCTATAGGTATCTTAACCGTAAGTTTTGAATAATAGTTGAGAGAATCCGTTATCGATTCGGGATCAATAACGGCATAAACCTTTCCATCTATATTTGTAAAAAGAAGTCTGTTTTTGATAGCCAATTCTATATCTACGTCATCAAGAATTTCCGGATAAAGATCAAGCTCCTTAAATCTAGGCAATCTATCTATTAGATTCATTTTTTTTAGCCTTTATAAACTCTTTGGCAAATCTTTTCTCTAAAGCATCGAGTTTTCCAAGTAGAACTCTTAGTTTGTTAAGGTCTTCCGATTTTTTAACGATATAAGGAGTTAGTAGAATGACTAAAGTGGTCTTATCGTTAGATCTCTCCTCATATTTAAAAATATTTCCTAAAATCGGAATATCGCCTAAAAGCGGAACTTTTGAAGTTGTTATGTCTAGATTGTCTTTAACTAATCCCCCTATAATTATAGATTGACCGTTTTTAACTATTGTGGTTGTGTCCATCTCTCTTTTTGAGGTAATAGGAAGACCTATCTGACTTCCAGGCAAGATATCTTCGATAACTGTTTTAATATCTAAAGAGACTTTATTATCAGAAGAGATTCTAGGTTTAATTTTAAGTGTCAAACCTATATCTTGTCGAGTATATACGTTTTTTGTGTAGTCCGTCGTATTCGCTCCAACAGTTCCTTGGGTTATTACAGATTCGGTTTGTCCTACATATATGGTAGATTCGGTATTATTTACGCAAAGTAACGATGGCTCCGAGAGCTTTTTTGCGGCCCCATTGGTTTCAAGAAGAGAAAGAGTCGCCCCTAAAGCAAGACCTTGTGTCAATGTTGGTTTTTCAATACCCAACTCGTTTAGATCAAAAGGTATAGCAGGTCCTCCAAGATTGGCGCTGAAGCTATAAAGTCCTGAACTATTAGCCACTCCTCCAAATATTCCGTATTTAGCTCCTATTTGCGAAGCTTTTTTACCGCTAATCTCCACAATTTTTGCTTTTACATAAACTTGCTGCCTATCGATATCTAATACGTCAATAACTTTTTTAAGCTCTTCAAACTCTTTTTGACTTGATAAAATTATTAATGTATTTGTAGGTTTGTCTATTGTGATTGAGGGTTTCGTCTCCTTTTTGTCGTACTTTTTTTTAGAAACCAAATCATTTAAAACTTTCTGTATCTCCTCGCAATCTGAGTTTTTAAGCTTAACTATATGGACTTTAGGTTTTACAATATCATCTTTTTTATCAAGCTCCTTTACATACTCCCTTAAAGCTTTTACTTCCGTAACATCCCCTATAATGATAATGGTGTTGGTTGCTTCATTGGAGATAATATCTAGTTGTTTAGATTTTGTATTCACTGGATATAAAGTAGAGGCGATTTTTACAAGTTTTGAATAGATACTAGAGACATTCGCATAGTTTAAAGGTATAAAAACAACCTCTTTTTTTACGTTTTTATCTAAAAAAGAGACTATCTTTTTTATCAAAACCAAATTTTTTGGAAAATCTGTTACTATGATAGTGTTTATATCTTTTACCAACGAAGCTTTTCCGTTACGGCTAAGCATTGGTGTAATAGATGGGAAAATCTTTGTCGCGCTTACGTATTTGACGCCAATGATATCGGTTTGTATCTGCTCTAGGTCTGTTTTGCCAAAAAAGGGAGGAGCTTCTCTTATGGCATCTTTACTTTTTACTACCAACAGATATCCTTTTGGACTCTCAACAATAGTATAGCCTTTATTTTTAAGTACATTTAACAAAAGATCAAATACCTCATCTTTTTTTATAGGCTTAACAGATATAAAATTTACATCTCCTCTTATAGACTCGGGAGAGAGTATATTTTTTCCGGTTATTTTAGCCACCATTTTTATAAAATTATTGATACTTAGATTTTGAAAATTGAGCACAATCTCCTGCTCGCTTTTAGCCGCAAAAGAGAGATTTACAAACAAAATCAGTATCAAAATCTTAATATATTTCATAATACAGTTCCTTCTCTTGATGATCTCTAAGCAGTGTTATAAATATATACTCTAGATTTTCAAAGTTTTCTAACAAGTCGTTAAAAAGACCGCTATCTTCAACACTTCTAGAGTTGATCTGCAATATCACATCCCCCTTCTTAAGTCCAAGTTTTTCTAAAACAGAACCTTTTTTTAAATATGTAATCTTATATCCAAAACCACTTTTTGTTTTAACCGGCATCAAGGCTATCTCTCTATAAAGCTTATCATATTTTTTTCTATAATTGCGCAACTCACTTTTTGATATCCTATAATCACCATCTTTTTTCTTACGAAATTTAGGAGTTTTTAGAAAAATATCACCGTTTTTGAGTTCTTGAAGTTTTAAAATATATTTTTTTGAGCCCTTTTCAAATATTGCGCTTTGAGGCAGAATCTTTACAAGCTTAAATCCTTTATAGACATCTTTTAAAGATATAAAAACCTCTTTTTTGTTGTCTTCCACCACTATAAAACCGCTATCCTCTTCTAAAAAAACGGCTTTTAATCTAAGAGTTTTTATCTCACTGAAATCTTCTTGCGGCAAATCCTCGTTTCTGTCTTTTTGGACTTTTTGTTTTTGATTGCAAAGTTTTTCGGAAAGTCTTACGATAAAAAACTCTTGCTTAGGAGAATAGTCCACATACTCTACAATAGTCTTAGGCAGCAAATATATAACTACTGAATTGATAAGATACGCCGCAACAAAAGAGAATAAAATTATTAAAAAAAACTCTTTTTTAAAATCTTTTTTCAAAAAGATACCCTTTTTCATTTTTTTTGATGTTTTTGAAAATCTTTTTTACTTTATTAAAATCTTTTATATTGTTTAGATATAAGACGACATACCTTTTTTTAATATCTATTTCTCCCTCAATATCACAAATTGACATTTTTGCTTTTAAAACTACTTTTAATGGATTTAGCACGCTGTAAACCGCCTTAGCGCTATTTAAGGAGATAGTTTTATCTATTTTAAAAACAAAACCGTTCAAATCTACCCTATTGTAAAAAAAAGAGATAAAAAAAGTGGCGTTTTTAAGTTTTCCTATATCAAATCCGTTATTTAATATTTCACAATCTTCTACTTTTAAAGCAATAGGCGCTTTTTTAATCTTTTCTCCGTTGAAAAAGAGACCTTTTTCTTTTGCCAAATTTTCCATCGCAAACCATATCTGCTCTTTAGGAAAAGTCAGCACAAAAAATAGATAAAAAAATAATATAAAAAGCAATGCTTTTCTCATTTTGCAATCCCAATCTTTACAGAGCACTTCTTTTGAGTGTTGTCTATTGTCAACTCTCTTATAATTACAAAAGAGTCTACCGTCTTTTGCAGAAGTCTATCTAACGTCCTAGGCTCTAGGTTTGAAAAATAGATCTCAACGTACTCATCTTTATCTTTAATAAAATCTGCCTTTTTTATTCGTTGAAGTTTTTTTATAAAACTATTTAGATATTTTTCATTTTCAAATCTTTTTTTAAGGTAAACAATCTTTTTAACTTTTTTCTCTACCTCAAAATATCTTTTTTGAGCCATTTTTAACTCATCCTTAAATTTAAAGCTTTTAAAGCATAAAAACATTGCAAATAAAAAAAGAATAACAGAAACGCTAAATAAAAAATTTCTACTCATATCTCCACCATATTTTATGGATTTTCTTCTCTTTTTTACTCTTTAATAATGGATACTCTTTTTTTATTTTTTCAACAATAGAATCAACACTCTTATCATCACTAGAAAACTCTAGCGCCACTTCATCTTTTTTGATCGAAATTTTTATAGGTTTTACGCCTTTTAAAGATAGTTTAGACAAATACTTTATAACCTTTTTTTGGACCATACTTTTTTTAAGCTTTTTATCCAATCTTTTTTCTATGCTTCTTAACTGTATCAACGTTGATGGCAAAGACTCATTTTTTAAAAGAGTCGACTCTTTATTTTCCAAACTTTTTATCTCTTTTTCGTATGAATAGAGACGAATACCTTGCGCTAAACAAAAAAGCAAAAAAGAAACGGCTACCGCTCTTAAAATCTTTTCGTTAACAAAAAACTCTCTTTTCTTATTCAAAGTTATATAAAAATCGGAAAGTTTTACCTCATTTAAAACCTCATCTAAAGTTTTAGAACCTTGTGCGCAAATCTTAGGAATCTTTGTCCAGATATCCTCAACTTTGGCCAAGGAGTAAAAATCGTCCAACTCAATACACTCATTGATATTTTCAAACTCCTTTTGTGCAAAATAGACTCTCTTTACGTTATCATCTATTAAACCGCTTTTTTTTATCGCTACCTTGATTTCTTCTGGATCGTAAGCAATCGCAAAAAAGTCTCTTTTTTGTTTTAATATCTTAAATTCAAAATTGTTATGAGGAAGAGAACCTTCAAACAAAGAAGGAGCTATCTTTTTCGCACTTTTTATATTTTTAACGTCAAACTCTATCTTCTTTATCCAATAAAACTCGGGAGAGAGTATAAGAGCCGCTTTATCTTTGATATTTTTAAAATCTGACTCTTTTCTAAAAAAGAGCAATAGATACCTATTTTTCAACTTGCGTGACTTTTTGTTTGAAAAGATTGTATCGGAGCCTAAAGTTCTCTTCAAAACCATCCTTTTTATAATATAACGAAGCTTCTATCAAATATGGCTCTTTTTTTGTATAATCTTTGATGTTTAAAACTTTTAAAATCTCTTTATATTTTAAATCTTTTTTTAGCTCTTCGCAATCAAAACTTCCATTTTCCACAGACAATCCTAAAAATCTTGCGTTTTGCGAAGAAAGCCGTTTACAATCGATAATACTTTTTATATCTTTATCAAAATATATAAGCTCTTTCCATTTAACTTTAAAAATGTTGCTATCTTGTAACGTCTTAAAATAATAATCTAAAATTTTATAAAAATGGCTGAAACTCTCAATAAAACCGTTTTTAAATCTTCTATTTTCCAAAACGATTTCACTGCCCGCAACTCTCTCTTCAATATCGGCGTCTATCGTATCTTCTAAAAGCGCGATAAAAAAATCCGCATCCTCCACCTCGTAAAAAGAGCATACTCTATAGATATAATCCTTTATATACTCTCTCTTTTTTTTATCCTTCAAAAGATTTAAATTTATCTTATCGCTAAGAGGTTTTAACGAAAAACCGAAGTTAAACTCACCATCTTTACTTGAAAGCAGAGGTGAAGAGACAAAAAGCATATCTAAATCTTCGCTTGAGTTTATATCTTTTAAACTGTTTCTTAAAATATACTCAAAATCTCTAATAAGTAGAGAGTTTTGTGATATTTTTTCATATATTTTAGAAAATGAAAGTGCTTTTTGACTCTCTTTATAAACTATAGCTATCAAAGAAGAGGCGACTGCAATAAAAATCAAAACTATAAAGAGCGCAATAGATTTTTTCATTGTCATTAAAGTTTCATTCCAGTAAAATTTTGTAAATATCATAATAAAATAATTATTAAATAAAGGTATAAGATGAGAAAAGGTTTTACACTTATAGAAATTATGATCGTTATAATCATTTTAGGTTTTTTAGCCGCTTTGGTTATGCCCAATCTTATAGGTCAAAGTGAAGAAGCCAAAAAGAAAATCGTCTGCATACAAATGAAAACTATCAGCGACGCGCTAAAAAGTTTCAAACTTAAATATGGAAAATACCCTTCAACGGAAGAAGGCCTTAAAGCTTTAGTAAAAAATCCCGATCCTCAAAAATATAAAGACTATCCTAAAAACGGTTTTTTAGACAGTAAAAATCCTCCTAAAGATCCTTGGAACAATGATTATATATATCTCAATGAAGAGGGCGAAATAAACATCATCTCTTTAGGAGCAGACGGCAAAGAGGGAGGAAGCGGCGAAAATGCCGATATCAGCTTAGAGAGCTGCCAAAAATAGTTTAATGAAACACTCTTTTACTCTTGTCGAACTTATTTTAGTAGTTTTAATAATGGGTTTGATATACTCTCTTGCCATTGGGCGCTTTTATTCAAAAGAGAATCTAAAAATTGACAATATAGCAAATCTTAAAGAGTCTCTTCTCCTTTTTAAAGAGAAAGAGGAGGATAAAATAACTTTTGTTATTTACGATAACTGTAATAAAAACGCAGTTTTAATTAACGATACGCTAACTTATGAAAATATCGATTTTGATTCTTTTGATGAGTTGGTAATTTACGATTTAGATACCTATTTAAACCCTAAAATAATAGATTATCCAAATATTTTCCTAAAAGGAAAATCTTACGATGTCTGCTTTAAATTTACAATCTATCCAAACGGCTCAAACGATAGCTATATTGTAAAAAAAGACAACAAATATTACGTTTTCAAATCATATTTTGAAGAGTTAAAAATAGTAAAAACATTAGATAAAGCCATCGAAACATTTTTAGATAAAAATTTGTTGCCTAGGCCGGGAACATATTATGAAAATGAGTAACTCTTTTACATTTATCGAAATTTTGATATCAGTAACACTTTTATCTATCGTAGGAACCGCACTTTTAAACTTAAGCGGCTCCGACAAAAGGCTGATAGAGTTTTCAAAAATGAAAAAAAATTCAGCTATGCTCTCCACTTACGTATATAGCAGATACGATTCAAAATTAAAAAACAAAAATATTCGACTATATTCATTAATTAAACAAGAATATATCGTTGAAAATGAAGAAATTAAAAATTTTTTGAAAAATAAAAAAGCTCGAATTATCTCTAAAGAAGACAATAAATTTACAATAGACGAAAACTCAAATGTTGGAGTTTTATTTTTTAAGATTGAAACAGATATAGATGGATTCAAAAACTCTGCTTTCAAAATAGAGCAATTATGAAAAAGTCATTTACTCTAATAGAGCTGATTGTTTCCATAACTATTTTGTCGCTAATAATACTTTTTATTTCCCAATCGATATCAAATCTAAATATATCTCATTCGGTTATAAAAGGCGCATTAGAAAAAGAGAATCTTCAAAACAAAATTGCCAAAGCACTCTATTATGATCTGCTTCTTTCAAAAAATATAGAAATTAATGGAGGTAAAAACTATTCGATTATCTATCTTCAAACTAAAAACACACTGTTTGATATAGATAATCCGTACGTAATATGGTATGTGTTAAAAGACAACAATACTCTTTGCAGATTAGAATCTCCTATAAAAATAGTTCTTCCCCTTTATCCTGAAAATTTTGGCAAAGTATTTGTAAGCAAAGTAGCGCAAAACTGTGAAATCTTTAAAATCTACAGTTCAAACAAAAAAGATAAATTATTAGTTTATATGAAAGCAAAAGAGTCAAGCCCTTTAACTTTTGAACTAAATATTCCTCAAAAATAAGTGGTGTCCCGGAGAGGATTCGAACCTCCGACCTTCGGATTAGGAATCCGATGCTCTATCCTGCTGAGCTACCGGGACATACTGCAAATTTGATGTTTAAAGTTTAAAGCTGCAAGTTTTTAGAAGGTTATTGATTAAAATTGTGGAATGGTTGAGTGGTTGATAGAAATAAACTATCAACCATCCACCATATACAATTGACTAAATTATCCGTGTCTTTTTTTGATAATCTCTTCAGCAACGTTTCTTGGAACCTCTTCGTAATGATCAAATTCCATAGAATAAGTTCCTCTTCCTTGCGTGAAAGACCTTAAGTCAGTAGAGTATCCAAACATCTCTGCCAACGGAACCATTGCGGTGACTATCTTGTTTCCAGCTCTATCTTCCATTGATGATACTTGTCCTCTTCTTCTATTGATATCGCCTATAACATCGCCCATATACTCTTCGGGAACTTCTACTTCCACTTTCATAATAGGCTCAAGAAGCACAGGATTTGCTTTTTTGGCAGCCTCTTTAAACGCCATAGAACCAGCTATCTTAAATGCCATCTCACTTGAGTCAACATCGTGATAACTTCCATCATATAACGTCGCTTTAACGTCAACTACAGGATATCCGGCAACTACACCGTTTTGCATTGCTTCTTGGATACCTTTGTCAACCGCTGGAATATACTCTTTAGGGATAACCCCACCGGTAATTTGGTTTACGAACTCATAGCCTTGCCCTGGCTCTTGAGGCTCTAATTTTATAAATACGTGTCCGTACTGTCCTCTACCTCCAGACTGTTTAGCATATTTATACTCTTGATCTACGGCTGTTCTTATAGTCTCTCTATATGCGACTTGAGGCGCTCCAACTTCTGCTTCAACTTTAAACTCTCTTTTCATTCTATCTACGATAATTTCCAGGTGCAATTCACCCATACCGGAGATAATTGTCTGTCCAGTCTCTTCATCGGTGTGAACTCTAAAGCTAGGATCCTCTTCGGCAAGTTTAGCCAAAGCTACGCTCATCTTCTCCTGATCAGCCTTAGTTTTCGGCTCTACTGCAACAGAGATAACAGGTTCTGGAAACTCCATCTTTTCCAAAATCACAGGAGATTTTTCATCGCACAACGTATCGCCAGTCAGTGTATATTTAAGCCCTACAACAGCGCCTATTTCACCTGCTGGAAGCTCTTTAATCTCCTCTCTTTTGTTTGCATGCATTTTAAGTAATCTACCAACTCTCTCTTTCTTCTCTTTAGTAGAGTTTAGAACATAACTTCCACTCTCAATTTTACCCCTATAAACTCTTATGAATGATAGTTGTCCTACAAACGGGTCTGTCATAATCTTAAATGCAAGGGCGGCAAAAGGACCATCAACTGTCGATTCAACTGATACCTCTTCGCCAGTTTTTGGATCTACCCCTTTTATCCAGTCGACCTCAGTAGGTGCCGGCAAATAATCAACAACCGCGTCTAAAAGCGTTTGTACTCCTTTGTTTTTAAAGGCGCTACCGCAAAGCATAGGCGTAATACTCATGTCTAGAGTACCGGTTTTAATACCCTTTTTGATCTCATCAACACTCAGCTCTTCACCGCTTAGATATTTTTCCATCAACTCATCATCAGTTTCCGCAACTGCTTCTATAAGCTTTTCTCTATACTCCTCAGCTTTATCTTTTAAATCTTCCGGAATCTCAATAACCTCATATTTTGCGCCCATCGTTTCGTCATCCCAAACGATTCCTCTCATCTCTACCAAATCAACTACGCCTCTAAAATTATCTTCAGCGCCTATAGGAATCTGAATAGGAACAGGATTTGCTTTAAGTCTGTCTCTGATCTGATTTTCAACATTGTAAAAATCTGCACCTATTCTATCCATTTTGTTCACAAAAACTATTCTTGGAACATGATATTTGTTAGCTTGTCTCCAAACAGTCTCACTTTGAGGTTGAACGCCGCCAACTGCGCAGAAAACTGCTACAGCACCGTCAAGAACCCTCATTGATCTTTCAACCTCAATCGTAAAATCAACGTGACCTGGAGTATCGATAATGTTTATTTGGTGATCCTTCCAAAAACATGTTGTCGCGGCAGAAGTGATCGTAATACCTCTCTCTTTTTCTTGTTCCATCCAGTCCATGGTAGCAGCGCCTTCATGAACCTCGCCTATTTTATGAGAAATCCCGGTATAGAAAAGTATTCTTTCAGTAGTTGTTGTTTTACCAGCATCAATATGTGCGGCAATACCGATATTTCTAATTTTTTCGATCGGAGTCTTTTTAGCCATGCTCTATCCTTTAGATTTTATAAGTTTTGATTTTGAAAAATTGTAAGAAGGCAGGAAAAATCCTGCTTTCAAGAAGTCTTCGGACTCTGCCAGTCCAGTTTCGGAAATTTTTTTTGGTTTTACCATCTGTAGTGCGCGAAAGCTTTATTGGCTTCTGCCATTTTATATGTATCTTCTTTCTTCTTAAATGCCGCGCCTCTTTTGTTCGCAGCATCTATAAGCTCATTTGCAAGTCTTTGAGCCATAGTTCTTTCGTTTCTTTTTCTAGCTGCATCTACTAGCCATCTAATAGCTAGTGATTGTTGTCTAACTGGTCTAACTTCAACTGGAACCTGATATGTAGCCCCACCTACACGTCTACTTTTTACTTCAAGTAAAGGCTTTACGTTCTCAATCGCTTCATTGAAAACTTCTATCCCTTTTTTATCTACTTTTTTTTCTATGATATCTAAAGCCTCATACATTATCTTTTCGGCAACGCTTTTTTTTCCGTCCCACATCAATTTGTTGATAAATTTAGTAACCACTTTACTGTTATAAATTGGATCAGGCAAAACTTCTCTGACCGGCGCTCTTCTTCTTCTCACTTTTAGCTCCCTTCAATTTTTAATTTACTCAAACGGTTTACGCCCCGCCTGCGGCTTGAAAGTGAGAAAGTATATTTAGTTGATAGCGGATAGTTTATAGTCGATAGATTCTCTATCAACTATCTACCATCAACCATCTACTAATTTAACTTTCTAACTCTCTATCTTTCTATTACTATTAAGATTTAGGTTTTTTAGTTCCGTATTTAGATCTTGAATTTTTTCTATTTGCTACACCTGCAGTATCTAACGCACCTCTCACTATGTGATACTTAACACCTGGCAAGTCTTTTACCCTACCGCCTCTTACCAATACGATAGAGTGTTCTTGCAAATTGTGTCCTTCACCAGGAATATAGCTTATCACTTCGTAACCTGAAGTTAGTCTAACTTTTGCAACTTTTCTAAGCGCAGAGTTAGGCTTTTTAGGAGTTGTTGTGTAAACTCTCGTACAAACGCCCCTTCTTTGAGGACATTTAACCAAAGCTGGCGACTTTGATTTTTTGATTACCTTTTTTCTCTCTTTTCTTATCAACTGATTGATAGTAGGCACTTCTTTTCCTTTCCTTTAATACATATTTTAATGCAATTGCATTTTTTAGTGGCTAATAATACTAAAATAAATCTTTAAAATAACTTAATTTAAAGTTATTTTAAAGTTGTTCTTTTTTAAGATAATTGGTCATTTAGTCATTTTAGACTAATGACCAATAACTAAGCAAATTAATCTTCTTCCTCTTTTTTTATTAACCCTACTTTTTTCTCTCTGTACATTCCTGTACCAACAGGGATCAATCTGCCTATAATTACGTTTTCTTTTAGGTCTTCTAATCTATCAATTTTAGCCGAAATACTTGCTTCTGTTAAAACTTTAGTCGTATCTTGGAAAGAGGCAGCGCTAATAACAGAGTCCGAACTAACCGCTGCTCTTGTAATACCAACAAGTACGGGCTCGGCTATCGCAGGTTCCCCGCCTAATCTTATAATTTTCTCATTCTCTTCTCTAAATTGTCTTTTACTAACTAAATCGCCTGCAATAAATTTAGTATCTCCACTCTCAACAATTTTAACTTGTCTTAACATTTGAGATATGATAATCTCAATATGCTTATCGCTTATATTAACTCCTTGTCTTCTATATACCTGCTGAATTTCGCTAACCATATAATATTGCAGAGCTTTTTCTCCTAGAATTCTCAGGATATCGTGACTTGAAACGGTTCCATCTGTTAAAACTTCTCCAGCATGCACATACTCGCCGTCATGAACCAAGATTGTTCTATTTTTATCTATCAGATATTCAGCCTTTTGACCTGTTTCAGAAGATATTATTATTCTTTGTTTACCGCGGCTAGGCTTTCCAAAACTTACAAAACCATCAATCTCCGCAATAACCGCAGGGTTTTTTGGACGTCTAGCTTCAAAAAGTTCGCTAACTCTCGGAAGACCTCCTGTAATGTCTCTCGATTTTGCTATTGCTTTAGGTGTTTTAGCCAACACTTCGGCCAACTCTACCTCTTCTTGATTCTGTACGTATATAGCAGTTTTTGGCTCAAGAGGATAAGTAATAACGATATCACTATCTTTTGGCGCAAGAATAATTTTTGGTTTATATTCAGGTGGAATATACTCATTGATTGTAAGTCTGCTCTCGCCCGTAATCTCGTCTACAACTTCTACAGCGGTAACGCCAGGAATCACATCTTCAAGCGTAACTGTACCGGCAGCTTCGGCTATTATTGGATTAGAATAAGGATCCCATTCGGCTATTACCGTTTTATCATTTTTTGCCGGAATTGCCAATACGGTATTTTTATCTACAGTCTCGTTATCATCAACTTCTAAAATAGAGCCTCTTGCTATATAGTGCCTGCTTGCTTCTCTTCCCTCATTATCGGCAATCACCGCAAAAAGTCCCTTTTCGTCAATCTTTTGACCTTTTTTAACATCCTCATATCTCTCTAAATAGTCTCCCTTTAAAAGGTAAAACTTAACAACGCCATTTGCGTTTGCAACTATTTTTTGTGTTACAGGCGCCCCGTCTTCAACTTTTAGCTCTGCCGCATAAGGTATCCTGTTAGGAATATTCCATCCCTCTTTAATTATCTCAACGATAGAATCTCCCTCTTTGACGCTATCTCCATCTTTAAAAGGAACATATAGTTTTCCTTCTATTTTACCGCTAACGCCCGCCAACTCATTAGGTTTGGCAACATCTGACTTTCTAAGAGAATATCTAACTTTTTCATCTCCGCTAATTAGCGTGATTACAATTTCGTCGTGAATCGGTTTTATCTCGATTTTCCCGTCAAAAAGAGCTTTTATTTTAGGCTCAACAAGCAATACCGCCGCGTTTCTTCTATTTGCAACTATTATTTTGCCCTCTTTGTTTCTATAAGTTTTTAGATTGTAATATCTAATAAAACCCTCTTTACTAGCCACTACTTGTCTCTCTTCGGCAGTTCTACTCGCGGTACCACCTATATGGAACGTTCTTAGCGTCAACTGAGTTCCCGGTTCGCCGATAGATTGTGCCGCTATGATACCTACAGCTTCCCCAGGTTTAACAAGTTTTCCTTCAGCCATATTAAGCCCGTAACATTTAGCGCAAACTCCTTTTGGCGCTTTACAAGTTATAGGCGTTCTTATAGTAACTGATTTTATACCGGCTTCTTTAATAGTACGTGCTTTATCTTCGTCTATCAAAGTTCCTTCGCTAAACAGTATTTCGTTTGTAATAGGGTCTATCACATCTTCGGCAAGAACCCTACCTACGATCCTATCTTCTAAAGGCTCTATCATCTCGTTACCGATAGATATATCAGTTACTTCTATACCTTCGTGAGTACCGCAATCTTCAATAGTGATTTTTACATTTTGCGCAACGTCGACAAGTTTTCTTGTCAAATATCCAGCGTTCGCCGTTTTCAAAGCGGTATCCGCAAGACCTTTTCTAGCGCCGTGCGTCGAGATAAAATACTCTAAAACGTTTAGTCCCTCTTTAAAGTTTGAGATAATCGGCGTTTCAATAATAGTTCCATCAGGCTTAGCCATCAAGCCCCTCATTCCAGCAAGCTGTCTAATCTGAGCAGAGCTACCTCTAGCTCCGGAATCTGCCATCATATAAATAGAATTAAATCCTTCCTTATCGTTTTTAATAAGCTTTATCATAGCTTCTGCGACGGCATTCGTAGTATCTGTCCATATATCTATAATCTTGTTGTATCTTTCTTGCTCGGTTAAAAGCCCGGCCTGGAACTGCTGCTGAATCTCTCTAACTTTTCTTTTAGCTTCTTCTATAAGTTTTTTCTTCTCCTCAGGCACTTTTATATCATATTCGCTTATTGAGATACCGGCAAATGTTGCGTATCTAAAACCGAGATTTTTAAGATGATCTAAAAACTCGGCAGTTATCTCAGGTCCGCCATTTTTATAAACGTAGTCAACAAGCTCGGCGATATCTCTTTTTTTCATTACCTTATTCCAAAGAGATACCGGAACAAAATCTGGCAATATGTTTTTAATAATAATCCTACCGGCAGTGGTAAATATGATTCTATTATCTATTCTAGTTCTTATTTTGGCATTAATATGTAGATGATCACTCTCAAGAGCGGTCATAATTTCATTAACGTCCGCAAAAAGCTTGTTAGCGCCTTTAACATCATCCCTTTCTTTGCTTAAATAGTAAATTCCCAATACCATATCTTGGGAAGGTACGGTAATCGCTCTACCTGAGGCAGGAAGCAAAATATTTAGCGAGCTAAGCATCAATATTTTGCACTCAGCGATAGCCTCTTCGCTTAAAGGTACGTGAACTGCCATCTGGTCGCCGTCAAAGTCGGCGTTAAACGCGGCGCATACCAGTGGATGAAGCTGTATCGCTTTTCCGTCTATTAAAACCGGGTGAAACGCCTGAATAGAAAGTTTATGTAGCGTAGGCGCTCTGTTTAAAAGCACAGGATATTCGTCAACTATCTCTTGCAGACACTCCCAAACCTCATTAGACCTATCTTCAATCATCTTTTTAGCGGCTTTTAAGGTAGTAGCGTATCCTTTCTCTTCAAGTTTTGCCAAAAGATGCGGCTTGAATAGTTCAAGCGCCATAAGTTTAGGTAAGCCGCACTGATCCATTCTTAGATTTGGACCAACAACGATAACACTTCTTCCCGAAAAATCGACCCTTTTTCCTAAAAGGTTTTGTCTAAATCTACCCTGTTTTCCTTTGATTATTTCACTAAGCGATTTAAGAGGTCTTTTATTTGCGCCTTTTACGGCATTTCCGCGTCTGCCGTTATCTATAAGTGCGTCTACCGCTTCTTGAAGCATTCTTTTTTCGTTTCTAACAATAATCTCAGGCGCATCTAGCTCCATAAGTCTCTTAAGTCTTTGGTTCCTATTTATAACCCTTCTGTATAGATCGTTTACGTCACTTACCGCAAACTTTCCGCCATCAAGGGCTACAAGTGGACGAAGATCAGGAGGAAGTACAGGAACCACCGTAAGCATCATCCATTCAGGTTTATTTCCGCTATTTAAGAAACTCTCAATGACTTTTAATCTTTTTACGATTGTTTTGCGTTTCGCTTCAGAAGCGGTCTCTTTCATCTCTCTTTTTAACTGATGAAAAACTTCAATAAGATCAAACTCTTCTAAAAGTTCTTTGATTACCTGACCGCCCATATATGCTTCAAAACCGCTATCGCCAAAATGTTGTTTTAGCTGTTGATACTGTTCTTCATTTAAAACATCATACTTTTTAACGGGATTTTTCTTCTCAAAATCGTAATACGCTTCTCCAGGCTCTTTTACTATATATGCTTCATAATATAAAACTCTTTCCAGATCTTTCATCTTTACGCCAAGCAGTGTTCCTATCCTGCTAGGCAACGAATTTACATACCAAATATGAGCAACAGGCGTTACTAATTCTATATGACCCATTCTAGTGCGTCTTACTTTGCTAGTAGTAACTTCAACGCCACACTTTTCGCACACTACGCCTTTATAACGCATTTTTTTATATTTTCCGCAAAGACACTCATAATCTTTTATTGGCCCGAAAATTTTGGCGCAAAAAAGACCGTCGCGCTCAGGTTTCAAAGTTCTATAATTGATAGTTTCAGGTTTTTTAACTTCACCATGAGACCAAGATAAAATCTTTTCTGGACTCGCTAGTCTAAACTGAAGCGCTTTTATATCTTTAGGTCTTTGATCTTCGCCTATCTCAATTGGTACCAGTCTCTTCATCTTCTTTTTCCTCATCTAAAATTTCTACGTCGATTCCAAGTGATTGAAGCTCTTTTGTCAAAACAAAAAGAGTTTCTGGAATACCAGGTTCTGGAATAGGTTCACCTTTGGTAATAGCTTTATAAGCTTTAACTCTACCCTCTACATCATCCGATTTGATTGTTAACATCTCTTTTAGAGTATGGGCGGCACCGTGCGCTTCGAGAGCCCAAACCTCCATCTCACCGAATCTTTGTCCGCCAAACAGAGCTTTACCGCCTACAGGCTGCTGTGTAACAAGTGAGTAAGGCCCCGTACTTCTTGCGTGAACTTTTTCATCAACAAGGTGATGAAGTTTCAACATATACATATAACCGACATTTACTCTCTCTTTGAACTTCTCCCCGGTTCTACCGTCATAAAGCTCCATCTTGCCATCCATATCTATTTTGGCCATCTCATAAAGTTTTTTAAACTCTTCTGCCGTAACGCCTTCAAAAACAGGACTGGCAAATTTTACGCCCTTACTCCAATCTCTAGCGTATTTTATTAACTCTTCGTCACTCATTTTGCCGATAGCCTCTTTGACATTCATCAGTTTTGCCACATCGGCAATCTCAATCATTTTCTCTCTAAGCTCTTTAACAAAATCGGCTCTTTTGGATTCAAAAATCTCTTGAATCTGCTCCCCTAGTTTTTTCCCTATTAGTCCTAAGTGAACTTCCAATATCTGACCGATATTCATCCTAGAAGGAACACCAAGAGGATTTAGTACGATATCTACTACACGACCATCTTTCGTATATGGCATGTCTATCTCAGGCACTATGATAGAAACGATACCTTTGTTACCATGGCGTCCTGCCATTTTGTCGCCGATTTTGAGTTTTCTTTTTGTTGCTATAAAAACTTTTACAAGTTTTACAACACCGCTTGGAAGGATATCTTCTTTTTCCAAAATAGCCAATTTTTCCTCATGCTCTTCAGTCAACTTTCTCTTTTCGTTTTGGAAATAGTTTTTAAGTCTTTTATACTCTTCTTGAACTTCAACAGGGTAAGATTTTACCAAGAAATTAAGAGCAAACCTGTTTATAGATGATAGTTCCTCTTTTGGAATAAGCTCGCCGGCTTTAAACTCTTTATCTTTTACTTTAGCATCTTTTTCCAAAGGAGATTTAGAAAGTAAAGAGATAATTCTTAGCATCTCCTCTCTATCGACCATCAACAGTTTATCATGATGTTCTCGATCTAATCTCTCTTTCTCCTCTTCATAAGCTTTTATAGCCCTTGGATCTTTTTCATAACCTTTTTTTGTAAATACTTTAACATCAACCACAACTCCTTCCATAGATGGAGGACAATATAGAGAGTTGTTGGCAACGTGTCCAGCTTTTTCACCAAAAATAGCTCTTAAAAGTCTCTCTTCAGGCGTAGGTTTTACTTCTCCTTTTGGAGAAACTTTTCCAACCAAGATCATTCCAGGCTTTACATATGTTCCTATTTTAACTATTCCGCTCTCATCAAGATGCGCTATCTCTTCTTCTTTAACATTAGGTATATCTCTTGTTATCTCTTCAACGCCGTGTTTTAACTCTCTCGCCTCAATCTCTTTTTCATAAATATGAACGGAGGTAAACTCGTCATCTCTCAAAATTCTTTCACTTACAACTATAGCGTCCTCGAAGTTATACCCGTTCCAAGGCATAAACGCAACAAGCATATTTTTTCCAAGAGCAAGCTCGCCTTTATCCATATTTGGACCATCGGCTATTATCTGTCCCGCTTCAACATAATCGCCTTTTTTAACGATTGGCGTTTGAGTAAAACAAGTATTTTGGTTGGTTCTAAGATTTTTTTGCAAAGAGTAGTGATCTATATATGCTCCGTTTTCATCTTCGCCTAAAATATAGATATTGTTAGAGTCTATCTTTTCAACTACGCCGCTTCTTCTAGCCTTTACGGCCTCCCAAGAGTCTCTTGCCACTACTTTTTCCATGCCTGTTCCAACCATTGGCGCTTCGGTTTTCAAAAGAGGAACCGCCTGACGTTGCATGTTCGATCCCATTAGCGCCCTGTTAGCGTCGTCATGCTCCAAAAAGGGAATAAGACTAGCCGCCACGCCAACTACCATTCTAGGTGTAAGGTCTATAAGATCGACTTTATTTTTTTCAACAAATACAATCTCGCCATCTTTTCTGGCTTCAATCATGTCTTCTTTGATTTCGTTACCATCAATGATTTCCGTATTTGCCGGAGCTATAACAAGACCCTCTTCTTGAGCTGCAGTAAGATAAACAACTTCGTCAGTAATCTTGCCGTCAACCACTTTTTTATATGCTGCTTCAATAAAACCTAGCTCATTAACCTTGGCATAAGTAGAAAGGGTGTTTATAAGACCGATATTTTGACCTTCTGGAGTCTCTACCGGACATATTCTTCCATAATGAGTTGGATGTACGTCTCTAACCTCAAAGCCCGCTCTCTCTTTTACTAATCCTCCTTCGCCTAAAGCAGATAGTCTTCTTTTATGCGTAATTTCGCTAAGAGGGTTAGTCTGATCCATAAACTGAGATAGCTGACCGCTTGCAAAAAACTCTAAAATAGTATTTGTAATCATTTTTGAGTTTATTAGATCATGCGGCATTAGTTCATCTAGATTTCCACTGATAGTAGTCATCTTATCGCGGATAGCTTTTTGCATCTTAACTAATCCGCTATGTAGTTCATTTGCTAGCAATTCCCCAATTGCTCTGATTCTTCTGTTTCCTAAGTGGTCTCTATCGTCTATATGACCTTGTCCGTTTTTAACCTTTATCAGGTATTGAACAGATTTAATAATATCTTCGCTAGTTAGAACAGTTACATATTCCGGAACTTTCACGCCTAGCTTATGGTTCATTTTCATTCTACCAACACGGGTAATGTCATATCTTTCCGGGTCAAAAAATAGCTGTTTTACGAAAGATTTTGCAGCTTCTTTAGTAACAGGCTCTCCCGGTCTCATAACTTTATATATCCTAATGGCCGCCAAGTCATTTTCATCTTCTATGCCTTCGGTCTGCTTAAGAAGCTTAAGACTCTCTTGATCAGCGATAAAAGAGTTGATAATTGACCTATCTTTTCCTGTCGCCAAATCGTTTGCAATATAAAGATTTTCTATACCTAAATCGATAATCTTTTTTAATTTATTTTCATCTAAATGAGTTAACGTATCAAATAATACCTCGCCGCTGTTAGAATCAATAATAGGTTTTGCCAAAAATCTATCTATCAATATATCAACTGGATATTCGACAAATTTCAAACCATCTTCTTGTAGTTTTTTCGCTTTTTTTGAAGTTAATCTTTTTCCAGCCGCTATTATTAGATTTCCGTTTTCATCTCTTACATCGTAAGATACTCTTCCTACAAAATCCTCTGGATGAAACTCCGTAAAAAATTTATTATCTTTAATAATGATTTTGGTGATAGGATAGAATAGTTTTAGAATATCTTGCTTACTATATCCTAATGCTCTGAACAAAATTGTAGCAGGTATTTTTCTTCTTTTATTTATTCTTACATATAAAATATCTTTTGGATCATACTCAAAATAGAGCCATGCTCCTCTATCTGGGATTATCTGAGCGGTATATACAAGTTTACCACCACTAGTAGCAGACTCTTCTTCTTTAAAAATAACGCCAGGGCTTCTGTGAAGCTGATTTACAACGATTCTTTCAACGCCGTTGATTATAAATGATGTCCTATCTGTCATAAGAGGAATATCTCTTACGAAGATAGTCTGCTCTTTCATATCTTTTACACCAATTTTCTCTCCACTCTTTTCGTCACGCTCCCAAAGAACCAAACGTATCTTCATTTTTAAAGAGACGCTATACGTTAAGCCTCTTTCCATGCATTCTCGAATTGTATATTTAGGCTTGGTAATCTCGCTTCCAATATATTCTAAAGACAATCTATTTTGGGAGTCATGAATAGGGAAAATTGATCTAAAAACTTTTTCTATACCACTCTGACTTCTGTCCTCTTTGTCGATCATCAAGAAATTTTCGTAACTATTTTGTTGAAGTTGCAAAAGATGCGGTATCTCAATGATTTGAGGAATTTTTGAAAAATCGACTCTTAATCTGTTTCCGGATTTTATATTGTTTAGCATAGGCACTAACCTCTGTTAAAAGTAGTTTTAGCCGCAAAGGCTTGTAGGGGGTAAGATAATATATTATCTAACAATGGATTAAAGAGAGGATAAACCTCTCTTCTAAATTTAAAAAACAAAATTATTTAATCTCTACTTTTGCTCCAGCTTCTTCAAACTGCTTCTTAATCTCTTCAGCCTCTTCTTTGCTTATACCTTCTTTAATTGTAGTTGGGCAGCTTTCTACAGCTTCTTTAGCTTCTTTTAGTCCTAGGCCTGTTACAGCTCTAACAACTTTAATAGCATTGATTTTCTTAGCGCCTGGATCTGTCAACACAACGTCAAACTCTGTTTTCTCTTCCGCAGCGGCACCACCTGCATCACCACCAGCCGCAACAGCTCCAGCAACTACTGTAGGCTGAGCAGAAACACCGAATTTCTCTTCAAACTCTTTTACCAATTCACTTAATTCTAGAACAGATAGATTAGATATATACTCGATTACATCTTCTTTTGTTATAGCCATGTCTCTTCTCCTTCTTTATTATTTTAAGAATTTTCTTTTTGTTGTTTTATATTTTCAAGCACAGTAACAAAATTTTGTTTTGGTGCGTTCCATACGTATAGCAAGTTTCTAAGAGGCGCAGTCCATACGGATAGCAACATACCAAGAAGCTCCTCTTTGCTTGGAAGCTTAGAATAAGCTTCAATCTTGGCAGGATCAGCAACCTCACCCTCAAAATAGCCTTGCTTAATCTCAAAACCATTAGGCGCTTCTTTAGCAAATTCGGTTACTGTTTTTGCTAAAGTAACGAGATCGTCGCCCCAAACAAGGATATTCGTATCTTTAAGTTGGAAATCTTCGATACCGTTATTTTTTAAGGCAATCAAAGCTAGAGTATTTTTTACAACCTGAGCTTTAATCCCTTTTTCTTTAAGCTTTACTCTAAAAGACTCCAACTCGGATACGCTCATCCCTTTATAGTCACAATCAATAATAGCTGCTGCGTTTTTAAACTCTTCAGTGAGCCTGGCAACAACCTCTTCTTTCTGAGCTCGTGTCAATGTCTTAACCTCCTTTCCGACAGAAGACTTCAAGCAGGTCTTACTTTTATGCCCGCTATCTTCAGTCTAAGATAAAGTTTGAAGTTTTAGATATCTTTCAAGTCAGTAGTAAACTTGAAAGTCAAACTTCAAACTTATTTAATATCCATCAATTCTTGTGTATCCAACTCTATTGCCGGACTCATAGTCAAAGATAAGGCCGCATGTCTAATATATTTTCCTTTTGCAGCTGCAGGCTTAAGTTTATTGATTGCCGCTACAAACTCTTTTAAATTTTCTGCAATATGCTCTTCCGGGAAACTAGCTTTTCCAATCCCTGCGTGAATATTTCCTTTTTTATCTACTCTAAAATTTACTTGTCCGCTTTTAGCATTTTTTACGGCTTTGGCTACATCCATTGTTACCGTGCCGGTTTTAGGGTTTGGCATAAGTCCTTTTGGACCCAAAATCCTACCTATTTTTCCAACTAGTCCCATCATATCTGGAGTGGCAATAGCTATATCAAAATTGATATTTCCATTTTGGATCTCTTCTACTAAATCTTCAGCTCCGACAATATCTGCGCCAGCCTCTTTAGCTTCGTCGGCTTTAACGCCTTTTGCAAAAACTGCCACCCTTACTTTTTTACCGGTTCCGTGCGGTAAAACGACTGATCCTCTTACCATTTGATCTGCGTGTCTTGGATCAACTCCTAGTCTCAAAGCCAACTCAACAGTTTCGTCAAATTTAGCAGATTTAAGTTCTTTTACAGTCTTTGCTGCTTCTTCAACTGTATATATTTTATTTTTGTCTATTTTTTCCAATAGTTGTTGATATCTTTTAGAATGTTTTTTTCCCATTATACTCTCCGCATTTTTTTTGCTACCGCAGCTATTTTAGATCTTTGCGGTCAAGATCGTTTAATCTACTATTTCGATGCCCATACTTCTACATGAAC
The DNA here is from genome assembly GCA_027082175.1 of Campylobacterales bacterium. Classification (GTDB taxonomy): domain Bacteria; phylum Campylobacterota; class Campylobacteria; order Campylobacterales; family Nitratiruptoraceae; genus Nitrosophilus_A. The sequence continues at coordinate 57,709 of JALWIX010000032.1, forward strand.
CCGCTATTGTTTTCATTGCAGCTTCAAGATCGTTAGTATTTAAATCTGGCATCTTAGTCTTTGCTATCTCTTCAAGTTGAGCTTTCGTTATTTTCCCTACTTTGTTTTTGAGTGGATTATCACTGCCTTTTTGAATTCCTGCTGCTTTTTTTATCAAATCTGTAGCAGGCGGCTGTTTTGTAACAAATGTAAAACTTCTATCAGCATAAACTGTAATTATAACGGGGATATTAAATCCCATCATATCTTTAGTTTTCTCGTTGAATGCCTTGCAAAACTCCATAATATTTACACCTCTTTGTCCAAGAGCAGGACCTACTGGAGGAGAAGGGTTTGCTTTTCCGGCTGGTATTTGCAGTTTTATCTCACCAACAACTTTTTTAGCCATCTATTTTCCTTTCTGATAATTTAAATTATTTTTTCAACTTGTGAATATAGTATTTCAACCGGTGTGCTTCTACCAAAAATTGATACGTTTAACTTCAATTTACCGTGCTCCATATCGTACTCTTCTACTACGCCGGTAAAATTTGCAAACGGTCCTTCGATAATACGAACAACCTCGCCACGTTCAAAAGAGATTTTTGGTTTTGGCGCACCTTTTTGCTGAGCTTTTTCCAAAATTACTTTTACGTCATCTTCACTCAAAGGAGTAGGTTTTTTCGACTCGCCGATAAATCTACCCACTTTTGGCATTGATTGTATTTTGTGCCACAAATCCAAATCTAGTTCTAATAGGGCAAAAACGTATCCTGGATATAGAGCTCTTTGCGTTATTTTCTTTTTTCCCTGCTTTACTTCTATTACGTCTTCCGTAGGTACGATTACTTCTTTTATTTTTTCTTCAAGATGCTCATCTTTAGCAATATTTTCAATCGCTCTTTTTACTGCTTGTTCACTTCCTCCGTGAACCTGTATCGCATACCATTTATGTGTCATATATTTGGTTCCTTAATTACATTATGTGTGAAAGAGTAAATGACATTGTCAAATCTATCAACGCTAAAAAAAGTGAAACAATCAGTACTACCACAAAAACGGCAATATAAGCATTTTTTACTTGATCTTTTGTAGGGAAAATTACCTTTTGTAACTCTATCTTTGCCTCTTCAAAATATTTTATCAATTTTTCCATGTCAAAAATCCTTTTATGGCAGGGCAGGAGGGACTCGAACCCCCAACACGCGGTTTTGGAGACCGCCGCTCTACCATTGGAGCTACTGCCCTATTTTCAGGCTGAAGATTGAAGAAAGATAGATTTAATATCTGGCGTTCTTCTTCCTTCAGCCTTTAAAACTTTTTTAAAGTTTAGCTTCTTTATGAAGAGTATGTTCCTTGCAAAATTTGCAATATTTTCTAATTTGAAATTTTTCCGTATGAGTTTTTTTATTTTTTGTTGTGTGATAGTTTCTTCTATTACACTTCTCACAAGCCAAATGTATTATTTCTCTCATCTTTATGCCTTTACTTTGTTGGGGCAGCAATAGCCCCTAAAATTACTCGATTATTTTAGTTACAACACCGGCACCGACAGTTCTACCACCTTCTCTGATAGCAAATCTCGTTCCCTCTTCAAGAGCGATTGGAGCTATTAACTCAGCCGTGATTTTTACATTATCTCCAGGCATAACCATTTCAGTGCCTTCTGGAAGAATAACGCTTCCAGTTACATCAGTTGTTCTAACATAAAACTGAGGTCTATAACCGCTAAAGAATGGAGTATGTCTACCACCCTCTTCTTTAGTTAGTACGTAAACCTCTGCTTCAAATTTAGTATGAGGAGTTATAGAGCCTGGTTGGCAAAGAACCATACCTCTTTCAACTTCCTCTTTTTTAGTACCTCTTAGAAGTACACCGACATTGTCGCCAGCTTCACCTTGATCTAGCTCTTTTCTAAACATTTCAACGCCGGTTACAGTAGTTTTTTGAGTTGGTCTTATACCAACTATTTCTACCTCGTCACCAACTTTAACTATACCTCTTTCGATTCTACCTGTAACAACCGTACCCCTACCAGAGATTGAGAAAACATCCTCAATTGGCATTAAGAACGGCTTATCAATATCTCTTTCTGGAGTTGGGATGTACTCGTCAACAGCATCCATAAGTTTAAGAATTTTTTCAGACCAAGGTCCAAGCTTTCCTTCTTTTGCCTCTTCCAAAGCTTTTAAAGCAGAACCTGCAATAACAGGAACATCGTCACCTGGAAAATCATATTCGTTTAGCAACTCTCTAACTTCCATTTCAACTAGTTCAAGTAACTCAGGATCATCAACCATATCTTCTTTGTTTAAGAACACAACAATATATGGAACGCCAACCTGTCTTGAAAGAAGAATATGCTCTCTTGTTTGTGGCATTGGACCGTCAGCGGCAGAAACAACTAAAATAGCTCCATCCATTTGCGCGGCACCGGTAATCATGTTTTTTACATAGTCTGCGTGTCCTGGACAGTCAACGTGCGCATAGTGTCTTTTTTCAGTTTCATATTCAACGTGAGAAGTAGCGATAGTAATACCTCTTTCTCTCTCTTCTGGCGCATTATCTATCTGATCGTAATCTCTTTTTTCAGCATAACCTTTTTCAGCCAAAACTGCAGTTATAGCAGCAGTCAAAGTAGTCTTACCGTGGTCAACGTGACCTATAGTACCAATGTTAACATGTGGCTTGGTTTTGACAAATTTTTCTTTAGCCATCTTTTCCTCCGTATAATTTGATTAAAATTCGGGCTAATTCTACCAAAATATACCCAAATATTTTCTTAAGTTTTCATTTAATATCATTAGCGTTTATGAAAGTGTCTGTGTAAATAAGTTTAACACAAACACGTTCATTTTGACGCTCTATTTTGGATGGAGCCCAGAAGCGGGATTGAACCGCCGACCTCTTCCTTACCAAGGAAGTGCTCTGCCACTGAGCTATCTGGGCACTAACATAATCGCAATGGCAATATACAATGGAAGCAAAACTAAGTAGTAATAGAGGTAATTAGTTCAGCTCCCAGTTCTGGAGCGGGAGACGGGACTCGAACCCGCGACCCTCAGCTTGGAAGGCTGATGCTCTAGCCAACTGAGCTACTCCCGCAAATGACACTTAATGGTGGTGGGAGGAGGATTCGAACCTCCGAAGGCGAAAGCCAGCAGATTTACAGTCTGCCCTCGTTGACCACTTGAGTATCCCACCAGTGTCTTACTGGTCAAACACTGATTTTATCAATGGAGCCGGTGAAGGGACTCGAACCCCCGACCTGCTGATTACAAATCAGCTGCTCTAGCCAACTGAGCTACACCGGCAAACAAATTGGATTGGAATTATACAAATTTTTTTCAAGATTGTCAATAGATTGTATAAGTCCATAACATATGGCACTCATTATGATATTCAAGAAGGTATTTTACCGGAGATTTAAAATTAAGTGAATAGTGGGGTATTTTGGTATTGTAATCGACGAGCCAATTAGCAAGTTTTTTG
>JALWIX010000033.1 GCA_027082175.1 Campylobacterales bacterium
AAAGAGCTGTTGGAATCTTTTGGAGCGCATGTGACAAATACTGTTTCGCGTCATACCGATTATGTTTTTTACGGTGAAAACGCGGGAAGCAAATATGAGAAGGCAAAAAGGTTGGGAGTAACTTTGGTGCCTGAGAATAAGATGTGGGAGATGATCGAAGAGGCACAAAAAGAGATAAAGTGAGAATTTTGTGAGATTGGATAAGTTTTTATTTGAAAAAGGCTACCTCCAAAGTAGGAATAGAGCGAAAGAGTATATAGAAAACGGATTTGTCAAAGTTGACGGGAGAGTTATAAAAAGACCTTCTTTTAAAGTTCAAAAAAAGAGTGATATTGAGATTACTAAAAAAGAGGAGTATGTCAGTAGGGCAGCTGAAAAGCTTAAAAGTTTTTTGAAAGGAGGCGAATATGAGTTTATTAAAGGCTCTATTTGCCTCGATGTGGGAGCTAGCACAGGGGGCTTTACTCAAGTTTTGCTCCAAAAAGGAGCTTTGAGGGTTTACTCTTTGGATGTCGGCTCTTCTCAATTGCACAAAACTTTAAAAAATGATAAAAGGGTTGTCAACCTTGAAAATACGGATATTAGAGATTTTTTCCCACAAGAGAGATTTGATGTAGTCACTTGCGATGTCTCGTTTATAAGTCTTCATAAAATTTTGTCTGAACTAGATAGGGTATCAAAGGGCGATTTGATAATACTTTTTAAACCTCAATATGAAGTGGGAAAAGATGTAAGAAGAGATAAAAAAGGCGTCGTTTTGGATAATGAAGCTATCCAAAAAGCTAAAGAGAGATTTGAAAAAGAGTGTGAAAATCTAGGCTGGAGGCTTGTTAGAAAAGAGATTTCAGTTATAAAAGGGAAAGAGGGAAATGAAGAGTTTTTTTATCATTTTAAGAAGGATATAGGTTGATAGGCGAAAAAATGAGCGAGATAGAAGATATAGCTGTGGGCGCCTTTGACGGTATGCATCTAGGCCATAAAGCTCTTTTTGATAGACTCAGCGAAAAAGGCGCCGTAGTGATTATAGACAAACATAATGCAAACATAACCCCAGGCAGATATAGATGCGAATACGTAAATCATCCTTGTTTTTTTTATGATATAAAAGATATAAAAAATCTAGATGCAAAAGGTTTTTTGGAAAGAGTAAAAAAAGATTTTCCTAATCTTAAAAAGATAGTGGTAGGTTACGATTTTGCATTTGGAAAAGATAGAAAATACTCAATAAAAGATTTAAAAAAATATTTTGACGGCGTGATTGAAGTGGTAGATGAGATTAAAAAAAATGGTATTTCCGTTCATTCAAGAGTAATAAGAGAGTTTATAAAAAAAGGTGATATAAAAACGGCAAATTCTCTTTTAGGCCATACGTATAAGATAATTGGAGAGGTCGTAAAAGGACAGGGACTCGGCAAGAAAAAGTTATATCCAACTATAAATATTTATCCCAAAGATTTTGTTTTGCCCAAAAACGGGGTTTATGCGACAATAACAGATATAAACGGTTTTTATGAGCCTTCCGTAACTTTTGTAGGAAAAAGAGTTTCAACTGACGAAAAATTTTCAGTAGAGTCTCATGTCATAGGTAAAGATATAGGAGATGCTAAAGGGAAAGCTACAATTTTCTTTTTTGATAGAATAAGAGACAATAAAAAGTTTGACAATCTAGAAGCTCTTAAAGAACAGATAAAAAAAGATATAGATATTGCTCTTAAGATTGTTAAAGAGCATATTATTTAATTTTTATAATAAAAATCGAAATAGAGGAAGATTATGAGAACTCTTATATTGTTGATTATGACATTTAGTTTTATGTTTGCAGAACAAAGATTTACAAACTCTCTGATTTATGAAGAATCCCCATATTTGTTACAACATGCGCACAATCCCGTAAATTGGCTTCCTTGGGGAGAAGAGGCTTTCAAAAAAGCAAAAAAAGAGCATAAGCCCATTTTTTTATCTATAGGGTACAGTACATGCCATTGGTGTCACGTAATGGAAAAAGAGTCCTTCGAAAATGAGGAGATAGCAAAACTAATAAACGAAAATTTTATTCCTGTAAAAGTTGATAAAGAGGAGCGTCCAGATATAGATAAATATTACCAAAAAATCTATCAAATAATTCATCAAAGAAGCGGAGGCTGGCCATTAACCATAATATTGACGGAAGATTTGAAGCCTTTTTTTGCCGCTACCTATATTCCACCGGAGGATGGATATGGTGTTAAGGGATTGAAAACTATTTTACCGATTTTGGCGAAAGCTTATAAGGATGATAGGGAAGTTATAGAAAAAAGAGCCGACGCTATTTTGTCTTTAATGAAAAAAGTGGAAAATGCCGAATATGTTCCGGTTCATCTGGATTTGAGTATCGCTAAAAAGTATATAATGCAAACGAAAGAGTATTTCGATCCGCTCTATAAAGGTTTTTCAAAACGCATAAAATTTCCCGAATCTAGCAGAATAAGAGCTCTGATAGATATTTATATGATTACAAAGGATGAAGATGCTTTTAAAATGGCTAATGAAACGTTAATAGCTATGGCGAAAGGGGGCATTTACGATCAGATAAGCGGAGCTTTTTTTAGATACACTACTGATAGAAAATGGCAAATCCCCCATTTTGAGAAGATGTTATATACAAACGCCGAATTAATAGATGTTTATACAAGGATGTACAAATTAACAAAGAATCCTCTTTTTAAAAAAGTTGTTGAAGAGACTATTAAAGAGATAGATAAAAGATTTGGGAGCGAAGGACTCTATTTTAGCGCTAGCGATGCGGATTCAAAAGGGGTAGAAGGGGGTTTTTTTATATACGATTATCAAAAAACTTTCGACTATTTTGTTAAAAACGGTTTTAATAAACAAAAAGCGCAAAAAGCTTTATCATTTTTTGGGATTAAGAAAGATGGCAATATAGACGGTGATTATTCAAATCCGTTTATAGATTCTGAAATTGAGCTAAATGACAATGAGAAAAGTAAAGCTTTGAAACTTTTAAAAGAGATTAGAGAAAAAAGAAGATACCCGTTTATAGATAAAAAGGTTATAACATCTTGGAACGCTATGTATATAGATGCTAAGTTAAACGTCTATTATATAAACGACTACTTCAAAATAGAGGCGCTAAGATCGTTAAATATACTGATAGAGAAATTGTATATAGACGATATATTATATCATCAGCGCACATCCTCATATAAACCTACTAAAAAAGCTTTTTTGGAAGATTATGCATATTTGGTAAAAGCTTTGTTAAGCGCATACGAATATACTCTTGAAAAAAGATATCTCGAACTTGCAGACAAACTTTTAAAAGAGGCAAAGAAGAGATTTTTCAAAAAAGGCAAATGGTATTTAAGCGATGAAAAATTTAAAACGGTTGCCGACCTTAACGACAGCTATTATACTTCCGCCCTATCGGTTATGATACATAACTTTTTAACGATCGGAGCGTTAAAGGAAGAGTTGAAATATTTAGATGATGCGAACTATATCATAAATAGGCATTCAGCTTTGATTTTTCATAATCCCGCAGCCTTTCCCGAAGCAACTAGAGCCGTGCTTAGGTTAAAAGTGGGAGACGTTATTATAAAAAGTAAGAAAGAGAAGATTTTAAAAAATCTTAAAAAAATCTTAGATATAAACTACCCTTATGTTTTTGTAAAAGAGGAAGATATAGAGCAATTTTTGGCTTGCAAGATAGACACATGTTTTATAAGCGACAATGATTTAAATAAAGTTATAAAAGGTATAGAGAATCTTTTAAAATTTGAGAGAAAAAGCTCTAAAACGAAATGGGATAAGAAGATAGAGCAATATTCTATTGACGGAGAATGAATGGAAGATAAGATTTTTGGTAAACCTATAAAAAAGCAGTTTGAATTTGATGAGGAAGTAGCCTCGGTATTTGACGATATGATAAACAGATCCGTTCCTTTTTATAAAGATGTCTTGGAACTTGTATCTATGTTAGCCGTTAAAAACGTAGAAGAAAACGGATTGATTTACGATTTAGGGTGTTCGACGGGCTCCACTTTAATTGAGATTTTCGCTAAAAGTGACAAAAAACTAAAACTTATAGGACTAGATAGTTCAAAAGCTATGATAGAAAGAGCTAAAAGAAAAGCAAAAGCATATAACGCAACTATAGAATTTATTGAGGGGGATATTTTAGAGTTTAATTTCAAAAAGGCGGAACTTTTTATATCAAACTATACATTGCAATTTATTAGACCGTTAAAAAGAGATAAACTTGTCAAAAAGATATATAACTCATTGAAAGAAGAGGGGATTTTTATATTTAGCGAAAAAGTGATTAGTGAAGATAAGACACTTAATAAACAGCTTATTGATATCTATTTTGATTTTAAAAAAAGACAAGGGTATAGCGATTTTGAAATAATGCAAAAAAGGGAAGCTCTTGAAAACGTGTTGGTGCCATATAGCGTAAAAGAGAACGAAGAGATGATAAAAAACGCCGGTTTTAAATATTGCGAAACCATATTTAGATGGGCCAACTTTGTGACTTTTTTTGCAAGGAAATAGTTTTTTAAAACATAAAAAGCTAGTTAAAAATTTATTAGAGAGCGTCAAACAAGCGCGCCTGTAAAAAAATCAAACTAGTTTAAGCTAAATTTTCTATATTATTTGATGCTCAATTATTATTAAAAAGGGAAGGTCGATTTTGTTTTAAATACTCAATTACTTTTATTATCTCTTCGTAACTCATTTTGCCATCCTTTTCAAAAACCTCATCCATAGCGTCTATATACGCGTCTATAGCTTTTGGTATCTTTTTTTTTGGCACACCTGCGTAATATAGCGCTACGCTTAACATATCGGCTATTTGCATAGCCATCTCTTCGATCTCAAACTCATCTAACTTAGTTTTTAACTCTTTTTTCACTCTTTTTCCTTTAAAAGTTCTTCTATGCAATATTTTAATTCCAAATAGCTAAACTGCTCTTTAAAATTTTTGAACTTACCTCCGCTAGCGTTAGGATGTCCGCCCCCTTCAGCAATCTCAGAAGCCATTTTCGACACGTCCATTTGATTGTTTGCTCTAAGACTAAAGGAGCCCCTACTATTTACATTCATAAAAAAATGAAAAGAGGGATTTGCGTTTAAAAAACCGTTGCCAACTATGGAACTATTTTGTATTCCAAAGGTTAGTATTCCTTTTTTGCCTTTATAATAAATAGTCATATCATCTTTTTTATTATTTAGTAGATTAACTATATATTGAGTTACCATATTGTCAAGAGTATCTTTTTTGTCTTTCATAAAAAATCTTTTTTTAAGGATACAGATATTATCGTCCAATTCGATATGTCCATACTCTTTGTCGATATATTCGAGAGCAAATTCCAATAGAGAGTGTTTGAAGACAACGTTTTCTTTCGGAAACATAAACCTATTTATCTCTTTTGCTTCGTCAACAAGTCTCATAGATACTTTGCCGAACTCAAAAAGTGGGTCTTCTTGAAGCCATATATCAACAGCGTTTATAGCGTTTATCAATTTTTCAATGTTTATAAGATTATATTTTTGACTGAAAAAATCGTATGTTATTTTTGATGCTGATCTTGTTATATCAAGATAATACCATTTAAATGTTTGGGCGCTTTCTAAACCGGTTGCGTGGTGATCTAGTAGTTGTAACTCTATATCATATCCGTTATTTTGAAACTCTTTAACTTTTTCATCCAAATATTTTGATTCTTCTAATGTTAGATTAAGGTCGGTAATTAAGATAAAGTTTTTTGTGTCTTTTTCTAAACTGTTTAATATCTGATCTATTCTTACTAAAACCTCTTCGCCATAATTTGCGTTTAAATACTCTATATTTTGAAAAATATTTTTGGTTATATATTGACAACCGTAACCGTCAAGATCAGTATGAGAAAGATGAAATACTTTCAAACTATTTCCTTTAATGCGTAAATTTAAAATATCTATTCCATAAGGTCTTGCAATGTGAGTTCTTCTAAAAAAATATCGATTTTATTTTGAAGTTTGTTTAAAAATGGCCAGAGCGTACAAAAACTTCCTTTATTGCTTGGACAATATTCTTGGGCAGGAGAACAGTCAAAAACACTAATATTTTTTCCTTCGGCGGATTTCGCAATCTCTTTTATAGACAGCTCTTTTGGGGATTTTGCAAGCATAAATCCGCCTGTTGCTCCTTTGAACGACTTGAGTATTCCTTGTCTAGCTAGATTTTGTAAAATTTTAGCCAAAAAACTTTTTGGTATGCCAAGTTGTCTAGAAAGCATATCTGTTCCCATAGGTTCATTTCTTTTAGCAATTAAAATCAATGAGAGTAAAGCGTATTCTGTAGCTCTTGTAAATAGCATTTTTACCTCTTTAGTCAATTTTTGGGTTAAATTATACAAAATTTATCCTATTTTTTATTTGAGCTTACTTTGTAACTATTTGTATAAAGAAATCGAAAAGAAAAACTTGCAAATTTATTATATTTAGATATAATGTCACTTCCAAAAAGAAAAAGACCAATCAGGAGGCTAACATGGCTTTGGATTCGGCGAAGAAACAAGAGATCATCGCTAAATTTGCAACAAGTGAGAACGATACCGGTTCGCCAGCGGTTCAGATCGCTCTTTTGACGGAGAGGATTAAGTATTTGACAGAGCATTTAAAAGAGCATAAAAAAGATCACTCTTCAAGACTTGGACTTTTAAAGCTCGTGGGGCAAAGAAAAAGACTTTTGAGATACTTAAAAAAGAAAGATTACGATAAGTATCAAGAAGTTGTAACCGCTTTAAACATAAGAGGATAAAAGGTATCTTTACCTTTTTCCTTCTCTCTATACTTCTAAAATGCCCCCTGCCGCATCTTTTTTCAAGATTTTGTCTAATAAGCTTTTTTAATTAAGACCTATGAAAAATTGCTTGTTTCATTTATCAGTGTGAGTGTGAGCGATGGGAAAATAGCGCTTATGCTCGCATCTACGCCTATGTTTTTTTAATATTGGTTGTTCATAGCGTTCAATCTTCTTTACAATTTTCATATTTTTATCTATATACTACAATTTATATTTTCTATCAAATTACCAATGTAAAATAACTTGACATTATCAAACTCAATGTTATATAATAACTTCAGCAATTAAAGAGTATGAGTGCTAAAGAGTGAGAAAATGAAAGATAAAAAAGAGGTTATTTTAGATACTATAATCAAAGAGTATATAAAAAACCCAATACCTGTTAGTTCTAAATACCTTCAATCAAAGTTGGATATTAAAATCTCTTCGGCTACAATTAGAAACTATTTTAAAAAAATGGTAGAAGAGGGAGAACTTGAACAGTTTCATATAAGTAGCGGAAGAGTCCCGGCGCTTCGTACTCTTAAAAACTATTGGAAGAAAAAATTAGACGTAAATAGAGAATTGAATATCCAAAATAGTACTAAAATAAAAGAGTTTACGAAAAATTATCATATATTTTGCGAATTCAAATTTTATGAGCCAAATAGGCTAAAAGAGGTAATTGATTATCAAAATAGATTTTTAATACTTGAGTTTGAAAAGAGTGAATTTATAATAGATTACAGCGAACCTATTTATAGATTTTTTAATGAGTTTATAGGAGTTGAAGTAAGCGATTTGGTAAATATTTGTAAACAGATAGGTCTTAGCTCTTTAGCAAAAAAATTAAATGCCGTGTCAAACGAAGATATAAATTTAGAGGGTCTCGAAGAGCTTTTAGAGTTGATTTCCAACAATAGAGAATGGGGCAATAGGCATATAAAAGATGTGCTTGATGGAACTATTTTGGATAAGCTCAAACCAGGGTTATATTTTGAAGAGCTTCTTCCAAAAGGATATCTTGCTTATAACAATAACGCAAAAATAGAAAAAAGAGACGCAAAGATGCTTTGTATAGGAGCTCTTTGCAGAGATTACGAGAGTTTTTTTAAAAATTTGACAAAGGAGTAAAAGATGGCAAAAGAAAAAGAGAAAGAAAAAGAAGTAGAAGTAAAATCTCAAGAAGAGCAAAACGAGCAACAAAAGGAGTCTAACGATATTCAAAAAGAGCTAAATGAACTAAAAAGTAAACTTGAAGAGTGTGAAGATAAGTATATAAGAGTGCATGCTGATTTTGAAAATACAAAAAAGAGACTCGAAAGAGAGAAATATCAAGCCATAGAGTACTCTTTGGAAAAATTTGCGCAAGATTTGCTGCCGGCTCTTGATAGTTTAGATATGGCTTTGGCGGCCGTGAGCGCTGAAAATTTGAAGGCGGAAGAGGCCGTAGAACAGTTAAAAGAGGGTATAAAGCTTACAATTGAGCAGTTTATAAAAGCTTTTGGTAAACATGGTATCGAAGTAATAGAGATAGAAGAGGGGGGAGAGTTTAATCCGCATCTTCACGAGGCTCTGCTTCAAGTGGAAGATGCCGAGAAAAAAGCCGGCGAAATAGTTCAAGTTATCCAAAAAGGTTACAAATATAAAGAGAGAGTACTTAGACCTGCTAAGGTTAGCGTCGCTAAATGAGCGAGGATAAGCCGTAGGCTTAAGAGGCAAACTGCTTTGCCTCTGTATCCGAGCGAAAGCTGCGACTATATGCGAGTCCTAAGCTTTGCTTAGTGACGAGCATAGGAGCGGCTAATTTACCTTGAAGCAAATCGTAGCTTTGAAGAAGCTCACGATTTGCGGTTAAGGAGGTTTATGGGATAAGCCGTAGGCTTAAGAGGCAAACTGCTTTGCCTCTGTATCCGAGCGAAAGCTGCGAGTATATGCGAGTCCTAAGCTTTGCTTAGTGACGAGCATAGGAGCGGCTAATTTACCTTGAAGCAAATCGTAGCTTTGAAGAAGCTCACGATTTGCTTTGAGGGAAGTAGACTTTTTCATTATCGAAATTTGTTTTTTGATATTTTGTTGATAATTTTGTTAATATTTTTAATATATTGCTACTAAAGTAGCAGAAAAGTTTAGCCTATTTGGCTAAAATCTATTTTAGATTTAAGAAATTAATTAAAAGGAGAAGAAATGGGAAAAGTTTTAGGAATAGATTTAGGAACAACTAACTCATGTATGTCTATTTATGAAGGTAAAGAGGCTAAAGTTATACCAAATAAAGAGGGGAAAAACACCACACCATCCGTTGTCGCTTTTACTGATAAAGGAGAGGTTTTAGTAGGCGATCCCGCTAAAAGGCAGATGGTAACAAATCCGACTAGAACAATCTACTCTGTAAAAAGAATTATGGGTTTGATGTGTAATGAAGATAAAGCGCAAGAAGCTAAAAAGAGACTGCCGTATCAGATTGTTGATAGAAACGGAGCTTGCGCCGTTGAAGTTGAGGGAAAAGTATATACTCCTCAAGAGATAAGCGCAAAGATATTGATGAAGCTGAAAGAGGATGCCGAGAGCTATCTAGGAGAAGAGGTTACCGAAGCTGTTATTACCGTTCCCGCATACTTTAACGATGCGCAAAGAAAAGCTACGAAAGAGGCTGGTGTTATTGCGGGATTAAACGTTCTTAGAATTATAAACGAGCCTACTGCTGCGGCATTAGCATACGGTCTAGATAAAAAAGAGGCTGAAAAGATAGTTGTTTATGACTTAGGCGGTGGTACGTTTGACGTAACAATTCTTGAGACAGGCGACAACGTAGTAGAAGTTTTGGCAACCGGAGGTGACGCTTTCTTAGGTGGCGACGATTTTGATAATAGAATTATTGATTGGTTGGTAGAAGAGTTTAAAGCAGAAAACGGAATAGATTTAAAACAAGATGTTATGGCTCTTCAAAGATTAAAAGAAGCGGCTGAAAACGCTAAAAAAGAGTTAAGTTCAGCGACTGAAACAGAGATTAATTTACCGTTTATCACAGCTGATCAAACAGGGCCTAAACATTTGGTTAAAAAGATAACTAGAGCGAAATTTGAATCAATGATTGAAGATTTGGTTGAACAAACTATCAGGAAATGCGAAGAGGTTTTAAAAGACTCGGGACTTTCTAAAGATGAGATTAATGAAGTCGTTATGGTGGGTGGTTCAACTAGAATACCTTTTGTACAACAAAAAGTAAAAGAGTTTTTTGGAAAAGAGCTTAACAAATCTGTAAATCCGGATGAAGTTGTCGCAGTAGGTGCGGCGATTCAAGGAGCCGTTTTAAAAGGTGATGTTAAAGACGTATTGCTTTTAGATGTTGTTCCGTTAAGTTTAGGAATCGAGACTCTTGGCGGCGTTATGACAAAACTTATCGAAAAAGGTACTACCTTACCGGTTAAGAAAACTCAGATTTTCAGTACGGCCGAAGATAATCAGCCGGCAGTTACAATACATGTATTGCAAGGTGAAAGAGAGCTTGCAAAAGATAACAAATCTTTAGGTCAATTTACTCTTGAAGGTATTCCGCCTGCGCCAAGGGGAGTTCCGCAAATCGAAGTTACGTTCGATATAGACGCAAACGGTATTTTAACTGTTTCGGCTAAAGACAAAGCGACAGGCAAAGCTCAAGAGATTAAGATTACGGGCTCTAGCGGTCTAAGCGAAGAAGAGATAGAAAAAATGATTAAAGACGCCGAAGCGCATAAGGAAGAAGATAGAAAAAGAAAAGAGCTTATAGAAACTAAAAACCAAGCAGACGCTTTAGCTTATCAGACCGAAAAGAGTCTAAAAGAAGTCGGCGATCAAATAAGCGCTGAAGATAAAGCCGCTATAGAAAAAGCTCTTAATGAACTAAAAGAGATATTAAAAGATGACAACGCTACTAAAGAGCAAATTGAGGCTAAAGTTCAAACGCTTACTCAAGTTAGCCATAAACTTGCCGAAGCTATGTATAAAAAAGAGCAAGGCGGCGGCGCCGAGGCAAAAGGCGGAACGGAAAATAAGAAAAGCGGTGGCGACGACGAAGTTATAGACGCTGAAGTAGAGTAAAATATTCGGTATGGTTAATCCATACCGAATCGCTGCTTAATATGTTCCTCTTTTTAAACTTCTATTAATATTTTCTATATTAAAATAGTTATAAATATAAAAAATCCTAATAATTGGAAATTATTTATGCTTAAAGCTTGCACCAAAAAAAACTTTTTTTGTACTTCTATAAAAAGTAAATTCATCTTAAATCTAGTGTTATCGGTATTCGCTTTTTTAACTACAATATTTTTTAGTTATACTATTGCGACAAATGAGATAAAAGATGTTATGAGATATGATATTAACTCTGTTGCGGATGCTTTAGAAAAAGAGATAGAGTATATAGCAAAAATTAAGCCTGACGCTATAAACGATCCGGAATTTAAAAAGAAAATATACGAGATTAAAATCGGACGAAGCGGATATGTCTATTTTGTAGATAAAAAAGGAAATTTTGTAGTTCATCCGAAAAAGGAGGGTAAAAATTTTGCCGGACATAAATATGTGGACTATATACGAACTCATAAAGAAGGCGGAATATACGAGTATGTTTCAGCCGCAACGGGACAAGATAAGATAGTCGCGTTTAGATATATCGAGCCTTGGGAGGTATGGGTGGTTCCGGGAACCAATAAGGCTGATTATTTTGAAGCTTTGAAGAAAAAGTTTTTGATTTTAATCTCAATTTTGGGATTTGTAGTGGTTTTAGTTTTAACTTTAATCAACTATATAACCGGAACAAGCATATTAAAACCTGTCCAAAGACTTGACGAAGTCGCTAAGGATATAGCTCAAGGCGAAGGAGATTTAACAAAAAGACTTCCAGAAGAGTCCACTGACGAGATTGGTATCGTTACGAAATATCTAAATAAGTTTATTGACAAAATTTCAAAAACTATAAAAGAGACTAAGACGCAGTTTTTTAATACAGTTAAAATAGTGGAAAAGATAGTTGGTATTACCAAAGAGCTTTCTAAAAGCGCGCAAAAAGAGTACGAGTTATCTGAAAGTACGGTTCGTTTAGCTGATGATATTATAAAAACTACCGAAAATACTAAAAAAATCGCAGAAGAGACTAAACAAAAGATTTGCAACGCCAAAGAGTATATGGAAAATATCTTAAAAAACATTGATGAGATATCGGAAACTATGAAAAAAACATCAGATGTTGAAAATAGTATAAATGAGATTTTTGCTCAGCTAGAAAGAGAGATAAAAATGGTAGAAAACATTACGACAATTATTTCGGAGATAGCAAACCAGACAAATCTTTTAGCATTAAACGCTGCAATAGAAGCGGCTAGAGCCGGCGAACATGGCAAAGGTTTTTCGGTTGTGGCGGAAGAGGTTAGAAAATTAGCGGAAAAGACTCAACAAGGTTTAGATAATATTAATAAAACTGTTGAGAATGTTATAAAAACTATTTCAAAATCAAAAAGTTATATATTAGAAAATAGTGAAAACATGAAAAATTTAGTTGAGAAAAATAGAGCTTCAACTAAAATTATTACAGAATTATCCAACAATCTTGACGAGAGCGTCTCTATGAGTATTAAGACCTATGAAAACTCGATGAATATATCGGATAAAAGTAAAAATATATATGAAAAAATTTCTGAAATAACCAATCTTTCTAAAGAGAATGATAAAAAGATTCAAGAGATTTCCAAGATATCTAAAGAGTTGCTAAATTCTACTAAAACATTAGAGTTTATGTTGGTTCAGTTTAAAGTATGATAGAGTACCATCCTTTTGAGCCTGTAGTATTTGAAGACTCTAAAATTTTAATATTGGGCTCTTTTCCTAGTTTTGACTCTTTTAAAAACAGTTTCTATTACGGGCACAGACATAATCAATTTTGGAGACTGCTAGCCGATATTTTTAACGATATAGTTCCAAAAAGTATCGAAGAGAAGACTCTTTTTTTAAAAAAGCATAAAATAGCTCTTTGGGATATGGTAAAGAGTTGTAAAAGAGAGAGTTCATTAGATAGTACCCTTAAGCATATTGAAATAAACGATATTGAAACTTTTTTAAAAGAGAACCCCTCAATTGAGAAGATATGCTTTACCGGTAGAAAATCGCAAGAGCTTTTTGAAAAACATTTTTCTTATTTAAATATCAAAAGATACTATCTTCCTTCGCCATCTCCGGCCTACAGGAAGTTACGCTATGAAGAGAAACTCAAAATATGGCGCGAATTAATCAAACTCGGCAACGAAAAATGCGCTGATGAAAAATAGAGCGATAGTCGCAAGGGGTAAAAAAATAGGCCATGTTTTATCTGTTTTGTTTAGAAAAAGCGCAAAAAGGAATCCCCAACCAATCATCAGTGCCAAGATGTGCAATAGCAAAAGAGGTGTGTAGATAACAAGATACCTGCTAAATATTGTGCTTGCTGTTAATATTGTCAGTAAGAATATCCTTTTTAGAGCCGATTTGATATCTTTATCATACGTAAACTTCTTATAAATAAGAAATAGAGCCGTTAATATTATGATCGATAAAAACAGTATAAGCTTAATCATATCTCATTCTCTTAATCACAAAGGTTTTAATTTACCAATATAGTTCATATTGTCAGACTTTATCTTCAAATTCTCTTAAAAACTTTTGCAGTTTAGGAGCTATAACAACTTGACAATAGCCTTGATAAGGATTGTTGTCATAATAGTTTTGATGATAATCTTCGGCTTCGTAAAACGCTTCAAAAGGCTCTATTGTAGTGACGATTTTATTATCAAATTTTGGATTTAACTTTTTTATAACCTCTTTTGCTATTTTTTCTTGAGACTCGTTTAGAGGAAAAATAACGCTTCTATATTGGGTTCCTATATCGGCTCCTTGTCTATTTAGTTGTGTGGGATCGTGTATAGAAAAAAAGATATCCAAAAGCTCTTCGTAACTAATAATATTATCGTCAAAAATTATCTTTACCACTTCTGCATGCCCGGTCGCCCCGCTACAAACTTGTTCGTATGTGGGATTTTTTCTTTTTCCGCCGCTATAGCCGCTTACAACCTCTTTTACGCCCTTTATTCTTTTAAATATTGCTTCTAAACACCAAAAGCAGCCTCCTCCCAAAATTGCTTCTTGAATCATTTTAGCTCCTTTATTTTCTCAAGAGCTTGTCCGCAATCGCTTACAGATGCAAAACAGCTAAAAGAGTTGCAGATCATAATGTCTTTTATCTCCTCCTCTTTTAAGAGAGCAAAAGGGTGAATAAAATCTATCTTATTTATGCATTCGACTATCTTTTCCTCTTTTGCTTTAATTACCAAGTCATCTTTTAAAAATCTTATAATATCTTCTACAAATAGAGCGCAGTATGGCAAAAACTTATATATCTTTTCGCTGTAATACTCTAAAGTGACAAATGAGAATTTTTTATATTTTTCATCAAATAAAGAGCCTAAACTCAACATAACGTTAACCATCATAGCCGCGCTGCTTGGATAAGTGGCGTCTGTATAATCCGCGTCGGTTTTAAATTCGCCTTTGCTAAAATACCACTTTCCCTCACTCCAATATTCCACTAACGCATCATTTGTCAATTTTACACTTAAAGCGAGATACTCTTCGTTTAGGGTTGTTTTGTAAGCTTCAAGAAGAGCGTACGCTAGATACGCGTAATCTTCTAAAAACGCTTCTATTTTGGGCTCTTTATCTATCATAGCCACGTGGTATAGTTTATCGTCTATATACATCTTTTCTATAAGCTTTTTCATTGACTCTTCAGCCATTTCAAAAAATCTATTGTCTATTCGGGCTGCTTTATAGAGAGTGGCTATCATCATCGCATTCCAAGAAGTTATAACTTTTTTGTCGATAAACGGATACTCTCTTTTTTCTCTAATCTCTTTTAAAGACTTAAAAACTCTATCTTTATGTTCAAAATTTTCGCATTCCAATCTAATTATATTTTTACCTTCGAAATTTCCTTTTTTTGTAACAGAAAGTCTCTTTAATATCTCTTTTATCTCTCTATCGCTAAATCCGTCACTTTTTAATTTTTCTACAATCTCTTCATATCCATAAACGAAATATCTTCCCTCTTCTCCTTCGCTATCAGCATCGCTTGCGCTGTAAAAAAGCGCGCTCTCTTGCATCTTTTTTTCCATAAACTCTATTATTTCGTACGCAATATCTTTATAAAACTTCTCCTTTGTGGCAAAATAGGCATTTAAATAACTGTTAGCTATAAGAGCGTTGTCGTACGTCATCTTCTCAAAATGGGGCACCAGCCACTTTTCATCAACGCTATATCTGCAAAAACCGCCGTCTATTAAATCTCTAATACCACCTTTTGCCATATTTTTGAGAGTATTGGCGGCCATTTTAAGCGCCTCTTCATTTTTATTTAGCTGATAAATTTTTAAAAGAGTATTTATTATGGAGGTTTGAGGAAACTTGGGCTTTGAGCTAAAACCCCCGTTTTTTGGATCGTATATTGAAGAGACCGATTTTATAAACTTATCTATTATGGAAAGTTCTAGTTTAACAGCTTTTTTGGGAGTATCGGCAGTTTTTAAATATTTTGTTATCTCTTTAGCTTGAGATAAAATCTCCTCCGGGTTTTTTTGCCATATCTCAATTATTTTTTCTATAAGCTGCTTAAAACCCATCATATTGTATCTAGGTTCGGGCGGTATATAGGTTCCGGCAAAAAAAGGCTCTTTTTGAGGTGTCATAAAAATACTAAGAGGCCATCCTCCAGCTTTTTGGTTTAAAAGTTGGTAAACTTCCTGGTAAAATTTATCTATATCCGGTCTCTCCTCCCGGTCTAGTTTTATGCTTATGAAGTGTTTATTTAAAATTTGGGCTATCTTTTCATTTTCAAAAACCTCTCTCTCCATCACGTGACACCAGTGGCAGCTACTGTATCCTATAGATAAAAAGATGGGCTTATTCTCTTTTTTCGCTTTTTCAAAAGCCTCTTGGCACCATGGATACCAATCTACCGGATTGTTTGCGTGTTGTTGTAGATAAGGCGAATGTTCGTTTATAAGTCTATTTGGCATAAAATATTCCTTTTATATTTTGTTGCGATTAACGACATGAAAATATTTGTCTATCTATATATTAGACTAAAGCAAATTTGGTTAAAATAACATTAACTTCTCATTATAGTTAAATCAAAGAGCATAAAGTAAACATTTTAAAGATATTATAATAAAAACTAATATTTGGAGTATGGTATGAAAAAATTTTTAACTATTTTTACTATATTTTTCTACTCTTATCTTTTTGCATTTACTCCAGCAGGATTAGATAGAGAGATTATAGAGCCAGAGGTTGCTTTTAAACCTAGCATAGTAAGAGATAAGAACGCTTTTTTAGTTCAAATAAAATTGGCAAAAGATATCTATCTTTATCAAGATAAAGTAAAAGTTGAGCTGTTAGAGCCCAAAAAGAAAAATCTTTTGTTAAAACTTCCTCCGGCAGAGGATTTTCACGATGATAAGGTATATTTTAACGAACTAAAATTCAAAATCCCTTTCAGCGAACTTCCCGAAGGAAAGATAAAACTGAAACTTTCCTATCAGGGGTGCTCAAAAGCAGGGCTTTGTTACGCGCCTATGGAAAAAGATTATGTTTTTGAAATAAAAAAGAGCCAAAAAAGCGAGATATTTGAAGATAAGAAACAAGAAAGTATGGCTAGTGAAGAGGAGAAGATTGCTTCAACTTTGAAAAATGAGAGTTTATGGGTTGTTCTGATAACCTTTTTTGGATTTGGACTTTTACTAGCTCTTACTCCTTGCGTTTTTCCAATGATTCCTATTTTGTCTTCTATTATCGTTGGAGCTAAAGATATAACGGTAAAGAAAGCTTTTGTCTACTCTCTCGTTTATGTTTTGGCAATGGCTTTGACTTATACTATAGCCGGCGTTTTAGCCGGACTTTTTGGCTCTAACATACAAGCCGCGTTTCAAAATCCGTGGATAATTTCGATTTTTGCCCTTATTTTTGTCGCTTTGGCGTTTAGTATGTTTGGATTTTACGAAATTGGTTTGCCGGCATCTTTACAGACAAAACTTGCCAAAAAAAGTGATGAAGCCGGAAGCAAAGGAGGAGTTATAGGCGTTGCTATAATGGGTTTTTTATCAGCCTTGATAGTGGGACCTTGCGTGGCTCCTCCGCTTGCGGGCGCCCTTATCTATATAGGACAAACCGGCGATGCTTTGTTGGGAGGTCTTGCGCTTTTTTCTCTTAGTATGGGTATGGGAGCTCCTCTTTTGCTTATAGGAACCGGCGCTGGAAAATTTATGCCAAAACCGGGGCCTTGGATGACCGGCGTTTCAAGAGTTTTTGGCGTAGTGATGCTTGGAGTCGCTATCTGGATGGTAGAAAGAATCTTGCCATCTTCGATTACGCTTCTTTTATGGGCGGCTTTGTTTATAGGTAGCGCTATATATCTTAGAGTTTTTGAAAATATCGAAAAAGGTTCTCACTGGTTTGAGTATCTCAAAAAAAGTGTGGGAATGCTTATGTTCCTTTACGGGCTCTTTTTGTTTTTCGGCGCTTTTACCGGCGCTAACAATCTATTTGATCCTTTAAAAGTTTTGAAACAAAAAGTTTCTATCGTTACTAAAACTACTAAAAAAGAGAGTAACTTTAAAAAGATATACTCTATAAAAGAGCTTCAAGAGATACTTAAAAATAGCGAAAAACCAGTACTATTAGATTTTTATGCAGATTGGTGCGTAAGTTGCAAAGAGCTAGAACATATTACGTTTGCGGATGAGAGAGTTAAAAAAGAGTTTGAGGATTTTACGCTTGTAAAAGCCGATGTTACGGCCAATTCTGAAGAAAACAGAGAACTTTTGAAAAAGTTTTCCTTATTTGGTCCTCCCGCAATACTCTTTTTCAAAGATGGAAAAGAGTTAAAAAAGTATAGAGTTATAGGGTACAAAGAGCCGGAACTGTTTTTGAAGATACTAAAAGATGTAAAGAAATCATTAGCTAAATAATCGTTAGTTATTGGAGGAGATTATGAGGATTTTTGCTATGTTGACAATAACGATTTTCCTTTTTGCCGCTGATTTTGATTGGCTGGATAGTTTACAAAAAGCAAAAGAGTTAGCGAAAAAAGAGAATAAAACGATTATGGTTATGATTGATCAAAATGGATGCGAAGCCTGTGAATATATGGATGAAGTCGCTTTTGAAGATCAAAAACTTTCGGAGTTTGTAGAAAACTTTTTTATTCCTGTAAAGATTGATATGGACAAAGCCAAAATTTTAGGATTAAAAGCTTTTGGAACGCCTACGTTTTACTTTTTGGACAAAAACGGCAAAAAGATTGGCAGACAGCTTGTCGGGGCCGCTACCGCTAAAGTTTTCCTTGAAAAGTTAAAAGAGTATAAAAAGATGAGCGAAGTTTCTAGTCGTTAGTTATTGATTTATTAGATATAATTAGAGCTAAATTTCAAATAGATGCGAGGATAAAATGGTTATAAAAAACGCCAAGATAGTAGATATACATGGTATTTATGAAAGCGATGTTTTAATAAAAAACAGAAAAATAGAAAAAATTGGCGACAATCTAAAAGATGATGAGATTTATGATGCGAACGGCGCTTATTTGCTACCAGGACTTGTTGATCTGAATGTAAAATTTTGTGACGACAAAGTCAACATTCAAAATATAAAAAAATTATCCAAAGATGCTTTAAATGGCGGGGTTACAACCGTCGTTTTAAATCCCGATTTAAATCCCGCTCTAGATAACGAGATAATTTTGGAGTTTATCAAATCTGAAAACCAATCTAATAATTCTTGTAAAATTTTGCCTTTGATAAAAGCGACTATGGGAGATGATTCTCAAAGTATGTCCGAAATTGCGATACTATTGAAGAAGGGGGCTGTAGCGCCTTTTTTCTACTCTGATATCGACTCTTTTTTGATATGCAGAATTTTTGAGTATGCGAAAATGTATAATGTTCCTCTTCATTGCAGGGCAAGAAACGCTTCTATAAAAAGCGTAGGAGTTATGCATGAAGGAGAGATCTCTTCAAGATTGGGACTTGGAGGCATAAACGAGATAGAAGAGGTAAGCGAGGTTGCCAAAATTATAGAATTTGCCAAATATTACGACGTCGAGGTAATCTTTAAATCTCTATCTGTTTCAAGAAGTATAGAGCTTATTAAAAAAGCAAAGGAGGAGGGGATCGGGGTTTACGCGGAAGTATCTATTCACCATCTTCTAAAGACTGACAAAGAGTGCGAAGGATATAATACTGCCGCAAAAATCGATCCTCCATTGAGAGATGAACATAACCGTCAAAAACTTCTACACCATCTAAAAGAAGAAGATATAGACTTTTTAACTTCTCTTCACTCTCCAAAATCTACCGTTCAAAAAGATATAAGTTTCGATGAGGCTGCTTTTGGGGTTGATGCCATAGGAGATTATCTTCAAACTCTTTATAAAACTTTAGTTGAAAGCAAAATAGTTACTTTTTCGCAACTTATAAAGTTAGTATCGCATAATCCGGCAAAAATTTTAGGTAGAAAAAACGGTGAGATAAAAGAGGGGTTTGAGGATAGTTTGATACTTTTTAATAAAAAAGAGGTAAAAAAGATTCTTTAAACTTTAAATAATTAAGAATAGATTATTACACTATAGCGTAAAAAAGAGAGCTTTTGAGGCTATTTTTATATATAAAGGCGATATATGAAGAAAGATAGATTAGATTTAAGTAAAGAAAATATTAAAAAACTTCACGATAGATGTAAAAAAAGCGACGATGATTTATACACTTTTTTGAAAAAAGAGTTTCCTGAGATGATAATAGAAGAGAGATTAAAATATTTGGCGACAGTGCTTAACGATCATTTTGAGGATTATGAGTTCGATAAAAATGCGGAACGTATCAATGACGAGGGATATTCGATAGTAAAGTTTTTTCCTAAAAAAGATAGATCAATCTGACTTTATCAACGGTTTATGTATAAAAAATATTCCGATTGAGGAAGAAATAAGTGTTATCAAAAAAAATATAAAAGAAAATGCCACTCCGCTAGCCGGGTCTTGGCCGATTAGTTTAAGACCGTAAAGAAAAGTAAGCTCTCTTGCTCCCACTCCGCCTACGGTAAGAGGCAAAACGGCTACGATAGAGGAGATAAGAAAAAGCGTTAAAAAGTCGATTATAGGAGGGGTTTGTGGCAGGGCTTTGATGATAAAGTATGCGCATATTAGCTGCAGCGCCTGAACTATAAACCCTAAAACAGTTGTCTCTTTTAAATAGGTAAGGAAATTTTTAAAAAGTCTTTTGTGAAGATATAAAAATGTTGGATATACTAAAAGAGCGCATATAAGAGATAAAAAACCTAACTGTTCGAAAAGTTTTGTAAATGAGCTAAAAAAAAAGAGTATTGCGCATAGAAAAAGAAGCGCTACTAGTCCGCTTATACGATCTATCAATGTCGCGTTTACCAAAGATATCACCGGAGTTTGAAATCTTTTTCTCAAAAGATATATCTTATATCCGTCTCCGCCTATGCCTCCAGGCAAAAAGAGATTGTAAAACATTCCTACGTAATAAAGTCTTAGGTTCTCTATCTGCGTTAACTCTATATTTAAATCTCTAAAGTAGTAATTTAGCCTAATAGAGCTTACAATCTTTGATAAATTAAAAGCTATGAAAGCTAAAAAAAGCCAAAAAAAATCTACCTCTTTTAAGATAGATACAACTTTTTTAGTGTCTATGTTTGATAGGACATAAAATAGTAAAATAAAAGATACGACAATTTTAACGGCCGTTTTTATACTCTTTTTCAATTTACGATTTCCAATATTTAACGGCTATTTTTTCCTATGAAAATCTCTTTTATCACATACGGTTTTTTGTTTTGAGACTCATAATATGTTCTCATCATGATTTCAGCTAAAAATCCTGTGGTGATGAGCTGGATACCTCCCAATGTTAACATTATCCCAAGAAGTAAAAGAGGTCTTCCGCCAATATCGTTTCCAAAAAGTTTCAAGATAAAAAGATAAAAGTTTATAAGCATTCCCACGCCAAACATGCCAAAACCTAAAGTTCCAAAAAGGTGCATAGGTTTTGTTGCGTATTTTTGGAAAAATAGCATTAGCATTAGATCGCTTATAACTTTAAATGTTCTTCCTATGCCGTATTTGCTTACGCCATGAATTCTTGGATGGTGACGTACCGGCATTTCAGTCATTTTGGCTCCGTAAAGTTCGGCTAAAACCGGGATAAATCTATGTAATTCACCGTAAAGACCTAGATTTTTAGCCACATCTTTTTTAAAAAGTTTCAAAGTACAGCCGTAATCGCTTATATATACTCCTGTTGATTTTCTAATAATCCAGTTTGCTATTTTGCTAGGGATTTTTCTAAGAACAAGCCCATCTTGTCTTTTTGCTCTGATCCCGGCGACCACGTCCCAGCCTTCTTTTTCTAGTTTTTGCATCATTATGGGGATATCTCTAG
>JALWIX010000034.1 GCA_027082175.1 Campylobacterales bacterium
AGCAGCTAAAGATTCTAGGCGTAAGCCCCGCTTGGAGCAGAGAGCGCTTTACTATGGACGAAGGCCTGAAAAATGCTGTAAGAGAAGCTTTTGTTACCCTTTATGAAGAAGGACTTATCGTAAAAGGGAACTATATGGTGAACTGGTGCACCCACGATGGTGCACTAAGCGATATTGAAGTAGAGTATAAAGAAGAGGATGGAAAACTATACCATATCAGATATCCTTTAGTAGGCGAAGAAGGATATATCGTAGTTGCCACCACAAGGCCCGAAACTTACTTTGGCGATACTGCGGTTATGGTAAATCCTAATGACGAAAGATATAAAAATTTAATAGGCAAAAAAGTAAAACTTCCTCTGATAGAGAGAGAAATTCCAATAATCGCCGACGAATATGTAGATTCTGAGTTTGGAACTGGAGCCGTAAAGGTTACTCCCGCACATGATCCAAACGACTATGAAGTTGGAAAAAGACACAATTTAGAATCTATCAAAATATTCGATGAAAAAGGGATTTTAAACGATTATGCCGGAGAGTTTAAAGGCTTAGAAAGACTCGAAGCTAGGCCCATTATAGTTGAAAAATTGAAAGAAAAAGGCTATATAGAAAAGATAGAAGAGCATAAACATCAAGTAGGCCACTGCTATAGATGCAACAATATAGTAGAACCATATATCTCCGAGCAGTGGTTTGTTAAAGCCGATATCGCAAAATCTGCAATAGAAAAAGTAAATAAAAAAGAGACTAGATTTTATCCAAGCCACTGGATAAACAGTTTTAACGCTTGGATGAAAGAGTTAAGAGATTGGTGTATCTCAAGACAACTATGGTGGGGACATAGAATCCCCGTTTGGTACTGTAAAGATTGCTCTTATGAGTGGGCTAGCAAACAAGAACAAGAAAATGAATGTCCAAAATGCGCTTCAAAAAATATCTATCAAGACCCAGACGTCTTAGACACATGGTTTAGCTCCGCCCTTTGGCCTTTTTCTACCCTAGGCTGGGGCAATAAAGATTGGGGAAAAGGCACAAAGTGGCAAGAGAGTGATTTACAAGAGTTTTACCCTAACTCTCTTTTGATAACAGGTTTTGATATTCTGTTTTTCTGGGTTGCAAGAATGATTATGATGGGAGAACATTTCTTACATGAACTCCCTTTTAAAGATATATATTTGCATGCTTTAGTTAGAGATGAACATGGTCAAAAAATGAGTAAATCTAAAGGTAACGTTATTGACCCTATAGAGATGGTTGAAAAATACTCCACTGACGCTCTTAGATTTACTTTGGCAATCTTAGCAGTTCAAGGAAGAGATATAAGACTTAGTAAAGATAAACTAGAACTCTCTAGAAATTTCACAAACAAACTTTACAATGCCGCAAGATTTTTATTGATGAATCAGGAGAGTTTCACAGATTTAGATAGCACTCCAATAAAAAGCGACCTTGGAAAATATATGCTAAGCCGCTTTAATGCAGCGGTGAAAGATACCAGAGAGAATCTTAACAATTACCGTTTCAACGATGCGGCAACTACGCTTTATAGATTTTTGTGGGGAGAATTTTGCGACTGGGGAATAGAGCTTAGCAAAGCCGATAAAGACTCTATAGCAGAACTTGGGGCGATATATAAAGAGTCTATGAAGCTTCTACACCCTTTTATGCCGTTTATCAGCGAATATCTTTATCAGCTTTTAAGCGCAAAAGAGCTTAAAAATAACGAATCTATAATGATTCAAAGATATCCAAAATCTACACAAAGAGATGAGGAGATAGAAAAAAGATTTTCAGTTATTATAGAAGCTATAATCTCTATAAGACGCGCAAAAGCTCTTATAGACCTTGCAAACAAACAGATAGAAAAAGTATTTATAAAACTAGACTCTAAAATCAAAATAGATACTGAAAGCGCAAAACCATATATACAAAAACTTGCAAAAGTAGAGAATGTTGAGTTTGTCGATCAAAAGATAGAAAACTCCATTGCAGATGTAAGCGATAACCTAGAAGTTTTTATCCCCGCTAAAACTATAGATCTTTCGCCTATTATCAAAAGATTGGAAAAACAGAAAAGCAAAATAGAAAAAGAGCTGGAAAAAGTGGACAAAATGCTCTCTAACGAAAATTTCGTCAAAAATGCTCCCACTTTTGTCGTTGAACAAAACAGAATCCAACAGCAAGAATTAAAAGAGAAACTCGCAAAAGTTGAAGAAGAACTTAAAACATTAACCTCCCTATAAAGCCTTTGGGGCTTTATAGCAAAATCTAGATATAATCGCGCCTCCAATTTCACTACCTTTAAGGAAAAAACTTGTCACTTGTAAAAAGATACAACTTTACTACAAATCCTAAAAATGATATTCTCTCCGGTACTGTAGTTGCAATAGCACTTGTTCCAGAAGCGATAGCCTTTTCCATTATAGCCGGAGTAAATCCCCAAATAGGTCTTTATACAGCTTTTATACTAGGCCTTATTACAGCGTTAATAGGCGGAAAATCCGGAATGATAAGCGGCGCCACGGGAGCAGTAGCTATTGTTTTAGTCGATCTTGTTTTAAAACATGGAATTGAGTATATGTTTTGGGCCGCCGTATTAGCAGGAATATTTCAGATATCCATAGGATTAATGAAACTCGGCAAATTTATACGAATGGTCCCTCAACCGGCAATTTACGGTTTTGTAAACGGTCTTGCTATAGTGATCGCTATGAGTCAGATTCCGCTTATTAAAGATGAGAGTTGGATAACCTTTTTACTTATAGCTTTAACAATGATTATAATCTACCTTCTTCCTAAAGTCACTAATTCCATCCCAGCCTCTTTAGGCGCTATTATAAGTGTTACGGCGATTGTACTTATCTTCAATCTAGATACAAAATCGATAGGAGATTTAGCCGATATAAGTGGAAGCTTTCCAACTTTTTCAATTCCTTCTGCGCACCTAAATCTAGAAACATTAAAAATCATTCTCCCCTACTCAGTTATCATTGCATTAGTTGGACTTATAGAGTCTCTCTTAACGCTTTCGGTTTTGGATGAGATGAGCGGCGAGAGAGGAAGCGGAAACCGTGAGTGTGTAGCTCAAGGAGTCGGCAACGTTACATGCGGCTTTTTTGGGGCAATGCCCGGATGTGCTATGATAGGACAATCTATGATCAACTTCACATCAGGTGGAAAAGGAAGGCTCTCAGCGTTCATCGCGGCGATACTGCTAATTTTATTTGTTGTATCACTATCCGAATATATCTCAAAAATCCCCATCGCCGCACTTGTGGGAATTATGTTCGTAGTTGCAATCGCCACTTTTAGCTGGAGCTCTTTAGGTCATTTTCAAAGAATGCCTAAAGAGGATATTTTTGTTATGGTATCTGTAACTATTATCACAATTTTTTTCGATCTGGCTATCGCCGTTTTAGCTGGCGTTATAATCTCTGCGTTGGTTTTTGCCTGGAAACATGCAAAAATTTACACAAAAACCGATATAGAAAATAATGGGACTAAAGTATATGAACTAGATGGACCTCTATTTTTCGGCTCGGCTGCATCCTTTATAGAGCAGTTTGATCCTAAAAAAGACCCTTTAAAAGTAGTTATAGATTTCAAAAACGCAAGAGTGATGGATCAAAGTGGAGTTGAGGCTATAGATAGATTAACAAAAAAGTATAAAGAAGCGGGAAAAACTTTGGTTTTAAGACATCTAAGTTCAGAATGTAAAGCTCTTCTCAAAGAAGCTGGACCTTACTGCACTTACGAAGAAGACGATCCCAACTATAGAGTTGCAATCGATTATTAACTTATAAAATATTTATCCCGCTTTAAATTAAAAAATAATAATATTATAAGTACTTTACATTATAGTTTTTTTCAAAAACATAAATTAAGGGGAAAATATGAAAATAAATAAATACAAAAAATTTATCATAATATTCAGTATTATAACTTTTTTTAATGGATGTGGAGGAGGGGGAAATAGTGACGGTGTAGATATCACTACCGACTCAAATCAAAATAGTATAATTTTTACAGAAACGGGAGTAAGCGGGAGCGTAGTGTTTACATTAACTGACTTAAATGAAAGAACTTATGAAATCACTAATATTTTGGCAAATCAATGTGAAAGCGAACCGATAGCGCCTATTACTTTTACACTAAATAAAGACGTACCAGAACAAACTATAGATTTTAGCATCACTTTTACTAACTTATGTTATAGCGATAGCGTAACTATCTATTACGATACTATAACAACTTTTACCTCAGTTGATGGAACCCCGTATGAAGTGAGAGAATCTTTTACGAAAACCATTTTAAACCCTGTTTATGATCAAAGTAAAGTATATAAAGTAAACGGTGATGATCCTCTTTTTCAATATCAGTGGCATTTAAAAAATACGGGACAAAATATTGGAGTCATTACGCCGGCAACCCCCGGAGAAGATATAAACGTAACTACTGTTTGGGATGATGGAATCACTGGAAAAGGCGTAACTGTAGCGGTAATAGACGAAGGAATTGACATTTTTCATCCCGATTTAAAAGATAATATCTTAACCTCACTTTCTTACAATTATCACACAGGTACAATTAACACAACACCCGTAACTTCAAGTTCATCACACGGAACTGCGGTTGCTGGGCTCATAGCCGCTAAGGGATGGAACGGAATAGGCACAAGAGGCGTCGCACCTGATGCAAACTTGATCAGCTTAAACGCTTTGGAAATTTTCGATGGTGAAGTTAGTGACGACGGATATTCCGGAGCAGAACTCCAACTTGTAAGATTATATGACGCATTAACAAGAAATCTAGAATATGTTGATATTTACAACAATAGCTGGGGAAATCAGGAAATAACTTTAGATTATAATGATTATCCCAATTTTAACAACCAATTAAACTATGGAGTGATTCACGGTAGAGGTGGGAAAGGATCAATATACGTTAAATCTGCCGGTAACAATAGACAAATATGCGGTTTAGATATAGCGTCGTGCGATAACGCCAATTTCGATCAAGCTCAAACTAGTGAATATTTTATAGTAGTAGGTGCCGTTAACGCTAATGGAACCGTATCTTCATACTCTACGCCAGGTTCAAATATCTTAGTCAGCGCACCTGGTGGTGAGACTCAAACTTCATATTTAAACTTAGAAGAACAGATGATTGTGACAACGGATCTACCTGGATATAGTAGAGGTTATGATACTATTGATCCTCTTGCGACTACGGTAACTCATTTTGATGTTTTAGGAAATGAAAACTCCGACTATACGCAAAGAATGAACGGAACATCTTCCGCCGCGCCAATTGTATCGGGAACTATTGCTTTAATGCTTGAAGCTAATCCAAATCTAACATATAGAGATGTTAGAATAATTTTAGCAAGAACGGCTAGACAAGTAGATACTACAAATGTTGGATGGAAAATAAATGCCGCGGGACTACATTTTCACAACGATTACGGTTTTGGCGTAGTTGATGCCAAAAGAGCGGTAGATATGGCTAAAACATTTGTTTCAGTAGGAGGATATTTTGATCTAAACACTACTACTGCCATAGGAACCGGCGGACAGGCTCCAAATGGATATTTTGAAGGTAATGCTACAATCAACGAAAGTCTATATATTGAAAATGTTTTCGTATCTTTCGATTTAAACGATACAATACAGTATTATGAAACATATTTTTATAACAATATTGATAGGAACTACACTTCTCCTAATATTCTACTCTATCCAGGAACAAATCTAATAACGGTAACAAACAATGATCAAAACGGACAAATTAACTCGATAGTCTTAAAAGATGAACAAGGCGTAGATATAGCAACGATAGCTCAAAA
>JALWIX010000035.1 GCA_027082175.1 Campylobacterales bacterium
ATGAGCCGGTTTGGGCTATAGGAACCGGAAAGAGCGCGACAAGTGAAGATATAGAAGAGATTTTGGAGTTTTTAAGCAAAAAGAGTGATGCTCCTCTTTTGTACGGCGGGAGCGTAAAACCTTCAAACATCAAAGATATAGTGTCGGTTTCTAACTGCGGCGGCGCTTTGATAGGAACCGCTAGTTGGGATGTAAACAGTTTTTGTGAAATGATCGAATTAACTAACTAAGGAGATTTAAATGGTAATGAAAGGCAAAAAAGGCCTAATTGTAGGAGTCGCTAACAACAAATCTATAGCTTACGGTATAGCAAAGGCGTGCAGGGCACAAGGGGCGGAACTAGCGTTTACGTATTTAAACGACTCTATAAAAAAGAGGGTTGAGCCTATAGCAAAAGAGCTTGGAAGCGATAAAATATATCCTTTGGACGTTAGTAAACCAGAAGAGTTACAAGCTTTAAAAGAGTCCTTGGAAAAAGATTTCGGTCAAATTGATTTTTTCGTTCACTCCGTAGCGTATGCGCCGAAAGAAGCGCTTGACGGAAGATTTGTCAATACAACAAAAGAGGCTTTTGAGATAGCTATGGATATCTCTGTTTTTAGTCTCATAGAGCTAACTAAAACATTGCTTCCTTTAATGAAAGAAGGAGGCTCCATTTTGACGCTTTCATATTTAGGAGCTCAAAAGTATATACCTCACTATAATGTCATGGGTGTAGCAAAAGCCGCGCTGGAGGCGAGTGTAAGATATCTTGCGGCTGATCTTGGTCCTCAAAACATAAGAGTAAA
Source organism: Campylobacterales bacterium (assembly GCA_027082175.1). Lineage (GTDB taxonomy): Bacteria > Campylobacterota > Campylobacteria > Campylobacterales > Nitratiruptoraceae > Nitrosophilus_A. Next base: position 789 of record JALWIX010000035.1, read on the forward strand.
CGCCATAAGCGCAGGTCCAATAAAAACATTGGCGGCTAGCGGCATAGGCGATTTTAGAATGATTCTTAAGTGGAATGAAGCAAACGCGCCGCTTAGAAGAAACGTTACTATAGATGAGGTTGGAAATAGCGGTATGTATCTTTTGAGCGATCTTTCAAGCGGCGTAACTGGAGAGATACACTATGTGGATGCCGGTTATAACATAATGGGACTTGCCGAAGTTGAGGAAGTTGACGGAAGAACGCAGATGGTTTGGGAGCGTTACAAAAATTAACAAAAAAGATTAAAAATAGGAAAAATTTATAGTTTATAAAAGAAAAGTAACATTTTTATAACATTTTTTTAAGAAATGTTTGTTATAATCACCCTGTGAAATGCAATCAATATTTAAACATAATCAAAGGAGTAAGAATGAAATTTGCAAAACTAAGTCTTGCGGCGTTAATGGCATTAGGTGTTTCGGCTTTTGCTGAAGTACAAAATATAAAAGTAAGCGGAGACGCTAAGCTTTACTACGGTACAAATGATGCGGATTTTCAAGCAGTTGGTATTAGACCTGCTACTGGTGATCTTTTTAGTAAAAACAACAGCGCTGGACAAGCCGCTTTAAATTTGGCTGTTACTGCTGATCTTTCAGAAGGCGCACAAGGAAAAGTTGAGTGGACGATTCTTAATACTTTAGGACTAGAAAATAATCTAGTAAGCAACGTATGGGAAGGTGGACTTGAAAATCAGTGGTGGGTTAGTGAAGCTTGGATTGCCAAAACGTTCGCTAATACTACAGTAAAAATCGGTAGACAATCATTGGACACTCCGTTAGCTTTTACTGAAACTTGGTCTATAGCTAGAAATACTTTTGATGCGGCTGTTGTTCTAAATAACGATCTTCCTGATACGACATTAGTCGCTGCTTGGATAGGAAGAGGAAATAACGCTGGAGGTATAGGAACAAGCAGTATACCAGGACTTACTTGGGGAAATATTGGGCCTAATTTAGGTGTGGCTCCTACATATGGCAATGTTGTAAATTATGCTGCAAATGGAATGGACTCATTTGGAACTTTTGGAACAAATGGCGCGTATGCATTAGGTGTTATAAACAGTTCTATCGAAAATGTATCTCTTCAAGCTTGGTATTACGATGTACAACAAATAGCAAGAGCATATTGGCTTCAAGCAGATGTAAAAAATATCGTACCTAACCTAATGTTTGGCGCTCAATATGCAAACATTAATCCAGATAATGAAATAACGCCAGATGAAAGCTCTGCGTGGGCGGTTAAATTAGGATATGATTTTAATGATGCCGTTCCTGGATTAAAAGCTTGTGCTTCTTACTCTTCAACTGATGATGATGGTCTAGTTTCTGTTGCGAATACAGCTGGAACTTCTTCAAAACTTTATACTGAAGCTTGGTGGAATTATGGATATGTTGGTGCGCCAGCTACAGACGCGTACAACATAACTGTTAAATATGACATGAAAGACATAGCAGAGTTTGGAGCTTACTATACTTCAACAGATCAGGGAACTGGTAAAAATGTTGTTACTCCTGTAGATATGACTGAGTTTACTTTGACAGCGACAAAAAGCTATGGCAGCTTAAACGCGACATTGGCTTACATCTACACTGACGCTGATGATCAAAACATAGACCCTACTACTGGCAATGCGGATAGTTTTAATACAATACAAGTTTATTTAACTTACAACTTCTAATATTTTTTGAAGTTTTCGAGCCCGGACAAAAGTCCGGGCTTTTTTTATTTGTATCGATAACTAAATTTTTTTAGAAGATTTAATTATCGATACTATTTTCAAAGGAACTTTTAATGAAAAAAAAGATACCTCTACTTCTTTTTGCATCACTTTTAGCCTTTTCTTCCGAATACATTACCCTTGATAACGGAAAAACCGTTCTTTTGAAAGATGACGGAACTTGGGAAGAGGTTACTATCGTTAAAAAGGGAGATAAAAATATAGCTCTTAGAAAAGATGGTAAATGGGAGGAGATTAAGCCAAAAGATATTGAGGCGGCTCAGACTATAACTAACGAAACATCAAAAAAATATATGGATTCAAAATTTGCCAAGGCATTGCTAGGCGAGTGGCGATCAAGAGATGGAAATATTAAGTATCTGTTTAAAAAAGATAAAGCCGTTTTCAAAAAAGGAAGCAGAGTTGTTGAGGGAAAATGGTCTATAGAACATATTGACGAGCCAAAAAGAAAAATAATAGTCAATATAGGCGAAGACGCTAGACTTGGATTTTTGTCTTTCGGCGGCGTTTCAAGAAACTTAAGATTTTCTCCTGATTTTAAAACCCTTTATGACGAGAGTGAAAAACTTGAAAAATTAACAGATATCGAACTTTATAAAGTTAAATAGAGGCTTTTGCCTCTTTAGACTCTTTTTTGTATAATTTTCTTTATGAAAATATTTATAAAAAAATTATCATACATCTTTTTAATGCTTTTTATCATTTCTCTTATCTCTTTTTTGGCTATCCATCTAGCGCCCAATAGCTTTTTTAGCGCAGGTGAACTCAATCCCAACATAACAAAAGAGTCTTTAGAACATCTAAAAAAGATTTACGGTCTTGATAAGCCTCTTTTTGAGCAGTATATATCTTGGGTATGGTCGATACTTCATCTTGACTTTGGAGTATCTTTTGCAAGCGGCAAAAGCGTAACCGAAGAGATAATGGATAGAATCGGTATAACGCTGGGAATCAATCTATCTAGTATGTTGATAGTCTTTGTCTTATCTTTATATCTTGGTATGAAAGCGGCTATCAAACAAAACTCTTTTTTTGACAAAGTTGTCAAACAGTTCTCTCTTGTTAGCTTTTCTATGCCCTCTTTTTATCTCGCACTTGTTTTGATTATAGTTTTTGCCGTAGAGCTAAAGCTCTTTCCTATAAGCGGTCTTCATTCGCTGGAGCCAAAAAGCGGCATTTATTATTATCTAGATATTATTTGGCATCTAGTACTGCCTTTAACGGTTATTATATTTGTTAGTTTTGGTTCTTTTGCTATGTATATACGTTCGCTTACTTTGGAGATTTTAAAGAGTGATTACATATTTTTTGCTAAGGCTAGAGGCGCCGATGAAAAAACTATAATAAAAAAGTTCATACTGCCCAATCTATCTCCTCCTCTTATTACTATACTTGGTCTTTCTCTTCCGGGACTTATCGGCGGCAGCGTAATACTTGAGTCTATATTTTCGATAAATGGAATGGGACTTCTTTTTTACCAGGCGGCACTCTCAAGAGACTATCCGGTAATTATGGGGATTTTGATAATAACCGCTTTTTTAACTCTTCTTGGAAATATCTTAGCGGATATTATTCTTTTAAAACTCAATCCATATTTTAAGAACTAATAGTTATCAATTTGAATATTCTGAAAAATTACAAATCTTTCTTTAAATTTGTAATTTTTCAGAGGGCTTAATCGGGTTTTTACACTAATACACCAATATACCAATATGTAATATTCTAAATTTACTCTTTAAAAAGGTCTTCTAACGTTATCTTTGGTCCTTCTTCTTCGCTTATGGCTTCTTTAGTCGTTATGCCTGCGACTCCTGTTTTTTCTTGTAGTTCTATCTCGTATCCTGTGAGCATAGAAGCCAACCTTATGTTTATGCCGCTTTTGCCTATGGCTTTTGATTTTTGATCAGCTGGTAGCGTAACAATAGCTTTTTTATCTTCTATTTTTACGCTGGTTATAATGGCTGGACTAAGACTTCTTGCCACAAATATTTCGGGAACTGGCGAATATTCGATACAGTCTATGCTTTCTCCGTTAAGCTCTTTGCTAACCGCGTTTATCCTAACGCCTTTAACTCCTACGCAAGCTCCAATAGGGTCAATCTGGGGTGAAGTTGATGTTAAGGCTACTTTTGCCCTTTCTCCGGGTATTCTGGCAACTTTTTCGACATTGACAAGAGTATCTTTGATTTCAGGCACTTCTAGTTTTAAAAGTTCTTCCAAAAATTTAGGCGTTGTTCTTGAGAGTTCAAGATATATTCCATGAATTCTGTCTATTACAACTTTTCTAAGAATTGCTTTTACAACGTCACCGGTTTTGAAATACTCGCCTTTTATTCTGTATCTCATTGGAAGAACCGCTTTTACTTCATCAACTTCTATGTAAGTGTTCTCTTCTCTATCGACTCTTGTTACGGTGCCGCTGATGATTTTTCCAACTCTGTTTTGATATTTTTGGAATAGTTTTTGTTCTACGAGTCTTTGTATATGATACTCTATCTCTCTTTGCAGATGTAAAGCCGCAGTTCTTCCAAGTCCTTCAAAATCTATCGGATACCTAAGTTCATCTCCAACTTCTACATCAGGGTCTATCTCTTTTGCTTCGCTTAATGTTATATACTTTTCGCTATCTTCGTTAGCTCTTTCGTCATCATCGGCGACTACGGTTACTTTTTGAAAAACGTTTGCTTTTTTGCTCTGCTTATCTATATCTACGTCAAACTCTAGATTTTCGCCTAAAACCTTTTTTGCGGTTCTAATGATTGCCGTTTTTATAGCATTTGTAACATTTTCTACATCAAGATTTTTTTCATGTGCGATAGAGTCTATTATATCTACTATCTTTTCCATCTCTTTCCTTGTATTGTCTTAATTTTTGATTTATAAAAAGCGGTTAGAAGCTTTTGTAGAGTTTGGTAATTATAATTAAATTTAGCTTGAATTAAGTTTAAGAAAAGTTTCCAATAGCAATAAAACGTTACTTTTTTGATATAATACCAAAAACTGTTTAAAGGGTAAGTATGGAGTTAAAATTAGCGAGAAACGAACTGAAAAATAAGCCAAAAACTATAACAATAGAAAAGATTGAAGAAGAGGTAGAAAAAGAGGGTGAAAAGATTTTCTATTTTGATAAAGAGAATGCTCATAAAGACCTTGTCGAATTGGTGGAGTATTTTGAGAATAAAGGTTATAGCGTGTATTTAAGAGAGGTTAAATATGGACTTGACGATAACGACTATCTTTATGAAGTGCATATTTTAAAGTAAAGGAAGAGGATTTGACAAAGAAGCTTTATATAGAGACTCTCGGTTGCGCGATGAATGTTCGCGACAGCGAGCATATAATCGCAGAGCTTAAAAACAAAGAAGAGTTTGACCTTACTGAAAATATAAAAGAGGCCGATCTTATTTTGATAAATACTTGCTCTGTTAGAGAAAAACCGGTTCATAAACTCTTTTCCGAAATCGGGCATTTTAACAAAGTGAAAAAACCTGGTGCGAAGATAGGCGTTTGCGGATGCACCGCAAGCCATCTAGGCGAAGAGATAATAAAAAAGGCGCCATACGTAAGTTTTGTTCTTGGCGCTAGAAACGTTTCGAAAATAACTGAAGTTTTACATAAGGAAAAAGCGGTCGAAGTTGATATTGATTATGATGAAAGCACTTACGCCTTTAGCGATTTTCGAAGTTCTTTATATAAAGCTTTTATAAACATATCAATAGGATGCGACAAAAAGTGTACTTTCTGTATAGTTCCAAACACAAGAGGAGAAGAGATTTCCATCCCGCCGGAACTTATTTTAAAAGAGGTAGAAAAAGCGGCTAAAAGCGGCGCTAAAGAGATATTTTTACTAGGGCAAAATGTTAACAATTACGGTAGAAGATTTTCTTCTTATGACGGCGAAATAAACTTTACAAAACTTTTAAGACTGGTTAGCGAAGTGGATGGGGTTGAGCGTATAAGATTTACGTCTCCGCATCCTCTTCATATGGATGATGAATTTTTGGAGGAGTTTGCAAACAATCCTAAAATTTGTAAATCTATGCATATGCCGCTTCAAAGCGGTTCAACGAAAGTTTTAAGAGATATGAAAAGAGGATATACCAAAGAGTGGTTTTTAAATAGAGCTTCTAAACTTAGAGAGATGGTTCCCGATGTACGTATCTCTACCGATATTATAGTTGGTTTTCCTGGAGAGAGTGACAAAGATTTTGAAGAGACTATAGAGGTAGTAAAAGAGGTTAAGTTTGAGCAGATTTTTAGTTTTAAATACTCTCCAAGACCTTTAACGCCGGCGAAAGATTTTGAAAATCAAGTGCCTGACGAGGTGGCAAGCGAGAGACTAAAAATATTACAAGATTTACATTTTGAAATTTTGGACGAGATAAGTAAACGGGAGCTTGGCAAAGTTTATAAAGTATATTTTGAAGAGCTAAAACCCGGCGGGTTCGTAGCAGGCAGAAGCGACAACAACTGGATAGTCAAAGTAAAAGGAAGCGAAGAGCTTTTAGGAAAGTTTGTAGACGTAAAGATTACAAAACCCGGGAGACTTGCTTTAGAGGGTGAAACTGTCTAAGTGATGAAAAAAGAGACAAAAAGAAAGATACTATCTACTCTTTTACCGCCTATCGGGGCATTTTTGATACGTTTAATCTATCTTACTTGTAAAAAAGAGTATAAAATCTCTTCAAAAATACCAAAAGAGCCTTTTATCGTAGCTTTTTGGCACGGCGAACTGCTAATGCAGCCGTATCTTTACAAAAAAGTAAGAGGTAAACACAAAATAGCTGTAATGATTAGCGAACATTTCGATGGCGAGATAATAGCTAGAATAGTTAAAAGATTTGGGATCGATTCTGTTAGAGGCTCAACTAAGAAAGGAGCCGCAAAAGTTTTGCTAAATGCTATAAGAAAAATGAGAGATGGGTATGATATAGCGATAACTCCCGATGGTCCAAGAGGTCCAAGATACTCCGTGGCCGAGGGTATTGTGGCTATTTCCAAAAAAGAGGATGCATATATAGTTCCTTTCCGTTATAAAGCTTCAAAATATTGGCAGCTTAACAGCTGGGATAGATTCATCATTCCAAAACCTTTTTCTAGACTAACGTTTTATGTTGGAGAGCCATTTAAAATAGAAGAATTTGATGATAAATCCACAAAGGAATATATAAAGAAGCGAATGTTACAATTTGGTAAATAAAGAGCAGTTAAAGGCCAAAAGTGGATACTTCCCTAATAGACGATAAAGAGACTTATATTAGTGTAAAAGCAAATTTTAAAAGCTGTCTTTTTGTAAATACCCTTTTGCAATATACCGTTTGTAAAGAAAAGGAAGAGATTAGGGATGATTATGCATATTTTGAGATAGAGGATAGATTTAAAATCGCTATATCAAAAGAAGAGTTAGAAAAAATAAAAAAAGAGATTCCCAATGTCGAATATATAATATCCCCATTTTTGCTGCTTTATAATCTTTTTTTAAAAGATAAAAATGAAAAAGCTTTATGGATATTAAATCAGAAAAGTTTTGTTACGGTTTCTGTTTTCAAGGAAGGCTCCGCTTTTTTTAGCAGACAGATCAAAAAAGATGAAGAATTTAGATATGACGAATTTGTAAAAGAGATTATAAAGGAGTTTTATAAAAGCGAATGTTGCTATTTTTTAGAGGAGATTTTGATTTTTGATGCCGAAGATTTTGATGAGGATGAACTTAAAAAGATTTATGAAAAAACTCTCCTTGAAACGAAATATAAAAAGATAGACTTAAAAAGCGAGCTTGAGAAGTTATGTAAAGAGGATAAGTTTTTAAAATACGCTGTCAAAATAGAAAAAGATGGAGTTTCTATTCCCAATTGGATTAAAATTTCAATAGTTTTTATCTTTTTGTTTTTAGGCGGTTTAGATATATATTTTAGATATAAGAACTCTTTGCTTCAATCGCAAATAGTAGAGATACAAAATGAAAAGATATCTTTGCAAAAAAATATAGAAGAATTAACCAAAAAAATAGCTTTGTTAAAATCAATCGTACCTATTGTTCAGGATATCAAAAGTTCCAATTCTCTTATAAAGAGCAATATTAAAAATATTTTTGAATTAGTCCCGGATAAAATTGTGCTTAAAAGAGCCGAATTTAATAAAAAATCACTCGTTTTGGAAGGTTTTACTCCTTCTAAAAGGGAATATTTTAAGTTAGAAAAGTCTTTAAAGAGTTTTTATCAAATAAGAGACGTTAAGTTTGAAAAAAAGAGCGGGAAATATCTCTTTTTATCAATAAATAAAGAGGCCAAGGTTAATAATGGGCGCTAAAAACAGAATCATTTATCTACTTTATACTCTTTTGTTTATATCGCTTTTTTACGCGGTTGTCGCTTTTTTAATAATACCTGATATGAAAAGAGCGGGAGATTTAAAAGAGAATATTTCACAATTAGAATCTAAACTAAAAATTTTGAAAGAGAAAAATAACGATCTCCAAAACAGTTTTATGGAACTAACTTGGTATAAAGGATATCTTAAATATTTTGAAAACGGTTTTAGTAAAAAAGATTTGGAGAATCTTTTGATAATTTACGGTAATGACGTAACAGTAAAAAAAGTTAATGAGAATGTTGAAAAAAACTATAAAACAGCAAAATATTTAGTAAGTATGAAGATTGAAACACCAAAAAACTTCTACTCCTTTTTAAATTATGTTGAGGAAAACCGTATTCCAATAAAGATTGAATATCCCATTGTTTTTGAGAAAAAAGATTTGATTGAATTAAGATTTAACATTACAATTTTCAGTTTTTAAAATATAGTTGAATTTAGCCGTATTTTTCGATGGAATATTTTAGCGCTGCTTTTATGATTTTTAAAAATTTTAAGGCTTATCTACCATATAAGAAGACAAAAATATTTAGGTTTTTTTACACTCTTCATATAGTGCTAGTCTTATAAAGTCTATTGTAAAATCCAGATTCATAAACTCTTATACTTTATGCTTTATTATAATCCTCTTTGCGTTAAATAGCTCTTTTGCTTTTTGTACCATAGGTTCGTTTAAAATATCTTTCGTTTCAAGCTCTTTTGCGGATATTCCCGCCTGAACGCTTATGCAGCTGCTTTGTGACTCTATATCTTCCATCATAGAAGAGCTATCTTCGTTTGCGTGTAGCTGCGCCTCTTTGATTTCGTTTTTTGGCGGATCTATCTTTTTTATCTTCGTATCTATGCCGAAAATTTCTTGAACAAAGTGCCTTATGATTCCGTAAGAGATTTTTAAAATTTTTTTACACTCCTCATCTGGATCGCTTTGCCAAGTTAAAACTTTGTTTTCAAAAGAGACAAATTTAATACTCTTTTCAAAACATTGTCCCAGCTCATAATTTCTGTCGTAAAGTTTTTTGATAAGTTTTTCAAACTCCACTTTATAATCTTTCGGTTTTTGCTGCAGAGGCTCTTTTGGTTTTGTCTCTAGCGGTTTAGATTGGGTTGGTTGTTGAGTAGGCTCTTTATCTGTTTCGTTGTTTAAAGATTCTATCAGCTCGTCTATCTCTTTGATCTTTAGAGCCTCTAACATCTTTAAAAAAGATAGAGTTAAAACAAAATCTTCATCTGCGTTTATGAAAAGAAGATTTTTGGCTTCGCTCAAAATTCTAAAAAACCTATCTAAAATCAACGTGGAAAATCTTATATCACCCTCAAAAAGTCTCTCTTTTAGATAGATTATCATCTCATCTATCACCATTTCAGCTTCATAATCTCTTAGATTTTCCACAGTCTCTTTGATTTTTTTCTTATCGCCGCTTAAGATAGTTTCAAAAATCTGTTCTAAAACTTTAGGATCGACTAGTCCCAACATCTCCGTAACAGTTTGGGTATTGACGAAGTTTTTGGAGTAGATTATGGCTTGGTCAAGAAGAGTTAGAGTATCTCTAAGTGACCCTGAACCGCTTCTAGCTAATATCTGCAAAGCCTCCTCTTCGTACTCTACATTTTCAAGATTTAAAATATGCGCTAAATGAGACACAATCTCTTTTTGCGGAATTTTTTTAAATCTAAAATGCTGTGTTCTACTCAAAATAGTTGCCGGCAGCTTTAAAGGATCAGTAGTGGCAAGTATAAACTTAACATATTCGGGAGGCTCCTCCAATGTTTTCAAAAGAGCGTTGAAAGCCTCGCGTGTTAGCATATGGACTTCGTCTATGATAAATATCTTAAATCTTGCGCTTGCTGGTTTGTATTTGGTCTGTTCTATAAGGTCTCTGATGTCGTCTATTTTTCTGCTGCTAGCGGCGTCCATCTCTACGATATCTATATGGCGGTTTTCATTTGCTGCGATACAGTTTTCGCAAGACTCGCATGGTTTGCTTGTAGGTCCTTCATCGCAGATCATAGCTTTAGAGAAGATTCTAGCGGTACTTGTTTTTCCGCTTCCTCTAAGACCGCTAAAAAGATAAGCATGAGAAAGATGTTTTGAGTCAAGAGCCAAAGACAATGTTTGAGCAATTGAGTCTTGACCGATGAGGTCCTCAAAACGTTTAGGACGATATTTAAGCGCAAGAGTTTTAGACAATGCTAAACCTTTTTTTATTTTATTTTACAACTAAAGTGGTTAAAGTTTTATCAACTAATTAACCAAATATTTGCAATACTTTTTAATTTTTCAGGATTTTCGGAGGCGAAAAGTTTCAACGATGTTTTTGAAAATCTCTTTTTAAGAGAGAAATCTTTTTCTAAATGCTCTACTATCGCTTCTCCGGAGTGAATTAGAGTTGTATCGTTTTGGAAGTAGTTTTTTATATTTTTGGCTATCAAAGGAAAGTGTGTGCAGCCAAGTATAATGGCGTCAGGTTTATTGATATCTTTAAAGTAGTGCCTCATAGCCGCTTCCAAAACTTCTCCCTCAAATATACCTTCTTCCACGATAGGAACAAAAAGTCCGGTAGGTTTTGAGATATGGTTGAAAAAACCTTTTTGATTTAGAAGTTTTTGGTATTTTTGACTTTTGATAGTAGCGTTTGTTCCTATGATAAGGATGTTGGCTGCTTTATCATTTATCTTTCTCTCTAGAGCCAAAACTCCGGGTTCTATAACCCCTACAACCGGGAAAGGAGCGTTTTGCTTGAGTTCGGGGATAGCATAGGCGCTTACCGAGTTACAGGCTGTTATCAAGATATCTACATCAAAGTTTTTAAAAAACTCCAAAGCTTCCAAAGAGTAGCGAATAATTGTGTTTTTATCTTTTATCCCGTATGGAACTCTCGCGGTATCTCCAAAGTAGATAATCTCTTCGAAAAGTTTGTGTTCAAGAAGACTCTTTACAACAGTGAGTCCCCCGATACCGCTGTCAAATACTGCCGCTTTCATATTTTAGTCTTTAGTCATTAGTCTTTAGAATTTAGTTTTTTTATCAAAGAAGATAACATTTTTGAAATCTCATTTAGTTCATCTATCCAAGACAAACCGACATTTTTTGAAATATATCCAATTTTTATACCTATAAATATTTGAGTTTTCAATTCTGCAATAGAGCCTTTTGAAATATCTATAAATCTTATTGTCTCTTTATCTGATATTCTTTCAAATCCTTCTGCAATATTGCTTGGAATCGAAAGAGAAGATCTAGTTATTTGATCTTTGAATGAGTAATCTTTTAAACTTTTAAAATATTTGTAAATATCTACACATAAATTGGAAGAACGTTTCCATACATCAAGATTTTCACATTTCAAAACGATTCCCTTTTTCTAACGACTGTCGACTAAATACTAATGTCTACTCATGCTCCTTCATTCATAATACTTAAAAACTCTTCGTTGTTTTTCGTTTTTAGCATTTTAGAGTATAAAAACTTCAATGCTTCAACTTCGTCCATTTGCTGCATAGCGTTTCTTAGAGCCCAAACTTTAGGTAAAGTGTTAGGATCAAGAAGAAGTTCCTCTTTTCTTGTACCAGATTTTAGTATGTCTATGGCTGGATATATTCTTCTATCGGCTATTTTTCTGTCAAGAACTATTTCGCAGTTACCTGTTCCTTTGAACTCTTCAAAGATAACTTCGTCCATTCTTGATCCGGTATCGATAAGAGCAGTAGAGATGATAGTTAGGCTACCGCCCTCTTCTATATTTCTGGCCGCACCAAAAAATCTTTTTGGTTTATGAAGAGCATTTGCGTCAACACCGCCGCTTAAAACTTTTCCGCTTGATGGAGTTACTGTGTTGTAGGCTCTTGCTAGTCTAGTTATAGAGTCAAGCAAGATTACCACATCTTTACCCATCTCAACTCTTCTTTTTGCTTTTTCTATAACCAGTTCGGCTACTCTTACATGGTTTTTTGCCGGCATATCGAAAGTTGAGCTGTAAACCTCTCCTTTTACGCTTCTTTCCATATCAGTAACTTCTTCTGGCCTCTCATCTACTAGCAACACGATAAGTTCAATTTCTGGATGATTTTTTGCAATCCCGTGAGCCAACTCTTTCATAAGCTCAGTCTTACCGCTTCTAGGAGGCGCAACTATGAGAGCTCTTTGACCTTTTCCTATAGGCGTAAAGAGGTCTAAAACTCTTCCCGTTAGTTTCATTGGGTCGTATTCTAGTTTTATCTTTTGGGTTGGATAGAGTGGAGTTAAGTTATCAAAAAGAGGTCTTTTTTTGCTCTCTTCAGGTGGAAGATAGTTTATAGCTTCTATCTTTAAAAGCGCGTAGTATCTCTCTTGATCTTTTGGAGGTCTAACCTGTCCGGTTACAACATCTCCGTTTCTAAGAGCAAACCTTCTGATCTGAGTGGCGCTTACATAAGCGTCGTTTGCAGTATTTGAAAAGTTTTCGTTTATACCTCTTAAAAATCCGTAACCTTCCGGAGTAATTTCTAAGATACCGGTAAAAAGTATATACCCGCCTTTGCTCACTTGAGACTTTAGTATCTCAAACATCAAATCTTGTCTCTTATACTCTTGCGGGTTTTCGATACCAAGTTGAGTGGCGATAGCTATAAGTTCGTCAAGCGTTTTTGTTCTAAGTTCTTCTATGGTGTAGCCTTCAACCGGTATGTGTGTTCTTGTTTTTGATTTTGGAGCAGATTGTCCGTTTTGGTTTGAATTTGTCGTCGTTTCGTTCTGATTTGTATTTTCGTTCATTGATTTCCTCTTGTGATTTTGTTCGCAGCAGATTTATGAAAGATAAAAAAGAGCTTTGTTAAGTAAATATGTGACGTTATTTTATACTAACCCACTATTATTGTCAAGTTGTGTATAAGTCCATAACATATGGCACTCATTATGATATTCAAGAAGGTATTTTACCGGAGATTTAAAATTAAGTGAATAGTGTGTATAAGTCCATAACATATTGAGATTTCTTTTGGTCGATGAAAATAGTGAAACAAATTTATGTAACAATTAGAAGCGATAATAAAAGTTTTTTAGAATACAAAAAAACGAAAATCTATGAGGTGGATATAACTTAATCAACCATATTTAGAATTGTATAATTTTTTTTAAGTAGAATTTTAGTTAAAATTGTGATATTTTAGGAAACTTTATGAAAAATATTTTAATAACAGGCGGTGCTGGGTATATTGGCAGTCATGTTGTAAAGGAACTTTTGAAAAAAGGATATAAAAATATAACAGTTATAGACAATCTTTCTACCGGTTTTTTAGAGACTATAAAGAGACTAAAAAAATATTTCGGCGATTTTGAATTTAAAGAAGTGGATCTTTCAGATTGGAATGAAGTTGAAAAAATTTTCAAAGAAAAAAGGTTTGATTCCATCATCCATTTTGCTGCTTCGTTGGTGGTTCCGGAGTCTGTAAAAAATCCTTTGAAATATTATCTAAACAATACTGCAAATACAACAAATCTTATAAAATGTGCAGTTGAAAATGGAGTAAAAAGGTTTATTTTTTCTTCAACTGCAGCTGTTTACGGTGAACCAGCCAAAATTCCAAAAAGTGGCATAACCGAAGATTTTGAAACCAAACCTATAAATCCTTATGGTTACAGAAAACTCATGAGCGAGCAGGTTTTGAAAGATACAACAAAGGCAAGTCCGGATTTTAAATATTTGATACTAAGATATTTCAATGTAGCTGGAGCAGACATAGAAGGCAAAATTGGCCAATCCACAAAGGATGCAACTCATCTTATAAAAGTTGCTTCACGAACTGCCCTTGGCAAAAGAGAAAAGATGTGTATATTTGGTGATGATTTCCAACTCCTGATGGAATATGTATAAGAGACTATATCCATGTGGATGATTTGGCAGATGCACATATAAAAGCTCTTGAATATCTTGAAAAACATAAAAGCGATATTTTCAATTACGGATATGGAAGAGGGTATAGTGTAAAAGAGGTTATAGAAACTATGAAAAAAGTAAGCAGGGTTGATTTTAAAGTAGAGATTGCCCCAAGAAGAGAGGGTGACCCTACAGCTTTAGTAGCAAATAGTAAAAAGATACAAGAAAAGATGGATTGGAGGCCTAAATTTAACGATTTGGAGCTTATATGCAAAAGTGCATTTGAATGGGAGAGAAAAAATGACCAATATAATCCTTAGCGGCGGAAGTGGGACTAGACTTTGGCCACTTAGTAGAAAAATGATGCCAAAGCAGTTTTTGAAGCTGTTTAATAATAAATCACTATTTCAATTAACAATAGAAAGAAATTCAAAAGTTTGTGATAAATGTTTGGTAATAACAAATGAAGAGCAATACTTTTTAGCATTGGATCAGTTAGAAGAAATGAATAATTCAACATTTAATATTCAAAACTCAACATTTATTTTAGAAGAAATAGGCAAAAACACGGCCCCTGCAATTGCATTCGCAGCGCTTGAGAGTGATGAGGATGAGGTACTTTTTGTTACTCCTTCAGATCATTTGATAAAAAATGAAGAAAAATATTTTGAAGCAATTCAAAAAGCAAAAAAGTTAGCAGAAGAGGGATATCTAGTAACATTTGGTATAAAGCCGACCGAAGCCAATACAGGATATGGATATATTGAATGTATAAGGGATAAGGGACAAGGGATAAATGGACTAGATGTTGTTAGGTTTCATGAAAAGCCGGATATTAAAACGGCTGAAAAATACTTACAAACCAATAACCAATATACAAATAACCAATCAACTAGTTATTATTTTTGGAACAGCGGTATGTTTATGTTTAAAGCAGGAATATTTTTGGATGAGCTTAAAAAATATGCTACAAAAGTTTATGAAGAGGTATTAAAAAGTTATGAAAAAAGACAAACAGCAAGCAATAACCAAATAAGACTAAAAGAGATGCAAGATATTCCTGAAATTAGCGTAGATTATGCTGTAATGGAAAAGAGTAAAAATATAAAACTAATTCCAAGTGAGTTTGAGTGGAATGATGTAGGAAGCTTTGATAGTTTAATTGATGAAGTAGAATCAATAGAATCGATAGAGATAGATAGTAAAAATAATTTTTATTATAGTGATAGCAATAAACTAATAGCTACCATTGGACTTGAGGATTTTATAGTTATAGATACAAATGATGCCCTTTTGATTACAAAAAAAGGACAAACTCAAAAAGTTAAAGATATCGTAAATCGACTAAAACTTACCCCTTATCACTTATCCCTTAACACTCATAAAATTGTCCATCGTCCCTGGGGAACATACGAAACATTGATAGAAGATAATGGATATAAGATAAAAAGAATCGTAGTAAAACCGGGTAAAAGACTCAGTCTTCAAAAGCATTTTCACAGAAACGAACATTGGATCGTAGTAAGCGGTACAGCTGAGGTTCAAATTGGAGAAAAAATTTATCTTGTTAGGCCAAATGAATCCACTTATATAAGGATGGGTGAGATTCATAGATTGTCAAATCCTGGTAAAATTCCGGTAGTTTTAATTGAGGCTCAAGTAGGTGAATATACAAAAGAGGATGATATTGTAAGAATCGAAGATGATTTTAAAAGAGAAAGTTAGTAATAGGTAGTATATAATGAGCAGAAAATATTTAAATAAAGAAACTTTTAAATGTATTGTTGAACATACTCCGTTAGTATCGATTGATTTTATTATTAAAAAAGGTAATAAATATTTACTTGGAAAAAGAGTAAACAAACCAGCAAAAGGATACTATTTTACAATAGGTGGGAGAATTTTTAAAAATGAAACTATTAAAGAAGCTCAAAAAAGAATCTTAAAAGAAGAACTCAACTTATCTCTTACCCCTTATCCCTTACTACTACAATTTATAGGAATTTTCGAACATTTTTACGAAACTTCTATATTTGGAGATAATATTTCGACTCATTATATAAATTTAGCTTATTTATTGGAAGTGAAAGAATTAAGTAATTTACCAAAAAATCAGCATAGCGAGTATAAATGGTTTAGTGTAGATGAAATTCTACGAAAAGATAATATTCATACATATGTAAAAGACTATTTTATAAAAACAATAAATAAAGGTAAAAAATGAAAAAGAAAGCACTAATTACAGGCATTACAGGACAGGATGGAAGTTATTTAGCCGAGTTTTTGCTTGATAAAGGGTATGAAGTACACGGGATAAAAAGAAGAACAAGCTTATTTAATACAAAAAGAATCGATCATCTCTATAAAGATCCCCATGAAGAAGATGTTAATTTCTTTTTACATTACGGAGATATGACAGATAGTCTAAATCTTACTAGGCTTATACAAAAGATTCAGCCAGATGAGATCTATAACTTAGCAGCCCAAAGCCATGTTGCAGTTAGTTTTGAAGAGCCTGAGTATACGGCAGAAGTTGATGCGATAGGAACTCTTCGAATCTTAGAAGCGGTACGACTTTTAGGTTTAACAGAAAAGACGAAAATCTATCAAGCATCAACCAGTGAACTTTACGGTAAGGTGCAAGAAGTTCCACAGAACGAAAAAACACCTTTTTATCCAAGAAGTCCTTATGCGGCTGCAAAGATTTATGCCTATTGGATCACTGTTAATTATAGAGAGGCTTACAATATGTTTGCCTGTAATGGCATACTTTTCAATCACGAGTCTCCTAGACGTGGTGAAACGTTTGTAACCAGAAAGATTACAAGAGGAGCAGCTAGAATCGTTCTGGGACTTGATAAAAAATTATATCTTGGGAACTTATCTGCAAAAAGAGATTGGGGACACGCAAAAGACTATGTAAGAATGATGTGGATGATACTTCAGTATGAAAAACCGGAAGATTGGGTTATAGCAACAGGAAGAACAACAGAGATTAGAGAGTTTGCGAGGATGGCTTTTGGAGATTTAGGACTTAATATAGTTTTTGAAGGAAAGGGAGTTGAAGAAAAAGGTATCGTCCAAAATGTAAACGAAGAGGAACTTTATACTCTTTTAAAAAATATCAATGTAGAAAATCCAGAAAATATCATAAAATATGCCACATCATTGATAGATAAAGATGTGATAAATATAGATCCAAAATATTTTAGACCCACTGAAGTAGATCTTCTTCTTGGTGATCCTTCTAAGGCTAAGGAGAAACTAGGCTGGGAGCCGCAAATTACTTTTGAAGAGATGACTAAGGAGATGATAGAATATGACCTGAAAGAAAATTATCAAGAATTGGTACTTAAAACTCACGGATTTGAGGTGCCAAAGAGTTGTGGAGTATAATGTGAATCAAGAGATTATTGAGCAATTACACAAGCTAAAGCCTACACTTTTACAAAAGTTTGGGATCGAAAAATTCGCATTTTTTGGTTCCCAAGCAAGAGGAGGTTTCACTCAAAAAAGCGATGTAGATATTGTTGTTTTTAGCATGAATATGAAAAGTGGCTTCGATCTTTTGTATGCTAAACAATTTTTGGAAAAAGAACTTAAAAGAAAAGTTGATATTGGTCTATATAATTCTATGAAAACTTTTATCAAAAAAAGAATTAGTAAAGATTTGATTTATGTCTAGAAGAAATATAGAATTTTTTCTATTTGATATTTTTATTGTTCAATCTTTAAAAGGATTGTAATGACAAATAAAAGCAAGGTTTTAGTCTGCGGTGGTACAGGACTGGTTGGAAGTGCGATTATTAAAAAACTTCTTGAAAAAGGATACAAAAATCTCATTGGAACTTTTCATTCTAAATCTCCTAATATCGATAAAATTCAATGGATTCAGATAGATCTAAAAGATAGAGACAAAGTAAATGAACTATTTCTAGAGCAAAAGCCGGAGTATATCTTCCTTGCAGCAGCAAAAGTTGGAGGAATAATGGCAAACAATATCTATCGAGCCGATTTTATCTACGAAAACCTTGAGATCCAAAATAGCGTCATCCATAATGCATATATCCATAAGGTTAAAAAACTGATATTTTTAGGAAGTACCTGTATCTACCCAAAAAACTGCCCACAACCTATCAAAGAGGAGTATCTACTTACAGGTGAACTAGAATATACCAATGAACCGTATGCCATAGCCAAAATTGCAGGTATTAAAATGTGTGAAAGCTACAATCTTCAATATGGAACCAATTTTATCTCGGTGATGCCAACAAATCTTTATGGAGAAAATGATAATTTTGATTTAGAAAAATCTCACGTTTTACCAGCACTTATACGAAAAATACATCTTGGAAAATGTTTAGAAGAAAACAACTTTGATGAGATAAGAAAAGATTTAGATAAAAACCCGATAGAAGGTATTGATGGAAGTGCAAGTAAAGAAGAAATTTTAAACATATTAAAGAAAAATGGTATTTCATTCAAAATTCAAAATTCAAAATTCAAAATTTCCATAGAAATTTGGGGATCGGGAGAACCGAGACGCGAATTTCTATGGAGTGATGATATGGCAGATGCTTGTGTATATTTAATGGAAAATGTGGATTTTGAAGATATAGTCCAAGAGCAGTTTGGAGTTAATACTACCTATGATGTTACTATTTATACCACTAATGAGATACGAAATACCCATATCAATATTGGAACAGGTAAAGATATATCGATAATAGAACTAGCCTATCTCATAAAAGAGATAGTAGGATATAAAGGGGATTTCTATTTTAATACCTCTAAACCAGATGGCACAATGAGAAAAGTGACGGATGTATCAAAACTTCATTCGCTTGGATGGAAACATAAAGTAAAACTTGAAGAAGGGGTTATGAGAGTATATAAGTGGTATATAAATGGTAAATAAAATAAAAACTTTATTTCAACATCAAGGTTTTAAAAAATATTTTGCTAATACTTCATGGCTTTTTGCTGAGAAAATACTTCGTATGGTAATAGGATTATTTGTAGGTATTTGGGTGGCAAGGTATCTCGGTCCTGAAAAATATGGTCTTTTAAGTTATGCTCAAAGTTTTGTTGGACTTTTTAGTGCTATTGCTACACTAGGGCTTAATGGAATAGTTGTTAGAGAACTTGTAAAACATCCAGAAAAAGAGAATGAACTGTTGGGGACTGCTTTTATTTTAAAACTTTTTGGCGCTATTTTAACTCTTGTTATTTTATTTATAGCTATTCATTTTACATCAAATGATCAATATACAAATATGTTAATTTTTATCATTGCTTCTGCAACTATTTTTCAAACATTTAATGTTGTTGATATGTATTTTCAAGCAAAAGTGATGAGTAAGTATGCTGTATTTGCAAATACATTTTCTCTTTTTATTAGCAGTTTAGTAAAAATTGCATTTATAATAAATAATGCACCGCTTGAAGCTTTTGCTTGGGTGGTACTTTTTGATAGTTTTATTTTAGCTTGCGGATATATTTTTTGGTATATGAAAGTTAATCCAAAATCCAAAATTCAAAATCTAAAATTTAATAAATTATTGGCGATTAATTTATTGAAAGATAGTTGGCCTTTGATTTTAAGTGGGATAGCTATATCTGTTTATATGAAAATTGATCAAGTGATGATAAAAGAGATGCTTGGAAGTAAAGAAGTTGGTTATTATAGTGTTGCAGTAAAATTTAGTGAAATGTGGTTGTTTATTACAGCTTCAATAACTAGTTCACTTTTTCCGGCTGTATTAAATGCAAAAAAAATATCTCAAAAAAAATATTATAATAGAATAATACAGCTTTATAGACTACTAATAC
>JALWIX010000036.1 GCA_027082175.1 Campylobacterales bacterium
GTGGAAAACCCACAATATTATGAGAATTTGGCCCGGAGTCGTTAAAATAGCTTACGATATGTTTAAAGAGGAAAAAGAGCTTAACGAGTATATGAGCGAAAAAGTGTGCGACAAGTGTAAAGGATATAGACTAAAGCCTGAGAGCTTAGCGGTTAGGGTTGCCGGAAAAACGATAGCGGATATATTGGATATGTCGATTGACGAGTGTTATAAGTTTTTTAACGAGGAGCGACATTTTGAGTATTTGACAAAACAGCAAAAAGTTATAGCCGCTCCTATACTAAAAGAGATAAGAGAGAGACTCTTTTTTTTGGTTGACGTAGGTCTTGGATATCTTAGTTTAGGAAGAGATGCTAGAACGATAAGCGGCGGAGAAGCTCAAAGGATCAGAATCGCTTCTCAGATAGGTAGCGGTCTAACGGGCGTAATGTACGTATTGGACGAACCTAGTATAGGTTTGCATGAAAGGGATACGCAAAAGCTTATAAGAACTTTGAAAAATCTACAAAAAAAGGGAAATACGGTTATAGTAGTCGAACATGACAAAGAGACTATCGAGAGTGCGGATTTTATAGTAGATATAGGGCCTGGCGCTGGGAAATTTGGCGGAGAGGTAGTTTTTAGCGGAACTTTGGAGGAGCTTAAAAAAAGCGATACGTTGACGGCGCAGTATCTTACCGGCAAAAAAAAGATAGAGTATAAGTTTTATAGAGAACAGAATGAGTGGATAGAGATAAAAAACGTAAATGTTAACAATATAAAAAATTTAAACGTAAAGATTCCTCTTAGAAATTTTGTGGCGGTAACGGGAGTAAGCGGTAGCGGTAAAAGTTCTTTGATACTTCAGACACTTTTGCCCGTAGCTAAAGAGATTTTAAACAGAGCGAAGAAGGTGAAAAAGGTTGCAGGCGTAGAGATTGAGGGGTTGGAAAATCTAGATAAAGTGATATATCTAGATCAAAGTCCCATAGGTAGAACTCCAAGAAGCAATCCAGCAACATATACGGGCGTTATGGATGAGATAAGAAATCTTTTTGCAAAAACAAAAGAGGCTCAGATACGAGGATATTCTCCGGGACGCTTTAGTTTTAACGTCAAAGGAGGCCGCTGCGAAAAGTGTAAAGGGGAAGGGGAGATTAAGATAGAGATGCATTTTCTACCGGATATAATGGTAAAATGTGATGCTTGTAAAGGAAAAAGATACAATTCTCAAACGCTAGAGATAGAGTATAAAGGTAAAAATATAGCAGACGTCCTAGCTATGAGCGTAGACGAAGCTATAGAGTTTTTTAAAAATATCCCAAAAATCTACCAAAAGTTAAAAACTTTGCAAGATGTAGGTCTTGGATATATAACTCTTGGACAAAACGCGGTTACTTTAAGTGGAGGCGAAGCACAGAGGATTAAACTTTCGCGAGAACTTAGCCGAAAGGATACAGGAAATACTCTATATATATTGGACGAGCCTACAACCGGCTTACATTTTGCCGATGTCGATAGGTTAACTAAAGTACTGCACCATCTCGTTGAGTTAGGAAATAGCGTGATTGTTATAGAACACAATCTTGATGTTATTAAAAATGCCGATTATATTATCGATATGGGTCCGGAAGGCGGTAAAAAGGGCGGAAAAATTATAGCCGAGGGCTCTCCGGAGCATATAGCGAAAAATTATGAAACATTAGGTAGTTTTACCGGTAAATTTTTGGCTAAAGAGTTTAAAGTATAATTATAAAAATATAGTTGAGTGTTCAGAACAATTGCCAGATTTTGTATAGTCGAGTTTAGATTTTTAGTAAAACAAACGCTTGTCTATTTTATGTAGAAGCGCTTAACAACGCGCTTTTTTATCCTTTTGGATAACATAAAATTTTCAAGCTAAATATCAAATCATTTGTTCAATTTGTAATTTTTCAGATGTCTCAGTTAATTAAAAAAATAGGTGTGAAGATGAGAGAATCGCTAGTAAAAAGGATAAGAAGTCTGCCTCCTTTACCAAAAACCGTGGAAGAGTTTGAAAAAGCTTATAACGATCCCAATGTAAGTTTGGAAGAGATTGCAAAAATCTTATCCAGTGACCCTATGATTGTGGCGAATATTTTAAAAAGAGTCAATTCTCCTTTTTACGCTCTTCGTGAAGAGATAACGGATATTACTCACGCTATATCTTTACTGGGGCTTTCTGAAGTAAAAGCTGTCGTTTTGGAAAATTCCATAAAAAAACTTTTAAATATCGACATGGAACCTTACGGTATAACAGCCGATGAGTTTGCTCGTATATCCCATCTTCAAAACCATTTGATGTATAGATGGTACAGAAAAGTAGATAGTAGAAAACTTAAAGTACTTAACTTAGCCTCTTTTTTGCAGGAAATGGGCAAGATCATCATAGCCGATGAGATAATAAAAGAAGATTTGGTCTATCCTTTTAAATCGGAAATTGAAATTACTATGGATATAGCTTCTGTAGAAAAGTTTTTTGTAGATGCGACCACAGCTATAGTAACGGCAGAAATGTTCGAGTATTGGGGTTTTGACGAGCTTTTCGTAAACTCTATAAAATATTCCGACGATTTTAAAAGCGCTCCTGAAGAGTGTTACGAGTATTCAAGAGCTTTATATATAGTAAAGAGCGCGGTTCCTGTTAATATGCCTCTCAAAGAGGCCGCAATAAAAAGAGCGGAAAAAATCGCATTAGAGGAGGGGTTAAAGGTAGAGTTTTTAAGCGAGGCTATAGATAGCTTGAAAAATATTACTTTTTAAAACAATCAATAGCCTCTTCTTTACTCATAGCTTTTCCCCAACACATTTTCTCTTTTTTTAACATATTGAGGTCTCTTTTTAGTATGTTTTTATAGTAGTTTTTAGGAAAGGTATTGCAAATAAGCAGTGAAAGTTGATCGCTTTTTTGGTTTAGCGGATATTTTTTTATACACTCTTTTGGTTCTCCTTCTAGATTAAGACACTCTAATCTTTTTTGATAGATTTTTATAATGGAGTTTATCTGCATTATATTTTCTTCTCTGATTTTGGAAAAATCTTTTGCATAAACATATATCGTTAACAAAAAGGTTAATAAAATTCTCATAACTTCCCTTTTGGAAAATTTTTATAAAATTATACATAAATTTACGCGGCAAGGATAAAGATGAAGACTTTAACGATCATAGACACTTTCGGCTTTTTTTTTAGAAACTATTACGCTCTTCCTCCTCTTAAAAGCAAAAAAGGTTTTCCCACCGGACTATTAACCGGTTTTATAAACTTTATATACAACTTATCTAAAGAGCATCAAAGCGATTATCTACTTTTTGCTTTAGATAGCGAGGGTCCATCTTTTAGAAACGATATAGATAAAAACTATAAAGCTCAGCGTCCCGAAGCGCCGCCTGAACTTTTACAGCAATTACCTATTGCCATTGAATGGATAGACAAGATGGGCTTTAAACAGCTAAAACAAGAAGGGGTAGAAGCTGATGACATCATAGCTTCGATAGTTAAGTGCGCAAAAGCAAAAGGGGTAAAAGTTAGGATAGTAAGCCATGATAAAGACCTTTATCAATTGATTGATGACGGAAATGTTGTTTTATACGATCCGATAAAAAAAGAGGAGATAGATGAAGAGAGAGCTATAAAAAAGTTTGGCGTGGAGCCTAAATACATAAAAGATTTTCTTGCCCTTACCGGAGACAGCGCTGATAATATACCCGGAGTAAGAGGCATTGGGCCAAAAACGGCCGCAAAACTGATAAACGAGTTTGGCGACGTTGAAAATATCTATGAAAATATCGATAAAGTTAAACCTGAACGCATAAAAAGACTTCTTATAGAAGGCAAAGAGCTTGCATTTTTAAGCAAAAAGCTGGTGCTACTCAAAGATGACCTTTTTGAAGAATGCAACCTTAAAGAGTTTGAACTTCCGCAAATAAACCCTATATTAAAAATAGCGGATGAACTGATAGATTATGATATTACTTCTGTTTTAAACAGACTAAAAGCCAAACCAATTATAGAAAAAAGAGAGGAGAGTTTAGAGTTTGAAGCTATCTTACTAGACAGTAAAGAGAAGATGTTGGAAGTTATAGACTCAATACCCAAAGATGCTATAGTGGCTTTTGATACGGAAACGGATTCGTTAGATACCAAAAACGCAAATATTGTCGGGTTTAGTTTCTGTTTTGATAAAAAAAGAGCATATTACGTGCCGGTAGGTCATAAATATCTTGGAGTAGGCGATCAAGTCTCATTGGAGGATGCTTTAAAAGGCGTAAAAAAGATTTTAGAAAGAAGATTTGTTGGACACAATCTAAAGTTTGATCTATCTTTATTGTACGCTTACGGTTTAAAAGAGGCGGTTTGCTATGCGGACACTATGATACTTGCTTGGCTGGTTGATCCTGAAAGTTCGGTAGGATTGGACTCTTTAGCGAAAAGATACTTTTCTCATTCTATGATAACTTACAAAGAAACCGTTAAAAAAGGCGAAGATTTTTCCTTGGTAAATATCGAAGAGGCAACAAAATATGCGGCAGAAGATGCTTTTATAACTTATCTTTTATATTTTCAGCTCTTACAAGAATTAAAAAACAAAGATTCCCAACATCTATATAATGAAGCTAAAGAGGTCGAGTATCCTTTTATCAATACGCTTATCTGGATGGAAAAGGCGGGAATCAAGGTTGATATAGGATTTTTTGAAAAACTACTTGTAAAAACAGAAAAACGCCTGGAGGAACTGACAAAAAAGATTTATGAACTAGCCGGTTCGGAGTTTAATATCAATTCTACAAAGCAGTTAGGATACGTTCTTTTTGAGAAACTAAAACTCCCCCCTATTAAAAAGACAAAAACAGGATATAGCACAAACGAATCAGTTTTAAATGAGCTAAAAAATAAACATGAGATAATAAAAGAGATTTTAGAGTACAGAGAGCTTTTTAAACTAAAAACCACATATATAGAGCCTCTTTTGAAACTTGGCTCTAAAGATAAAGATAATCGCATATATACCTCTTTTATACAGACCGGAACCGCAACCGGAAGGCTTAGTTCTAAAAATCCGAACCTTCAAAATATTCCTGTGAAAACAGAAGTGGGTAGAGAGATAAGGTACGGTTTTATTGCAGATGAGGGAAAGCTTTTGATAGGTATAGACTATTCTCAGATTGAACTAAGACTTCTTGCCCATTTTAGTAAAGATTCCTCTTTAATCAAAGCTTTTATGGAAGATAAGGATATTCACTTGGAAACTGCTCAAAAACTGTTCAAAGAGAACGCAAAAGAGAAAAGAAATATTGCAAAAAGCATAAATTTCGGTCTCATTTACGGAATGGGCAGTAGGAAACTGGCTCAAACTTTAGGTATAAGCACAAAGGAGGCTAAAACTATAATAGAGAGCTATTTTGATTCTTTTCCTACCGTTAAAAGTTTTTTGGAATCTGTTGAAAACTTTGCAAAAGAAAAAGGTTACGTCGAGACTCTTCTTGGTAGAAGAAGATACTTCGATTTTGCTCATGCTAGCGCCGTTCAGATGGCGGCCTATTTGAGAGAAGCCACAAATACGGTTTTTCAAGGGAGCGCGGCAGACCTAATAAAACTAGCGATGAATAAAATAAAAGAAGAAATTAATCAAAAAAATTATCCGGCAAAAATCATTTTGCAGATTCATGACGAACTTATTTTCGAAGTTCAAGATAGCGAAGCGGAAGAACTTTCCCATATTTTCAAGGATATTATGGAAAATATTTACAAGTTAAACATACCTTTAAAGTGCAGCGTATCAGTTTCAAAAAGGTGGGGAGAGTTAAAATAGATAAAAAAAAGTTATAAAGTCCCTAAACTTGGGGCTTTAAACTTAAAATCCATAACTAACTTAACAATAATTACACTCTTTAGGTTAAAACTTATTAAAATCTTATCTTCTACTAAATACCGAGGTCTGATAATGGTTAAATATTTAAAAAGTCTTTTTCTGTCCATAAAATCCGCGATTATTTATATGTTTATTTTTGCTTTATCTATAGGGGCGGCTACGTTTATAGAAAACGATTACGGAACGCAGACAGCTAAAGCCTTGATCTATAACGCTAGATGGTTTGAAGCTTTAATGATAATTTTGGCGGTCAATCTTATATATAACATTTTTAGATTTAGACTTTTTCGAAAAGAGAAGTGGATAACCGGAGTTTTTCATTTTGCTTTTATAATCATATTGGTTGGCGCTGCTGTTACAAGATATCTTGGATATGAAGGGATTATGCATATTAGAGAAGGCGCGACTCAAGATAAAATAGTTTCAGATAGAACGTACATTTTGGTTGATATCGTAAAAGATGGTAAAAGATACCATTTCGAATCTCCGATACTTCTTTCGGCAATAGGCGAAAACCGTTTTAAAAAGAGTATTAATTTAGGTAATGAAGAGTTGATATTGGAGCTTAAAAAATATGTGCCAAACGCCAAGATAGAGCTTGTAAAAGATAAAAACGGCGAAAGTGTTGTATCTTTAATGATTTCTGTCGGCGGAGAGGTTGAAAATCTCACTTTGAAAAGGGGTGAGTCTATCGATCTGGGTTCTTTTGTTTTAAGTTTCGAAGATAGCGTTAAAACAGAAAAAAAAGTGGTTAAAATCGAAGAGAAAGAGGGTAAACTCCATATAGATTCTCCCTTTGAAGTGCGTACTTTAAGTATGTCCGATAAAAAAGAACAAACTCTAAATAAGCACGAAAAACTTCCGTTTGAGAGGGGAAAGCTTTACAGCATAAGCGGCGTAAATATCGTTGTGAAAGATTATCAAAAAGGGGTAAAACCTATCCTTGTATCTAAAGGCGCGAAGGTAAAAGAGAAAAATATACAAGACGCCCTTGTGTTTGAGTTGAGCTTAAAAGGAAGAAAAAAAGAGCTAACCCTTTTTGGCAAACCTAACCAAATCGGAAATCCGGTATATACCGAATTAGGAGATATGAAAATAACCGTTACCTACGGCTCAAAAATCATAAAGCTCCCTTTTGCTCTAAAACTTGTAGATTTTCAAATAGAAAAGTATCCAGGTTCTATGAGTCCTTCTTCATACGCTAGTGAAGTGGTATTGATAGATAATGAGAAAAAGGTTGTTATGCCTTATAAAATATATATGAATAATGTATTGGATTATAGAGGGTATAGATTTTTCCAAAGCTCTTACGATATGGATGAAAAAGGCACTATTCTCTCCGTTAATCACGATCCTGGAACTATAATAACCTATATAGGATACACTTTACTGTTTTTAGGGATGATCTTTCATCTTTTTACGCCTCAAAGCAGATTTATGAAACTTATACGCCTTACTAAAAGAGTGCAAAAAAAACGTCAAGCTATGCTTATGAGCTCGGTTTTATTGGCGGCTTTATTTTTGCCTATTAGTCTGTTAGCCGCAGAAAACGAGCCAAAAGATTTTTTAAAGATTGCTAAATCTTTTGACAAAAATCATGCCGAAAAATTTGGGGAATTATTGGTACAAGATAGAGACGGAAGAATTGAGCCTGTAGATACTCTATCTAGAATGGTTTTGGCAAAAGTTACAAAAAAAGAAAAATTTTTGGGACTTTCTCCAAATCAAGTTTTTTTAGGAATGACGATAAAGCCAGATATCTGGCAAAACATAAAAATGATATATGTACACCATCCAAAACTTAAAGAGATTTTAGGTTTGAATAGTGAAGAAAAATATGCCTCTTTTAAAGAGTTTTTTGATAAAAATGGCAACTATCTTATAGAAAAGTACGTACAAGTAGCAGTTGCGAAAAAACCGTCTCAAAGAGATAAACTTGATAAAGAGGTTATAAAAGTTGATGAGAGAGTTAACGTCTGTTATCTTGTTTATACGGGCGAACTTTTAAGAATCTTTCCAAAACCCAACGACAAAAATCAAAAATGGTACTCTCCTATTGAAGCTATAAAGACATTTCCACCAAAACAAGCGGAACTTGTACGTCTAATAACCGCTAGCTATTTTTCCAATATTGACGAAGCTCTTGTAAGCGGCGATTGGGAGAAGGCCGATAAAGCTTTAGAGGTTATTAAAGATTATCAAAAATATTACGGAGCCTCAATAATACCTAGTAAAACTAAACTTAAAGCTGAACTTTTATACAATAAGTTAGATATTTTCAATAGATTAGTTCCATACTACACGATTATAGGTTTTTTACTTTTGATTATAATATTAGTAAATCTAATCAATCCAAAAATAAAAATAGAAGCGGTTATAAAGATAGGTCTGTTTTTTATTATTTTAGGATTTTTAGCTCAGACTTTTGGTCTTGGGCTTAGATGGTATGTGGCCGGACATGCGCCTTGGAGCGATGGCTACGAGTCTATGGTTTATATCTCTTGGGCTATAGTTCTTGCCGGATTTTTCTTTTCAAAAAACTCTCCGATAGCTCTAGCCGCAACCGCTTTACTTAGCGGGTTAATCCTTTTTGTGGCTCATCTTAGTTGGCTCGATCCTCAAATAACCAATCTAGTTCCCGTTTTAAAATCGTACTGGCTAATGATTCACGTTTCAGTTATTACGGCAAGTTACGGCTTTTTGGGGCTTAGCGCTCTTTTAGCCTTTATAGTCTTGATACTCTATATTTTTATGAACGAAAACAATAAAAAAATACTTATCCTTACGATAAAAGAGCTAACATATACAAACGAGATGAGCCTCATTATAGGGCTTATTTTAGTGACAATCGGAAACTTTTTAGGGGGCGTTTGGGCAAATGAGAGTTGGGGAAGATATTGGGGATGGGACCCTAAAGAGACTTGGGCTTTAGTAACGATCCTTATTTATGCTTGCGTAGAGCATATGAGGCTTGTTCCTAAACTAAACGGACTTTTTTTGTATAACGTAGCTTCTTTGCTCGCTTTTTCCTCGGTTATAATGACATATTTTGGGGTAAATTTCTATCTATCCGGGCTTCATTCGTATGCTCAAGGAGACCCCGTACCGATCCCGACTTGGGTATATTACGCAGTAGCGCTTCTCTTTTCGTTAATAGCCGCCGCTTACTATAAAAGAAGAAAATTGAACGTGGATTTGAGGATGAATTAAAGACGGTTGGAGCCGTCTTTTATTTATTGAACCAACTTTTTATTTTATCGAAAACAGATTCAAACTTTTTTTCGTGAGGTTTGCTATCTATTCCGAAGCTCTCTTGAAGTTTTTCTAGAAGCTCTTTTTGCTCATTTGTCAATTTTTTAGGATACTCTATCTTGATTTGCGCTATTAGGTTGCCGACTCTTCCCGTTCTTACGTTTTTAGCTCCCTCTCCTTTAAATACAAACTGCTGTTTATCTTTTGCTCCGGATGGCAGTTTCAACTCTTTTTCGCCTCTTGGAGTAGGTATTTTTATAGTTTGACCTAAAATCGCTTGAGTGAAAAATACAGGAACTTCGAGATATATATCGTCGTTGTATCTAACAAAATGTTCGTCTTCCTCTACGTAAAAAGTTATATAAAGGTCCCCTCTTTCTCCTTTTACGCCAATATTTCCTTTCCTGCCTACTCTAATTCTATCTTCGTTGTCTATACCTTCTGGTATGTTTATCTTGATCTTTTCTTTAACGCGTTCATATCCCAAGCCTTTGCATTTATTACACTTTTGCGCCGCAATTTTACCGCTTCCCGAGCATCTTGGGCAAGTTTGAGAAAATGTCATAAATCCTTGTCTATAAAAAATCTGTCCTCTACCACCGCATTCGGAGCAGGTTATTATGTTTGCGTTTTCGGCGCCTGTGCCTTCGCAGGCTTCACAAGGAACTTTATACTCATACTCAATCTCTTTTTGTGTTCCAAAAAGAGCTTCGTTAAATGAGATAGTCATCTCTAAAGATAAATCTAGAGGATATTTTTGTTCCTCTCTTCTTCTACCAAATCCGAATCCTCCAAAGCTTCCGCCAAATACCGATTCGAAAAAGTCCATAATATCTTCGTATGAACTGTGGCTAAAACCCTCAAAGCCTTGATTTTCTAGCCCTCTTTTTCCGTATCTATCATAAAGAGCTCTCTTTTCTTTATCGCTTAAAACTTGGTATGCTTCATTAATCATCTTAAATTTTTCTTCAGCCTCTTTGTTTCCTGGATTTCTGTCGGGATGATACTTAAGAGCTAGTTTTCTATAAGCTTTTTTAATCTCTTCAAAAGATGCGTTTCTTTCAACTTCTAAAAGTTCATAATAGTCTATATCTATCAAGATGCCACCTCACATTTAAGTCTTTTTTAAGCAGGGCTGATTTTAGCAAAAAAAGAGTAATAAATCAATTTTATGTATAAGAGTATAATATTTAGATTTAAACTCCAGATTTCTTAATATTGTATAATTTCAGAAAAAAATCGGAGCGTAGCCGTTGAAAAGAGGTTTTAAAAAATTTGACGAATTGGTAAACGTTTTGGAATCTTTACCCACTATAGGAAAGAAGAGCGCTATGAGACTCGCTTTTTATATGGTTATGGAAGATAGTTTCAACGCGTTAAAAATTGCTCATACTATAGAGAGTGCGGTAAGAGATATAAGAAAATGCAAAAGATGCGGCGGGCTTAGCGAAGATGAGCTTTGCTATATCTGCAGCGACGAGCAAAGAGATAGTTTTACTCTTTGTTTAGTGGAAAGCGCTAAAGATATTTTAATCATAGAAGAGAGTCGTGAATTTTTGGGCAAATATTTTGTTTTAGACTCTTTGGAAGACAGGATAGAAGAACTAAAAAATTTAGTAAAAGAGGAGGGAGTTAAAGAGATTATATTTGCGCTTACTCCCTCGATAGCAAATGACGCCGTTATGATATATATAGAAGATAGTTTAAAAGATTTCGATATCACATTTACGAAGATTGCGCAAGGAGTTCCGACCGGAGTTAGTTTAGAAAACGTAGATACTTTATCTTTGAGCAAAGCGTTAAAAGATAGAGTCAAAGTATAAAAGAAAAAATTTTTCTTTTGAAAAAATTTATAAATTATGCTACAATAGTTTGTGAAAAAATAAGAAATTTTTAGATATAATTTCGCAATTTTTATAAAGGAAGATAAGATGAGTTGGAGTCCGAAAAGCTGGAGAGATTTTCCTATAAAACAGCAACCCGCTTACAAAGATATAAACAGGCTAAAAGAGATAGAAAAAGAGCTTAGTACATATCCGCCTCTGATTTTTGCGGGTGAAGCTAGGAATTTGAAAGAGAAGTTGTCACAGGTGGCCAACGGCAAGGCCTTTTTGCTTCAAGGTGGCGATTGCGCTGAGAGTTTTGCCAATTTTAATGCGGCAAATATAAGAAACCTTTTTAAAGTATTGTTGCAGATGAATATGGTTTTGATGTACTCCTCAGGCAAACCTATAGTCAAGATAGGAAGAATCGCGGGACAATACGCAAAACCAAGAAGTAGCGATTTTGAAGAGGTAAACGGCGTAAAACTGCCTAGTTATAGAGGAGATATTATAAATGAAATAGATTTTACTCCGGAAGCAAGAGAGGCCAAACCGGAAAAACTTCTTGAGGCTTACTATAAATCTGCCGCAACCTTAAATCTTTTAAGAGCTTTTGCAAGAGGGGGATTTGCATCTTTAGACAAAGTTCATAAATGGAACGTGGATTTTGTTAAAAATAAAGATTTGGGCGAAAAGTTTGAAGAACTAGCCTGTAAGATAACAGAATCGCTAAAGTTTATGGAAGCGTGCGGGATAGATATAAAAAATACGCCGCAACTGAGCCAAACCATGCTTTACACTTCTCATGAGGCTTTGCTTTTAAATTATGAAGAGGCTCTTACCAGAAAGGATACTTTTACGGGAGAGTGGTACGATTGTTCCGCTCACTTTTTATGGATAGGCGATAGAACTAGAGAATTAAACGGCGCTCATATAGAGTTTTTTAGAGGCATTAAAAACCCAATAGGAGTAAAAGTTGGTCCTTCTATGAAAAAAGATGAGCTTTTAGAATTAATCGACAGATTAAATCCCGAAAATGAACCCGGAAGACTTACCTTAATAGTGAGGATGGGAGCAGATAAGATAAGCGAGTTGTTTCCACCGCTTTTAAGAGTAGTTAAGGATGCCGGTAAGAACGTGGTTTGGAGTTGCGATCCAATGCACGGAAACACCTATAAAACCGAAAGCGGATTAAAAACTAGAGATTTTGAGAAAATCTTAAGCGAAGTAAAACAGTTTTTTCAGATTCATAAAGCTGAAGGCACCTACGCCGGCGGAATTCATCTTGAGATGACCGGTTCTGACGTTACGGAGTGTACCGGAAGTATAAGTAGCTCTATAACGGCCGAAGGATTAAGGAGTAGATACCATACGCAGTGTGATCCTAGACTTAACGCTGATCAAGCTTTGGAACTCTCTTTTATGATTGCTGAAACTATGAAAGATATAAAAAACTAAGAAAGAGGGTTTTACCCCTCTTTTTTCTTTCTTATTTACCTTCCTTTTTCTATCTAGCTATTTTAAAAAAAATTATGTTAATATAAAAAAGAATTAAATTAAGACACCTTGAAAAATTAGTTGAACTAAGGATTTGAAATTTTGGCTAGAAAATTTTATGTTTGCCAAATAGGCTAAAAAAAACGCGTTGTTAACGTGTTTTTATAAAATTTACAAGCGTTGGTTTTACTAAAGATTTCAAGGTGTCCTAGTAAAGTTTTTGATTTTAAGAGCATTCAAATCTTGTTAGGAAATAAAAATGGGGAAAGAAGATAATATTTATAAAAACCCGGTGGAAATAGCTCCTAATATTTGGTGGGTGGGATATGTTTTGCCTGACGATCCCTTCCAGTGTCATGTATATCTTATAGAAAACGGCGAGAACTCCGTTTTAATTGATCCGGGGTCAAAACTTACTTGGGAAGTGACTAGGAAAAAAATTTCAAGAGTAATTCCTCTGAAAAACATAAAATATATTATATGTCATCATCAAGACCCCGATATCACCTCTTGTGTGAGCGATCTTTTAAATGAAATAGGTACAAAAGATAGATATATAGTAACGCATTGGCGCTCGGCTACACTACTAAAACATTATAATTGGGGTATAGATTTTTATGAGGTTGACCAAAACGGCTGGGTTTTAAACGCCGGCGGAAGAGAGATAGAGTTTGTTTTTACTCCTTATATGCATTTTGCGGGAAATATATGCAGTTTCGATAAAAGAAGCAAAATACTCTTTTCAAGCGATATATTTGGAGCTTTTACGGAGACTTTTAGGCTTTTTGCGGATGATCCTAAAAAATATTTTGAGCAGATGAAACTTTTTCATACCCATTATATGCCTAGTAGAGAGATAGTAAATCACGGTTTAGATATGATAGAAGAGAAAAATCCTCAGCTAATAGCTCCGCAGCACGGTTCTATTATTTCTAAAAAAATGATACCTTATCTTATATCTAGACTTAGAAAGTTAGACGTAGGTATCTATTTGCAATTTAGAGGATATAGAAATGTTCAACGTCTTACAAAAGCAAATGAGATACTCTCTAAGATTTTTGAGCAGATTTCTTTTACGACTACTAGCGTATATGAAAAAATCGGCACGGTAATGATGTTGATGAATGAACTTTTTGCCTTGGAGAGGGTTATATGTTTAAGTAGCGTTGATGGAAGAGTTGTTGTGTTTGATTCATTTATAGAACGTCCAAAAGAGATTCCGTTTTTAGAAAAAGACCTTTTTGAGTTAGTTGAAAAGATATTGGCAATGGAGGGAAAAAGTTTTTATGTCAGAGAAATAGCGGATATAAATCTACATAACGAGTATTTGGCTTTTCCTTTTGTTACTTACAACGAGCATCACTCAATAAACGGAATATGCTATTTTCTCTTTTCAAAAGATGAGATTATTAGCGAAGAGGATAAAGAGATTTTAAAAAACTTTAAAAAGCTTTTTTCTGTTATGCTTATGAAAGAGATTGAATATTTTCGTATTCAAAAAGAGCGAAATGAGTTGTTACATAAAGTGATAACGGATAGCTTAACCAAACTTTACAATAGATACTATTTGGAAGAGATAGCCTCTAAAGAGTTTAACAAGGCAAAAAGGCATGGTTATCCATTAAGCGTCGTAATGGTTGATAT
This sequence comes from Campylobacterales bacterium, assembly GCA_027082175.1. GTDB lineage: Bacteria > Campylobacterota > Campylobacteria > Campylobacterales > Nitratiruptoraceae > Nitrosophilus_A. The sequence continues at coordinate 14,089 of JALWIX010000036.1, forward strand.
CGATAATTTTAAAGATATTAACGATACTTTTGGGCATGATGTCGGGGATTTGGTATTAAAAGATTTTGCACGTATTTTACAGAACAATCTTCGAGAAAGCGACATTCTTTTTAGATATGGAGGTGAAGAGTTTTTGATATTGATGCCTTTTTCAGTAAAAAAAGACGCAAAAAAAGTTATTGAAAGGATTCGTAAAGTTTTATCTGAAAGAGGAGGACTTAAGGTAGCCGATAAAACCATATACTATACATTCAGCGCCGGCATATCGCAATACGACAATGAAAGGTCGATTATAGAACTTATTAAAAGGGCTGATATAAAGTTGTATATGGCTAAGCAAAAAGGTAAAAATAGAACTCAGTTATAATATCTTTTTATAAAACCGTATATTTTACAACCGACGCAAAAATCAAAAAACGCTTCTAGAAGCGCAAATGTGATAAATATCAAGGAGATTATGACCGCAGGAGTATGAAGTTGAAATATATATAAGATTATTAGATTGAAAGAGATAATGGTTCCTAAAATTTTAGCGAATTTCTTGGGAGCTTCATCGACGTCTTTTCGTGGAAGATTTAAAAAATCTTTACATTTTTTTGCGACAGGCTTAAATAGTCCCGATCTGTTTTTTGTTGAAAGTTTAAGTATGTAATCAAGCAGCAATATTAATGGGAAAATGAATGAACAAGTTATTATAAATACGGCAACTATTAAAGCGGTGAAAAAAGCCTCGATTCTCTCTAGGTATGAATCTGTTCTATTTTGTGAAATCGGGCAGGAATTAACTTTCATCATTTCTCCTATCTATTTTTATAGTTTTAAGTATGATAAAACCTATGATACCAGATAAGAATGAGCCTATTAAGATTGCGAGTTTATCGGCGTATTTATATATTTCACTATCGTTAAAAGCTAAGGAATCTACGAAAAGACTCATCGTAAATCCTATCCCGGTTAAAACCGAGACCCCATATAACTGTAGCCAGTTGCTATTTTGCGGGAGAGACGCAATTTTTAATTTTATAGCAAGCCAGCTAAAGCCGAAAACTCCTAACTGTTTTCCTACGAAAAGACCCAAAATAATACCCAAAGGCACAGGACCAAATATCTCGCTTATAGATATTCCTCTTAAGTCTACTCCAGCATTTACGAATGCAAAAAGCGGAAGTATAAAAAAAGCCACCCAGTAATGTAAGTCATGCTCCATCTCTTTTAGCATAGAAAATCTTTTTCCCTTTTTATCAGTAGAGTATAAAGGGATCATAAAAGCTAGCGCCACTCCCGCCAAAGTCGCATGAACTCCAGACTTTAACACGCTAACCCACAGTATAATTCCTACAATTATGTAGGCAGCTTTTTTTACTACTCCGATTCTATTCATTATAAATAATACAGCTAAAGAGATAGAGGCTATAACTATAGATACGATAGATAGATCGCTTGTATAAAATAGGGCAATTATAACGATAGCGCCCAAGTCGTCGATAATTGCAAGCGCCATTAAAAATATTTTAAGCGATACGGGAACTCTGCTTCCCAATAAAGAGAGTATCCCAAGAGCGAAGGCTATATCCGTAGCGGTGGGTATAGCCCAACCGTTAAGCGCATAGGGGTCTTCCAAGTTAAAAGCTATATATATTAAAGCCGGGACTACCATGCCTCCAATTGCCGCGATTGTAGGCAATATTGCCTGTTTGATCGACGATAGATGTCCTTCTAAAACTTCTCTTTTAACCTCTAATCCTATTAAAAAGAAAAATATCGCCATAAGTCCGTCATTAACCCATAAAAGAAGCGGTTTTGCTATCTGTAGATCAGCAAATCTTATCTCTACGGGAGTGTGTAAAAAGTTGTTGTAAAAGTCAGATAAAGGACTATTTTGCAAGATTAAAGCTAAAATTGTAACAAAAATAAGTAAAATTCCCGATGTTGACTCTTTTTGTATAAAATCTTCTAAAATTTTCAAAGCCATCCTTTAATAATAGTTAAAAACTGTTTTATACTTTAATAAAAACTTTTAATCTATAAAATATCATATAGATTCTAAAATATAGTCTCAAGAATTTATTAAGTTTGGCGGATTAAAATTGTATATTTATATAGACTTTAGTCCGCTGCGCATATATTTTGAAATATCTTTTTTATCGTATTTAAAATCCGTAAATATCTCGAACGCTAAAACGCCTTGATATAAAAGCATATCTTCTCCATCTTTTGCCGTCAGTCCAAACTTTTTAGCCAAAGCCAGAAATGGAGTGTTTTTAGCGTAAATAACATCAACGGCATATTTTGCGGACTCAAATAGTTTAACAAGAGTATCTTCTTTCAAAGGAAGAGAGTTATTATTCAATCCGGCGCTAGTAGTGTTTATTATTAAATCAAAATGATTTATCTTAAAATTTTCCCAAGAGTAACACTTATACCCTTTTTTCTTGAAAGCATCTAATCTTTTTTCACTTCTATTTAATATTACAAACTCTATATTTTTTTCGTTGAGTATTTCGGCTATAGCCTTTGCGGTGCCTCCTGCTCCTAAAATAAGAGCGTTTTTGAACTTGAAATCTTTTATACTTTCTAAAAATCCCGGCGCGTCAGTATTGTATCCTATTAATTTGCCGTTTTTTTCAACGATGGTGTTTACGGCGCCTATTTTTGCAGCGATTCCTCTTATCTCGTCGCATGCTTTATATGCCTCTTCTTTGTAAGGAACCGTTATGTTTGCCCCTTTGAGTTTTAGTTCAAAAAATTTCTCTTTTAGCCTATTTCCATCGTTTAAAGAGTATCTAGTATAACAACTTTTTATACCAAAAGCTTTAAAAGCGCTGTTATGCATTAGAGGCGATTTTGAGTGGCTTACCGGATTTCCGAATATGCAAAAAAGAGTCATTTTTGTATCTCGCTTAATATTTTTAAAGTATTCATCAAAGCGCCAAGTTTGTTTTTTACCTCTAGATACTCTAGTTCAGGTTTACTATCGGCAACTATACCAGCGCCTGCTTGTAAAATTATCTCGTTATCTTTTATTAGAGCCGTTCTTATGGTTATGGCGCTATCCATGTCGCCGTTAAATCCAAAATATCCTATGCTTCCGCTATAGTAGCCTCTTTTTAACCCTTCAAACTCGGCAATCAGCTCCATAGCTCTAATCTTAGGCGCTCCAGTCATTGTTCCCGCCGTAAAAGTGGCCATAAAAAGATCGAACATATCATATTTTGGATCAAGCTCCGCCTCCACATCGCTTACCATATGCATTACATGAGAATACTTTTCAACTCTCATAAGAGCGGAAACCTCTACCGTGCCTTTTTTTGCGACCCGACCAACGTCGTTTCTGCCAAGATCAACGAGCATAATATGCTCTGCTTTCTCTTTAGGATCGTTTATCATTTCAAGTTCTAGCTCTTTGTCTCTTTTTATATCTTTTCCTCTTTTTCTAGTTCCGGCAATAGGTCTGAGTAAGATTCTTCCGTCGGTTAGTCTTATCATAACTTCGGGAGAGCTTCCCGCAATAGCAAAATCATTGTACTCTAAAAGATAAAGATATGGCGATGGATTTAAACTTCTTAGAACTCTATAGAAGCTAAATCTGTCGACTATCGCTTTTTGTATAAGTCTGTTTGACATTACTATCTGAAAAACGTCGCCGCTTCTAATCATCTCTTTTGATTTTTTAACCATTTCGAAGAACTCTTCTTTGCTAAAAGCAAAATAGGCTTCATCGATAATTTTTGCAGGTTTTAGCGGAGAATAAGCATAAGAGCCGAGCAGATCTGATTTTAGTTTGTTAAAGATTTGATTTTTTATCTCTTCTTCAGAGGCTATTAGAGTCAATTTTGAGTTTTTATGTGAATAGGCTACGATAAGCTTTGGTCTTATCATATCAAAGTCTGGTATATTCGTTTCGTCTTTTAGATTATCCATGTACTTTTTTAAAACAGGCTCAAATTTAGCAACCATATCGTATCCGATATAACCGATAAAACCGTCAACAAAACCTACTTCAAGCTCTTTAGAGCGCATTTTATAATACTCAATGTCGATCTTTTTATAGTAATTTTTTAAAAAAACAAGAGGATTTTCTTCAATTTCCTCTATTTCGCCTTTTTCGTTTTTATAAAAGCTTTTTCCATCTTTATGCCATACTCTCTCTTTTTCTCCAGCAACTATATAGCTGAAATTTCCTTCGCTTGTATATACGACGCTTTCAAATAAATAGGTCGTCTCTTTTGGAAAAAAGTTTTTTATTTTTTCGTAAATAGCAATCGGCGTAAATTCATCAAGTAAAAAACTAAGTGAAAATATCATTCTTTTATCCTAACTATGAATGCGTCTTTTTTGATCGTTTTTTTGATGTTTGAAAGCGCTTTTTTAGCTTTGGTTCTTGTTTCGAAAGGTCCTATTAAAACTTTTTTTACTTCACTGCCGCTTTTAATTACGGTTTTTATAATATAGTCGTAGCCGTTTTTTTGAATTTTATCTAAAAATTTTTTATCCGGAGAAAACTTGTAAAAGGCGCCTACTTGAATATAGTACTCACCTTTGGCGATAGTTTTATAAGTCTCTTTATCGTTTATTTTTGATTTTTTTTGTATCTCTTTTGTTTGTTTTGTTTTTTCAACAGGTTCTTTATCAAACTCTTTTGCAGGAGTTGCTTTTTGTAAATTTTCATTTTTTTGTTCTTCTATAACCTCTTCAACTATTTTTTCAATTTTTTCTTCCGGCTCAACCGCTTCTTCTTTTATAATAGGCACTTGCTTATAGTCTTCATCTATTTTTTCTTCCGTAGGAGTAGTGGTCTCAGTTGCGAAAAAATCTTCATTTTCCGTTTCATTGTCGCCGGATGTTATTTTTACTATAGAGATGACGATAATCAACAAGAGTATTGCGCTTCCAGCTAGCAGGGCGATTTTTTTTATATCTAGATTTTTATCTTTTTTATCAAGTATAATATCGTCAAGTTCATTTGAAAACTCTTTGTTTTCTTGTTTTTCAGGCTCTTTAGAATTGAAAATATCCATTTTGAATCCTTATTGTGACGAAGTGGTTATTTATTATAAATAGATTTTACTAAATTATGGGTTAAAATATCGATTATAAGAGGTAAGCGAGGCGCGCCTCGCTATTTTTAGTACGTAGGTTGTTCGTAGATAACAAAATTTCTCGCAAGCTCCATAAGCTCGTCTTTAACTTTCGCTTGAAGTTCGGTATTGTTTATGTCATCTAAAATATCTGCGATTCTAGTGGCGATAAGTTCAAACTCTTTCTCTTTCATACCTCTGCTGGTTAGCGCGGGGCTTCCTATCCTGATCCCGCTAGTTACAAAAGGACTTCTTGTTTCTCCCGGAACCGTATTTTTATTTACGGTGATTCCGGCTCTTCCTAAAGCTTCATCTGCATCTTTTCCGCTAAAATCTTTATCCAAGAAGCTAACAAGAACAAGGTGATTGTCCGTTCCGCCGCTAACTACGTTGTATCCTCTTTTCATTAAAATCTCAGCCAAAACGGAAGCGTTTTTCTTAACCTGTTTTGCGTACTCTTTCCATTCAGGCTTTAGATTTTCTCCAAAACCTACGGCTTTTGCCGCTATTACGTGAACTAAGGGGCCGCCTTGAATCCCTGGAAAAATGGCGCTGTTTATCTTTTTCGCGATATCTGGATCGTTCGTCATTATCATACCGCCTCTTGGACCTCTTAAAGTTTTGTGAGTAGTAGTAGTTACCACATCACAGTATGGAAACGGACTAGGATGTTCTCCGGCTGCTACTAGGCCGGCTATATGTGCGATATCCGCAAAAAGTATAGCTCCAACTTCGTCTGCTATCTCTCTAAATTTTTTGAAATCTATCTCTCTAGGATAAGCGCTAGCCCCACAAACTATGATTTTTGGTTTTACGATTTTTGCTATGTCTAAAACTCTATCGTAATCTATCCAACCCTCACTGTTTACGCCGTAAAAAAAGCTTTGGTAAAGTTTGCCGCTAGAGCTTACTTTTGCTCCGTGAGTTAGATGACCGCCGTGACTTAGATCCATTCCCAAAATTTTATCATACGGCTTTAAAAGAGCCATATATACGGCTTGGTTCGCTTGACTTCCAGAGTGCGGTTGAACGTTTACATATTCGCATCCAAACAGTTTTTTCGCCCTTTGTATTGCTAGATTTTCTATAGCGTCGGCGTTTTCGCAGCCTCCATAATATCTTTTGCCCGGATATCCTTCGGCGTATTTGTTGGTAAAAACGCTTCCCATAGCTTCCATTACGGCCGGACTTGTAAAGTTCTCGCTAGCTATCATCTCAAGATGATCCGTTTGTCTTTTTAATTCATTTTCTATTATCTGATAAACTTCACTGTCATAATCTTTTAAAATACTCATTCTTCTTCCTTTTTTTCGTTTTGTTTAGTTTCGTCTATTTTTGGCTTCATTGCGGGAAATAAAAT
>JALWIX010000037.1 GCA_027082175.1 Campylobacterales bacterium
GGCCGGACTTACTATGGCTATCGTAAATGTTAAAAATCTTATACCCTATCATAAGATAAGCAAAGAGGATCGTAGAGTTTGCGAAGATTTACTTTTTAATAGAAGAGAAGATGGAGACCCTCTTTTTAAATTTATTGAGCATTTTAGCAAGGCTGAAAAAAAAGAGCGACAAAGCGATGACGAATTTAGTAAGCTTCCTTTAGAAGAGCGGATAAAGAGGCTATTAATAGATGGCGATAAAGAGAGGATGATGCCTCTTTTAGAAAGCGCGAAAGATAAAATTGAACCGGAAAAAATTATCAACGAGATATTGATAGAGGCTATGAAAGAGGTAGGCGAGCTTTTTGGAAGCGGAAAGATGCAGCTTCCTTTTGTGTTGCAAAGCGCCGAAGTTATGAAAGCCGCTGTGGATTATCTAAACCAGTTTTTGCCCAAAAAAGAGAAGTCTTCGCAGACAACCCTTATTTTAGGAACCGTAAAAGGCGACGTTCATGACGTTGGAAAAAACTTGGTGGATATATTGTTAACAAACAACGGGTTTAACGTTGTAAATATAGGAATAAAAGTTGAATTGGAGGATTTTATAAAAGCTTATGAAGAGCATAATGCCGATGCTATAGGAATGAGCGGGCTTTTGGTCAAATCAACTCAGGTTATGCTTGAGAATCTAAAAGAGATGAAAAATAGGGGAATAGATGCGCCGATTTTACTTGGAGGCGCGGCTTTGACTAAAAAGTTTGTGGATGAGTTTTGCAGGCCGGCATACGATGGAGCTATATTTTACTGCCGTGATGCATTTGACGGTATAGTGGCTATGAGCCGTATAGAGGAGGGCAACCTTGATACTAATTTGGGAAGTGACGGCGACGAAAATACAGAAGAGGTTATCAAAGATGAAGAAGAGAAAAAAATAGACCCTGCAAACATTATCCTTCCCAAGCCGGCACCTGTGCCAACTCCTCCTTTTTGGGGAAGAAAAACTCTTGAAATAGACCCGGATATCGCGTATGAATGGATCAATAGGCGCTTACTTTTCAAGCAGCGCTGGGGTTATAAATCCAGAGGTTTAAGCAAAGATGAGTATCAAAAGCAGTTGGATGAAAAAGTGATCCCAGCTTTTGAGAGGTTGAGAAGAGAGCTTAAGGGAGTTTTTGAGCCGACACTGCTTTATGGCTATTGGCCGGTGCGGCGAGTCGATAATGAGCTCTATGTGTTTGGGAGTGAATTTGGCTGGGAAAAGGATGAGAATATTAATAGAGAACCAATATCAAATATTTTAGGCGATGCGATAGAGGTTTTTACATTTCCTCGTCAAAAGAAACCGCCTCATAGATGTATTGCCGACTATTTTTGTGGCGATCGAATGGATGTTTGCGCATTTTCTTGTGTAAGCGCCGGAGATAAGTTTAGCGAATATGAAGGCGAGCTTTTTAAAGCCGGTAAATATCACGAGTACCATTTGGTTCATGGCTTAAGCGTTGAGCTAGCCGAAGCTTTGGCTGAAATCGCGCACAAGCAGATTCGCATTGAGCTAGGGATTTTACGGGGCGAAAAAGCGGATCTGCGCGATGTTAAGATGGCGGGTTATCAGGGCGCTCGTTATTCGCCCGGTTATCCCGCGTGTCCAGATTTAGAGTTAAATCGTCACATCTTTAATCTACTTAAACCGGAAGAGTTTGGGATAACTTTAAGTGAAACTTTTCAGATTCATCCTGAGCAGTCTACTTGCGCTATCGTGGTGCATCATCCAGAGGCGAAATATTTTAATGTGTAGGAGATGCCAAGATAAGCGTTAGAGTTTATAAATAGCTGGAAAAAGAGTTAGAATAGATAGCAAAGCTTACTAAAAGGCCAAAAAGCTTTTTTATGAAAGAGACTTTAAAAAAGTATTTACAAGATATAAAAGATGTTTTGGAAGCGAAAAAAAGAGTTAATGAGCCGCAAAGAGAGCTTATAACTTTGGATGAGTTAAAAAAAGAATTTAACACTATCCAAAGTAAGAAAAAAAAAGATTGTATAACTATTTTTATTATTTGCAAAAATCTAAAATTTTAAGACTTCTTTGGAGCAAGTATAGAGGAAATGATATTTTAACTAAACCATAAAAAATATACTTAAATAATACTAATCTACATTATGCTTATTGTCCTACACGAGAAGTAGGAACTGTTAGAGAAGTTTTCTTTGCATCAATGCTTGAAAATTATGGACTTCAGGTTGCTAAAAAAGGTGATTTTGCAGTAAATGGATATACTTTTGAAATTGGCGGTAAAAATAAAACAAAAAAACAGATTAAAAATGTTGAAAACGCTTTTATCGTAAAAGACGATATTGAAATTGGAAGTAAAAATGTTATTCCTTTATGGTTGTTTGGGTTTTTGTATTAAAGTATGGAGATGAAATCATCATAAAGATTTTGGAGATAGTTATGATCCAAATCTACACGGGAGAGGGAAAAGGTAAAACAACGGCGGCTATGGGTCTAGCGCTAAGGGCTATAGGGCAGGTAAAAAGGTTTTTATATTTCAGTTTATGAAGTCTTGGAAATCATATGAAATTGAAATACTAAAAAATCTCGGCGTTAATGTTGATAGAGAGTGGAACGGAGGGTTTATAATAAAAGAACCGTCAAAAGAGCAGATATTTATAGTAAGAGATCAGTATAAAAGGGTTTTTGAAGTTTATAAAAGAAATTTTGATCTTTTGATACTCGATGAGATAGTTGCAACTTTACATTTTGGACTTTTAAAAGAGGACGATATATTAGAGCTTATGAGTAAAAAACTGCAAGAGCTTGAACTTGTTTTAACGGGAAGAGGGGCTACTCAAAAGATGATACAAAAGGCCGACCTAGTAACTGAAATGAAAAAGATTAAACACTATTTTGATAAGGGAATTCAAGCAAGAGAAGGGATAGAGTATTAGGGGATAGTTGTGATAAAATTTGGTTTTTAAAATCTTTAAAAGGAGAAAAGGTGATAGCAAAAGGGTTTAAAAAAAGATACTTCTCTTTAGCGGCTATCGCAGCGACTGTTTCAATGGTATCTTTAAACGCGAAAGCCGCTACGATCGCTACTGTTGAAAAGGTTTTGGTAAGCGCTAGTAAAACTTTGCAAGAAGAGAGCGATATTAGCGACGATGTTACGGTAATTACTTCTGAAGAGATTAAAGAGAAAGGTTATAGAACGCTAAAGGATGCGCTTGGCGAAGTAAGCGGAGTAGCTTTTGCTTCAAACGGCGGTTTTGGTCAGACGACGGGGGTTTATCTAAGAGGGCTTGATCCTAAAAGAACGGTAGTCTTGATTGATGGAGTGAGATTTAACGATCCTTCAAATCTTAACGGTGCTGCTTTTGAGCTTATTAATCTTAACAATGTGGAAAGAATTGAGATCATAAAAGGACCTCAAAGCGGGATATGGGGAGCCGACGCTATAGCTGGAGTTATAAATATAATAACAAAACAAGCTACAAAAGAGCAAAAAGCGGTCTTTAATATGAAAGTAGAAGGTGGGAGTTTTGATACTAAGATTTTTTCAATATTTTTTGCAAAAAAAAGCGGAAACTTTGATATCTCTTTGGGATTTGATAGATTTGACACCAAAGGTTTTTCTGCCGCTGAGCCAGGACAAGATTCGATTTTATACGGTCAAAGAGGAGACGAACTTGATTGGGAAGATGATGGGTATCAAAATAGTACGTTAAACATTAAACTAGGTTATGATATCACTCAAAATGATCGCGTAGAGGCCTCTTTTACTTCCATAGAAGCAAATGTCCATTATGATACAGGTGCCGGGATTGACGGTAATGATATAGAAACAACACCTTGGGGAACGACTGCTTATAATTATAATGATATTAGAGATAAACTTTACAATATCAAATATTTAAAAAATCTTCAAAAACACCAAATAGAAGCAAATTTCAAATATTCAAAATTTAAAAGAAGCCAGTATGGAGGATATAGCGGTAGTGTAAAAGAGTATGAGATAAAAGATAGATTTGACTACAATAAAAACTCGTTTTTACAAGCTGGAGTAGGATATCAAAGATTTTATCAGGGGCTTTCCGCAGGAGTAGATTTAAACGAGGATTATCACAATAGATACGTCTATGCGACGAACTACAATAAGTTTTTAGGTGGAAAAACGATATTTTCGCAAACTTTAAGAAGCGACAATTATGATAGTTTTGATGATAAAATCACTTACAAACTTGGAGTTAAACAGTATATTTTTAAGGATTATTATTTAAGCGCAAATTACGGTAGTGGATATCAGGTTCCATCAATCTTTCAACTAAATTATAATGCAACGCAAAATTTAAATCCGGAGAAATCTGTAGGATACGATATATCTTTGGGAAATGATATTTTGAAAATTACATATTTTAAAACAAAAGTAAAAGACCTAATACAGTGGATTGACCCAGATAACAATTGGCTAACTCCAAATGATTATTATTACAACATGAGCGGAGAGGCGATTTTTAAAGGCGTAGAGGCAAAAGTTTCTAAAGATATTTTAGAAGATTTTTTTGCAAATATGAGCTATTCAAGATTTATTACAAAAGATACTAACGGCAAATCCATAGCAAATAGACCCAATTGGAAGCTGGGATATGGAGTTTTATGGTACCCTAGCGATGTTCATAGCGTTGGCGTAGATGGGTATTATGTAGGAGAAAGATATGATTTTAACGGATATCAAACCGGAAAATATAACGTAACAAATATAACTCTTAGACACAATTTCGCGCCGCATTTTACGGGTGTTGTAAAGATTGTGAACGTTTTTGATAGGTTTTATCAAGAGATTAACGGTTACGGTACGCCTGGTAGAAGCTTTTATATAGGGATAGAGGGAAGTTTTTAATTGAGGCTAATTCCAAAAATTTATGTAAGATATAAATTTTTTAACTCTTTATTTACGGGGCTTTCAGTCGGCTCAATATTTGTAATATACGAGCCGCTTGAGCCCTCATTGTTTTCTTTAGGGGGTATTTTGTTGGCCGTAGGTATGCTAATAATCGCTAAGTTCTACGAAGTTCTTTTAAATATAAAAAAGTATTATTTAATCGCTCTCTTTGTCGAGATTATAATGCTGAGTCTTGTTACTGTTTTTTTAATAGAACCTTATGACTATATGACAGCCCTGATAGTTTATGCGGGGTATCAGTTAACTTTTATGTTTGGAGCCTATCTTGTTAGGGCTGAGACGTTGATAGTTCGTAAAAAGGCTCTTCTAACATTAGTGGATGTTAGTAAACAATACGGATACTTGGCCGGGATGGGAGCATCGTATATCTTTTATAAGTTTTTAGAGTATTTAACTATTATGGATAAAAAAGAGCAAGTCTATTATCTTCACTTTTTGCTTTTTATAATAGAAATTATCATAATATTTCAATTTATAAAATCGTTTAAAGGCGAAAAATGATTAAAAAGTGTCTTTTCCCAGCGGCCGGATACGGTACCAGGTTTTTACCGGCAACCAAAGCGATACCTAAAGAGATGTTGCCTATTGTAAACAAGCCTCTTATCCAATACGGAGTAGAAGAAGCGATAGAAGCAGGAATTGAGACTATGGCTATCATAACAGGAAGAGGCAAAAGAGCTATTGAGGATCATTTCGATATAAGCTATGAGCTTGAACATCAGATAAAAGGGACATCAAAAGAGTATCTTTTAGAAGATATCCGCTCTCTCATAAACAGCTGCACTTTTACCTATACCAGACAAAAAGAGATGAAAGGCTTAGGTCATGCGGTGTTAACGGGGGAAGTACTTATTGGAAATGAGCCTTTTGCCGTTATTTTGGCTGATGATCTTTGCGAAGGGGAAAATGAAGGTGTGTTAAAGCAGATGATAGAGCTTTATAAAAAATATAGATGTTCTATAGTTGCGGTTATGGAAGTGGAAAAAGAGCATATACACAAATATGGAGTTGTTGAAGCAAAAAAGTTAGAAGATGATGTGTATATAGTATCAAACATGGTAGAAAAACCTAAAGCTCAAGAAGCCCCAAGTAATTTAGCGGTGATCGGTAGGTATATATTAACTCCCGATATATTTGAGATTTTAAAAGAGACAAAACCTGGAGCCGGGGGAGAGATTCAGTTAACGGACGCTTTAAAAACTCAGGCTCAAAACTCAATGGTTTTGGCTTATAAGTTTAAAGGAAAAAGGTTTGATTGTGGAAGTGTGGAAGGTTTTGTTGAAGCGACGAACTATTTTTACAACAAATTTTTAGGAAATAACTGATAAAATACATTATATGGATTTAATAAGTTTAAAACAGAATCTAAATAAATACTTAAACTAAAAGGAAACCAAATGAAAGTAGGAGATATCGTAATAGTATCTAATTTAGGTGAGATGAAAGTTTATAAAGCAAACCCTAGAGATTTGGAGGCGGAAGCCGGTTTAAAACCGCAAAATATAAAACTTGATCTTATCAACTCTATAGATTATGTTGAATCTCACTGGAGAATCCAAGATATTGTAACTGATAATGCCGGTCGCTTTAAGTCGGATTTTGGCAAGGCAGGCGCTAATACCGGAGAAAAACATGAGCTTGAAAAGAAGATGGAAGAGGATGTTATCAAAGCTATTGCGGAAGATATAGTAAAAATAATCGAAGAGAATAATCCTCCTAAATATTTTTTAGCTCTACCTCAAAATATTTTTAAGAGGGTATGGAGCAATGTGCAATCTTTAAGTTCCAAATACCCTGAAGCAACCCAAAAACTTTTTAGATATATAGAAGAAGATTTAACAAAAACGGATAAAAATAAGCTTCCTGAGATTTTCAAAGAGAAAGGGAAACATTTTTAGTTAGCGGTTATTGGAAAATTAGCTATTGGCGTATTAGTTAAATCTTTAAGACTAACCAATATGCCAATAGCCCAATAACAAGGAATTATATGCAAATTTTAGAAATATTTAAAAAGATCGCTTCCATTCCTCACTGCTCAAAAGATACGAAAAAACTACAAAAGTTTATTGTTGATTTTGCAAAAAATAACGGTTTTGTTGCTGAAATCGATAGTGCTGGAAATATTCTCTGTTACAAAAACGTAAGAAAAGTTTGCCTGCAGTCGCATTACGATATGGTTTGTGTTGGAAAAGCGCCTGATATTGAAGTTTTTGAAAAAGACGGTTATTTGATGGCAAAGGAGTCTTCGCTTGGCGCGGATAACGGTATAGGCTTAGCTTTAATGCTCTATTTTATAAGCAAGGGTTTAGAAGCCGAGTATCTTTTTACAAATGATGAAGAGATTGGACTCGTTGGGGCAAAGGAACTTGAGTTAGAGTTAAAAGCTAAATATATGTTAAATCTAGACAGTGAAGAGATAGGCTCAATATTCGTTGGTTGTGCCGGCGGAGTGGATATATTTGCTTCAAAGATAAGCGAAAAAGAAAAGATAAGTAAAAAAAGAGTTTATGAGATAAAAACTACTTCTTTTCCTGGTGGACATTCCGGAGTAGATATAGATAAAGAGATACCCAATGCCATAAAAGTATTAGCAACTTATTTGTCGGATATTGAAGATTATCAATTGATACTTTTTAAGGGAGGAGAGAGAATAAATTCGATCCCTTCATTTGCAACAGCGTTAATAGCTTCTAACAAAGTTCCTTTTAAAAATGATTTTATAACAATAAAGCGAAAAGATTTAAAACAACAATTTGCGATAAAAGATGGAGAAAAAATTGTAAAATTTTTATCAGGTTTTGCGCATGGCGTTAGAGAGTGCGATTTTAATCTTAAAATTCCAAAAACCAGCATAAACCTTGCTATTGTGAATTTAAATATTAAAGAGATGGATATATCGTTATCGGCAAGAAGTATGGATAACGAAAAACTAGCAAAAATTGAGAAGGAGACAAAAAATTTGTTGGAATCTTTAAGTTTTAGCGTGGAAAGCAAAGGAAAATATCCTGCTTGGAAGCCTAAAATCGGCGATTTTTCGAAAAAAGTTTTTAATATATACAAAAAATATTTTAAAAATGTTACATTTAAAGCCATTCATGCAGGTTTAGAGAGCGCCATTTTATCTAAAAAGTTTCCACATTTAGAGATCGTATCTATTGGTCCAAATATCCAAAATCCTCATTCTATACATGAAAGAGTCGAGATAAACTCTGTAGAGATTTTTGTAAAAATTGTAGAAGAGATATTGGATGAGCTTTCTTAAGACTCTTATGTTTTCATTTTTTATCGTAATTTAAAATCTTTTTATCTTCACTATCGCATAGTTCATATAAAAAGCACTCTTCACATTTTGGATTTTTAGCTTTGCATATATATCGTCCAAATAGAACCATTGCTTGATGGATGTTGTGTAAGTCTGTTTTAAAAGCTTCTACAAGGTCCTTTTCAGTGGCATCTCTTGTTTTTGCGTCGCTTAAACCTAGTCTATGCGCTACTCTAAAAACATGAGTATCAACGGCCATTAGATTTTTTTTGAAGTATTCTATCATTATCACATTTGCAGTTTTTCTACCTATTCCAGGGAGTTTAACAAGCTCTTTTTCGTCTTCCGGTATCTTTCCGCCATATTTTTCTAATACCGTTTTAGCCATCGCTACTAAATTTTTTGCTTTGTTATTAAAAAAAGAGCAGGTTTTTATAAGCTCTTTTACATCTTCTATATTCGCTTTTGCTAAAGCTTCGATATTTGGATACTTTTTAAAAAAAGCGGGAGTTATTATGTTAACTCTTTTGTCTGTGCATTGCGCCGAAAGGATTACGTCTACTACTAGTTCGTAAAGATTGTTATATACTAGTTCAGTCTTGGCCGATGGGTAATGAGCTAATAATCTTTTTTTAATCTCTGCTATTTCCTTTTTTTTTCTCAAAACCATAATAAAGTCCTTAAGTTTTAGTGTTAGTGAATGTGAGTGTGAGTTTTTAGTGCTAAGAGTGAAGTGATAAGAGATAAGTATTAAGTTATCCCTTACCACTTTTCCTTGATTACTGATTACTTATCGCTCTTTATTTAACTTTTCAACTAACATTAACCGCAAATCTTTTTCAGGCGCGGACAACAAGCAATTGTTCTCCTAAAGCTTCGCTTTACCTTCGCTTACTCAACTACTCAACTAAATTCCAAATCCCCAATTCCTAATTACCAATATCCATTATATTTGATATAATTCTATCAAAAAAATTAGGAGATTTGATGGCGGGACACAATAAATGGTCTAAAGTTAAACATATCAAAGCCAAAGAGGATGCCAAGAAAGGAAAACTCTTTACAAAAGCCGTAAGAGATATCATGACAGCCGTTAGAGACGGAGGTCCAAATCCGGATACGAATGCGGCTTTGAGGTTGGCTATTGAGAGAGCAAAAGCGGTTTCGATGCCTAGCGACAATATAAAGAGGGCTATAGATAAAGCTAGCGGCAATCTTCCTGGAGTAAAGTATGAAGAGATAACTTATGAAGGTTATGGTCCAGGCGGTGTTGCTTTGATTGTGGAAACACTTACTGACAATAAAAACAGAACTGTAGCCGCAGTTAGACACGCTTTTAATAAGATGGGCGGTAGTTTGGGAACAAGCGGAAGCGTTTCTTGGATGTTCGATAAGAAAGGGGTTATAACAGTTGAAAGAAGCGATAAAGACGATGAGGTTATGGAAGCTGCGCTTGAAAACGGAGCAAACGACATTTTAGAATATGAAGAGGTTTTGGTGATTGAGAGCGATCCAGCCGATTTTAATACTCTTTTACAAGCCGTAGAATCAACCGGCACAAATATTTTGGAAAGCAACGTTGGACTTGTCGCAAACAATGAGATAGAGGTAGATGACGCAACAGCCGAGAAAGTGGAAAAGCTTATAGAGATGCTTGAAGAGAACGATGATGTTCAAAACGTTTATCATAATATGAAATAATTTTAGATATAATGACGTATTAAAATCAATTTAAAGGAAAATTAATGAAGAAAATGTTGGTAAGCGGAGTAGTCGCTATCTCTTTGGCCGCAACGGCTATAATGGCTTCAGAAGTTTTGGCTACAGTAAACGGTAAACCTATAACAAAGCAGGAGGTAAACAGTATCTTAAAAGCGGCCGGAGTCACATATGAGCAGTTAAATCCTGAATTAAAACAGAAAGTTGTCGATCAGGCAATTGAGAGGGAACTTTTAAAAGAGTACGCCGCAAAATCTGGAGTTGAAAAGTCTAAGGAGTTTAAAGAGACTCTTAAAAAGATCAAACAGGATTTGGCTTTAGAAGTATGGATGAAAAAGCAGTTTGATTCTATTAAAGTTAGCGATAAAGAAGCAAAAGAGTTTTATAATAAAAATATAGACAAATTTAAAAGACCACAAACTGTTCATGCTAGACATATTCTGGTAAAAAGCGAAGAGGAAGCTAAAAAGATTATTGAAGAGCTTAAAAGTACTCCAAAAGATAAACTAAAAGAGAAGTTTATAGAACTTGCAAAAACAAAGTCGATTGGACCTAGCGGGAAAAATGGTGGAGATTTGGGATATTTTGGGCATAAACAGATGGTAAAACCTTTTAGCGACGCCGCATTTAAATTAAATGCAGGGGAGTTTACCAAAACACCCGTTAGGACTCAGTTTGGATATCACGTAATATATGTGGAAGATAAAAAACCCGCCAAAACCGTAACTTTCGAAGAGGTAAAAGATAAAATAAAACAGCAGCTTAAAATGGATAAATTTCAAGAAGTTGTCTCTAAAAAAGCCGCAGAGCTCAAAAAAAGCGCTAAAATAGAGAAGAAAATATAAGCAGGAGAAGAAATGGGAGTGATGAGCTTTCTAAAACCTGGAGTAGTTTGGGGTGAAGATCTTTTAAAGCTTTATGAATATGCGAAAGAGCATAGTTTTGCACTTCCGGCTATAAACGTTGTAGGTACGAACTCTATTAACGCCGTTATGGAGGCGGCACGCGAAGCCAATTCTCCTATTATTATTCAGTTAAGCAATGGAGGCGCTCATTTTTGGGCTGGAAAAGGGCTTGATAATGAAGGAGAAAAAGCGGCCGTTTTAGGTGCGATATCGGCTGCGAAGCATGTGCATATCTTGGCTGAACATTACGGAGTCGCTGTCGTTTTGCACACAGACCATGCAGCAAGAAAACTTCTGCCTTGGATAGATGGACTTTTGGCCGCCGGGGAAGAGTATTTCAAAACTCATAAAAAGCCTCTATTTAGTTCACATATGCTTGATCTCTCAGAAGAGCCTTTGGAAGAAAACCTATCAACTTGCGAAGAGTATCTGAAAAAAATGGCTCCGCTTGGAATGAGTCTTGAGATAGAGCTTGGCGTTACAGGAGGCGAAGAAGACGGCGTTGACAATACGGGTATAGAAAACTCAAAACTCTATACTCAGCCAGAAGAGGTAGCCGAGGCGTATGAGAGACTTTCTAAAATAAGTCCTTTTTTTACAATTGCCGCATCTTTTGGAAACGTTCACGGAGTTTATAAACCCGGACATGTAAAACTAGAGCCTGTTATTTTGAAAAACTCTCAAGAGTATATAAAAGAAAAACTTGGAGTAGATAAAAATAAACCCGTAAGTTTTGTTTTCCACGGGGGAAGCGGAAGCGAACTTGAAAAAATTCACGAAGCTATAGATTACGGTGTTGTTAAGATGAATATCGATACAGACACGCAGTGGGCTTTTTGGGAAGGCGTAAAAAACTATGTTGAAAAATATCATGACTATTTACAGGGACAAATAGGAAATCCCGAAGGGGAAGACAAACCAAACAAGAAATATTATGATCCTAGAAAGTGGCTCAGAGAGGGTGAAAAATCTATGAAACAAAGAGTCATTAAGGCTTATGAAGATCTTAGAAGCCTTAATGTTAACTAATCAAAAGGCTGTTGCCTTTTGATTTTAAAAAACTCGCCTGTCCAAAAGATAACCTTCAAAAACAAAAGCTTCTACGTAAAACGCGATGATCTACTGCATATAGATTTTAGCGGTAACAAAGCTAGAAAATTCTACTACTTTTTGATTAATGAATTTCCGGATATAAAGAGGGTAGTTTCATACGGGTCAATGCAGTCAAATGCAATGTATTCGTTATCGGTTTTAGCAAAATTAAAAGGCTGGGAGTTTGAATATTTTTCAAGAATCAATGAAAAGGTTTTGAAAAATCCTAACGGCAATTTAAAAGCGGCACTTGAAAATGGAATGAAGTTAAAAGATATAAGGGATTTGGAATTAGAAATTGTAAAATCTGATAAAAATTTATTTAGTAATTGCAAAATTTTAGATGATATATTGATAATTCCAGAAGGGGGAAGGTGTAAAGAGGCCGAAGAAGGTATAAAAATATTGGCCACTGAGATTATTGAGTGGGCAAAAGAGAAAAATTTTAAAAAATTAAATCTCTTTTTGCCTTCAGGAACAGGCACAACCGCTCTATTTTTACAAAAAAATTTGTCCCAATCTCCAACTTTCAATTTTCAATTCCAAGTTTACACTGTTCCTTGTGTTGCTGATAAAGCCTATCTTAAAAAACAGTTTTTTTTTCTTGAATCAAATGAAAAATTTCATCCTACTATTTTAAATCCTCCAAAAAAGTACAGATTTGGAAAACTTTACAAAGAACTGTACGAGATATGGTTAGATTTAAAAAAAGAAACAGGTATAGAATTTGATCTGTTATATGATCCGATAGGCTTTAAAACTATTTTAACCAATTTTCAATTCCTAATTTCAAACCCCCTTTTATACGTTCATCAAGGCGGTCTAAAAGGAAATGAGAGCATGATAGCTAGATATAAAACAAAGTTTGGTAAAATCTGATAATAACATATCAAGGAAAGTAGATGAAGATACTGTATACAAATAGTCAAAATTTTAAAAAAGAGTTTGAGAAGATATTGAACAGATCTGACATGGATATAGAGAGTGTTACTCCCATCGTACAAAATATAATTGTCGAGATAAAGAGCGAAGGGGACAAAGCGCTTTTTAGACATATCGCAAAATTTGACGGCTGGGAACCTAAAAATAGCGATGAACTTATGATTGATCCGGCTTTGATGAAAAAGGCTTATGATGAATTAGACGAAAAATTAAAAGCCGCTTTACATCTAGCGTATGAGAGAATCAAAACTTATCACGAAAAGCAGCTTCCAAAAAGCTGGATCGATTTTGAAAATAACGGAACAATTTTGGGTCAAAAAGTTACTCCTGTAGATAGTGCCGGACTCTACATTCCCGGAGGAAAAGCGGCGTATCCAAGCTCTCTTTTGATGAACGCTATTCCGGCTATAGTAGCCGGAGTAAAAGAGATTGTAGTAACGACTCCGACTCCTAACAACGAGCCAAACTTTTTGCTTCTAGCCGCTTGCCATTTGTGCGGTATAGAAAAAGTTTATAAAGTTGGCGGAGCCAGCGCTATAGCCGCTATGGCTTATGGGACACAAAGCGTACCAAAAGTAGATGTTATAACGGGACCGGGAAATATCTTTGTCGCGACGGCTAAAAAACTTGTTTTTGGAGAAGTAAATATCGATATGATAGCGGGTCCTAGCGAGATAGGAATACTTGCTGATGAAAGTGCGAATGCGAAATATGTTGCTATTGATCTTTTAAGTCAGGCCGAACATGATGAGATGGCAAGTTCCATCTTGATAACCACTTCCGAAGATTTGGCAAAAAGCGTGGACTTTGAGATAAACGAGTTTCTTAAAATCTTAAAAAGAAGAGAGATAGCGCAAAAGTCTATAGATGAAAGAGGAGCCATTATAGTTACTAGTTGCATGAAAGAGGCTATTGTTCTTATGAATCAAATTGCGCCTGAGCATTTAGAAGTAATTACCAAAAACCCTTTTGAGCTTTTGCCTAAAATAAAACATGCGGGAGCTATTTTTCTAGGAGAAAATACTCCTGAGCCTATTGGAGACTATATAGCAGGCCCAAACCACACTCTTCCTACCGGAAGCACTGCTAAGTTCTATTCTCCTTTAAATGTGGAACATTTTATGAAAAAAAGTTCAATCATCTCTTTTAGTTGCCAAGCTATGCATGATATCGGCGAAGCAGCGGCGATTTTAGCGCATGTTGAGGGTTTGGAAGCTCATGCAAAATCAGTAGAAATTAGGCTAGAGTCTAAAAGTAAAAACAGTTTTTAGTTTTAAATAAAGTTATCATTCAAAAGGAGTAAAATTGGAGCTGAAGCATTATCCTGATGTTAAAAGAGCTAGAAAGTTTGATATTAAAGATGCGGGAAGGATTTTTATCGCTTTACTTTTTATCTTAGGCGTTATGATATATGTATCTATCTACTCTTCGGGTATAGAAAATAGAACTCTGCTTATTATCGCGGCGATTTTCGGCGGATATATGGCTATGAATATAGGCGCTAATGATGTGGCCAACAATGTAGGCCCTGCGGTTGGCAGCGGTGCTATAAGTTTGATGGGAGCCATTATAATAGCCGCGATTTTTGAGGCTGCAGGGGCGTTAATAGCCGGCGGCGATGTTGTTGGAACTATTAAAAAAGGCATAATAGATCCAAACTTGATAGCAAATACTCAAACCTTTATCTGGTTGATGCTTGCAGCTCTTTTAGCGGCAGCTATCTGGCTAAATCTAGCTACGGCAATCGGCGCTCCCGTCTCTACTACTCACTCTATAGTTGGAGGAGTGATGGGCGCTGGAATTGCGGCGGCGGGATTTAGCATAGTCTCCTGGGGGACCATGGGAAAAATAGCAGCTTCTTGGATAATATCTCCAGTTCTTGGAGGTATGATAGCCGCAGGATTTTTGTATCTGATAAAGAGAAACGTGATTTTTAAAGAGAATAAAATCGAAGCGGCAAAAAAGTGGGTTCCTATCTATATAGCTATTATGAGCTGGGCGTTTTCTAGCTATTTGATAGTAAAAGGGATAAAACATATCATAAAGGTGCCTCTACCTCTTGCAATATCAATCGGTTTTATCATAGCCGCTATAATATATCTTTTCGTAAAACCTCTAATAGCCAAAAAAGCAAACGAACTTGCAAACGAGAGAGAGTCGATAAACACTCTATTTACCATACCTTTGATATTTAGCGCCGCACTGCTTAGTTTCGCTCACGGAGCTAACGACGTAGCAAATGCGGTGGGACCGCTTGCTGGGATAAATGATGCCATAATGAGCGGAGAGTTCGGTAAGAAAGCGCCAATTCCTCTTTGGGTTATGCTTGTGGGAGCTCTTGGTATCTCTATAGGACTAGCCCTTTATGGTCCTAAGCTTATAAAAAAGGTTGGAAGCGAGATAACCGAACTTGATCAAATAAGAGCTTTTTGTATAGCTTTAGCGGCCGCGATTACAGTTATTGTCGCTTCTGCTCTTGGACTTCCGGTAAGCTCTACCCATATAGCCGTTGGCGGGGTTTTTGGGGTTGGATTTTTAAGAGAATATTTGATGAAACTAGAAGAGAGGGAGAAAAAGAGCGAAGAGGAGTTGATAAAAGAGTTTAAAGAGGCTCATTTAGAAAAAGAGTTAGAGAAGTTACGAGAGTATGAAAGAGCTTTAGAATCTTTAGGCGACCCTAAAAAAGCCGATCCTTTTGTAGTAAAAGCTTTGATAGAAAAGATAAACCGTGAAAAAGCGGTTATCGCAAAACTAGTAGACGGCGAGATTAAACTTACCAAAATTGAGAAAAAGGCTTTAAAAGCCGTTAAGAAATATGAACTAGTACAAAGAAGCGCTCTTAAAATGATAGTAGCCGCTTGGCTTATCACCGTTCCCGCAGCAGCTGTTTTGGCAGCTATGATCTACTTTATGATAAGGGGTATACTGCTACCTTAGTTTAAGTGGGAGGTTTCTCCCACCTTTTTGCTACTTTTCTTCTATTTTAATTTTAACGCTTTGGATATAATTTTAGTAAAATTTGAACTTATGAGGATAAAATGGATTTGATATTAGAGGGATTAATTTTAACCATATTTATAGCTCTTGTTTTAAATATAGTATTGGCCAAATTCAATATACCTACGATTATAGGCTATATATTAACCGGGATTATAATCTCTAAAATTTTCTCCTTACAAACTGAGCATATTTCGCTTCTTTCCCATGTCTCAGAGCTCGGTATAGTCTTTATGATGTTTATGATAGGTTTAGAGTTTTCTTTTAGATATCTTTTAAAGATGAAATCGTACGTTTTTGGTTTCGGGTTTGCCGAAGTCTTTATTGTAGGAACCATTTTTAGTCTATTGGCATACTTGTTGGGTTTTTCTTTACAAACCGCTATGATAGTAGGATATACCCTCTCTTTATCCTCAACTGCAATTGTAGTTAAGATGTTAAATACCACAGGTGATATAAACAAGCAGTATGGAAGAAAAGCTCTTGGGATTTTGATCTTTCAAGATATTGCGGTAATTCCTATAATGCTGATGATAGAGATCTTTTCTAGAAATAGCGGACACATAACTTCGCAACTTTTTAAGATCGGCATAAGCGCAACTATTCTTTTGATAGCGATGTATTTTTTTGGACGTATATTATTTGAGAGGATTTTGACTTGGGTAAGTAAAATTGAGAGCGAAGAGCTTTTTATAAGCTCTATACTTTTTATAGTTTTGTTTAGCTCTTTGTTCGCCCATATGCTTGGATTTTCTTACTCTTTGGGAGCTTTTATAGCCGGAGTTTTGATCGCTGAGACCCATTTTAAATATCAGATGGAGGCGGATATTGCTCCATTTAGAGATCTGTTGCTTGGGCTATTTTTTATAACGGTGGGAATGCACATAGACCCTATTTTTGTATTTAAAAATTTTTATAAGATTTTGCTTCTGTTAGCGGCTATTTTGGCTATCAAAATATTTTTTATATATGTTATCATCAGAGTCAAAAGTCAAAGTAGAACCGCTTTGAAAGTGGCATTGGCGCTTATGCAGGTTGGTGAGTTTGCTTTGGCTGTTTTTGAGATATCAAAAAGCAAAGGGCTATTAGAGAGTGAAGTTGCTCAGATACTTACCGCAACGGTCATACTCTCTATGATAATAACTCCTTTTATATTGCAAAATCTAAAAAATATTGCCGACTTGTTTTCAAAAGAGCCTGAAGAGATCGTAAATATTGAGGCTGAAAATCTCCAAAACCATATAATAATTGTAGGTTATGGTCCTCTTGGGAAAAGCGTTGTTAAAAAGCTTAAAAGAGAGGAAGTAGATTACATCATTTTAGAGCACGATTATCATCTGGTACAGGAGGGTCTAAAAAATAAGGAGCCGATAGTATTGGCAAATGCCGCTAAAAAGGAGATTTTAGAAAAAGTAGGTATTGAAAGAGCTTGTAGTGTTGTTGTTGCGATAAAAAATTTTAAGAAAAAAAGACTTATTTGCGATATCATTAACAGATTTGATTTTCATGTAAATATTGTCGTAGTTGTTAGTGACGAAAAGGAAAAAGAGATACTTGAGCATGAACTAGATATCGAAAATATTATTGTCGATAGCGAGGAGATATCAAATATTGTGGTAAATAGGGCTCTTAGGTGTGAGATATGAAAGTTTATGATTTTGAAAAAAAGATAAAAAATACTCTTTTTGAAAATCTTCCTAAAAGCCAGAAAGATTTTATAAAAGCAAAAACTTTTAAGTACCGATTTTCTTCTCAAGAACTAAAGCGTATTGTGGATATGGCGATTGACCTTAATATGTGGCAAGAAGAGCCAGTGGAAAAATTATGGGTCGATTTTGAAGATAAAAAAAGAGTATTGAAAGAGTTGATAAAAAGATATGAAGAGATAAAAAACAGCCCCAAAACTTACAAAGATTTTGAGATAGATAAGGAAAAAACTCATAAAATCAGATTTGCTCGTGTTGATAAGAAACTCGGTTTTGGAATGTGTCCTGTTGCGAGTCCTAAGACTCGCTGCTGTAATCTTTGGACCCTTGATATGGTTGAGTCTTGCGGGTTTGATTGCAGTTACTGTTCTATTCAATCTTTTTACAACGAAGATACCATAACTTTCAATACAAATCTAAAAGAGAAACTACTATCTTTAAATCTTGATCCAAACGAAATATATCATATAGGTACAGGCCAATCGAGTGATTCTTTGATGTGGGGAAACAGAGGTGGTGTTTTGGATGCTCTTTTTGAGTTTGCGAAAAAATATCCAAATGTTATACTTGAGCTAAAAACAAAAAGCGATAATATCAAGTATCTACTTGAAAACGACTATCCGAAAAACATCATTACCACTTGGAGCTTAAATCCCCAAACTATCATAGAAAAAGAGGAGAGATTGACAGCCTCTTTGGAAGAAAGATTAAAAGCTGCTAAAAAGATTCACGACAAAGGTCGTCTTGTTGGTTTTCATTTTCATCCGATGATTTACTATGAAGATTGGCAAAAAGATTATGGAGAAATTTTTAAATATCTAGTGCAAAATTTCGATCCAAAAAGAGTCGCTCTAGTCTCTTTAGGAACTCTTACTTTCATAAAACCGGTTATTAAAAAGTTAAGAGAGCGTTCATTTAAATCAAAAATACTTCAAATGCCTTTGGTAAATGCGGCCGGAAAACTCTCGTATCCTAAAGATATAAAAAAAGATATGTTTAGGTTTGCGTTTAATAGTTTAAAAGAGTGGCACGGTAGAGTATATTTTTATCTGTGTATGGAGGATCACTCTTTATGGAAAGAGGTTTTTGGTAGGGAGTACCCTACCAACGAAAGTTTTGAACTAGATATGAAATATAGCTATCTATCCAAAATCAAAAATCTTTGATAGTTATAGGCTCTATCTTTTTGAGCTCTTTTTCAAACAGCAACTTCTCAGTATAGAAACTTCCAAAAGGAACCAATGAGAGAACAAAAAACTTAATAGCCTCTTTTTTACTAAAAGGAACACTCTTAGCGGCAACTATAAGCTGATAAACGAAAGCTATAAAAAGGATTCCGTGAAGTCCGCCGATAATTTTAGTAGCTATACTATAGCCCAAAATATATTTTAACGGCATAGCTATAAAAAGTAAAACGATATACGAATAACCCTCTATTTTGTTAATAAATCTAAACTTTTTCAATTCAGACATTTTTACTCCTAGTTTTTTCATAGTTTAGCTTATTAGACATAAAATAGATATAATAGTTACAACTAGATTATCTTTTTTAGGAAAAAAAATGGAGTGGTGGAAAAAAGAGATTGAAAATATACAAAATGACAATAAAAACGGCGCTACATTTTTAACTTTAGCTGCTATTAAAATAGTAAAAGAGATGTCTATAAAAAAATGCAAAAAAGAGGATATTAAAATTGCTTTGAAATTTTTAATGAGTGTTCAGCCAATGATGGCTTCTATTTACAATTTTGTTTATAGATTAAGTAAGTTTGCAGAGTTAGATTATGAAGAGATAATCAAATACTGTAAAGCGTTTGAAAAAGAGTTTAAAGAGGCAAATGAAAGGGTTGCTAAAAATTCTCTGAAATGTTTTAAAAACAATAGAGCAGTATTAACACACTCTTTTAGTTCTTTAGTTTATAACTCATTTTTAGAAGCAAAAAAAGCCGGTTTTGAGTTTGAAGTAATCTGCAGCGAGTCAAGACCAAAAAACGAGGGAGTGGAGCTGGCCGAAAAACTTTGCAAAGAAGGGATTAAAACTACGCTTGTTACTGATGCGGCTGCCCCGTTTTTTGCAAAGGATGTAGATATTGTGCTTTTTGGAGCAGATGGGGTTGGGGATTTTGGTCTGGTTCATAAAGTCGGTTCTTATGCTATAGCTTTAGCGGCAAAAAAAAGCAATGTAAAAGTAGTTTCTTTAGCTCCTACTTTCAAATTTTGGCCAAAAGATTTTAAACAACCGCAAATCGAGTTAAAGAAGCCAAATGAGTTAGCAAAAGGGTGTTTTGAAGTGAAAAATATATATTTTGACATAACTCCTTTGGAACTTGTAGATAGTTTTGTAACAGAGATTAACATATAATTAACTCATTCTTGTTACAATAAAAAAAAAGAAGGAGAGCGGTATGAAAAGAGTTCTTTTGATATTGGCTATATTGAATCTTTTTTTGTTTGCAAGGGAAGCGGTTATAAAAGAGATACTTAGTGAAAATATGATATTAATAGAGCAAAACGGCGTTACGAAAAGGGCTCAGCTTGCAGGTATCGCTCTATTTGCCAATGTAAACTATAAAAATAAAAAAGTTTCTTATAAAGAGAGAGAAAAACTTCATGCCGAAGCGATGGATTATCTTTTGGAGCATATGCCGATTGGAAGTAAGATAAAGTATATAAAGATAGATAATGCTCAAAAAGGGCCTGAATATATCTGGCCTGTAGTAAACGGAGATCAAGAGTTAAATTATCTCATGGTTAAAAACGGATACGCTCTTTTAGATGCAACTAATCCTTATTTATTGGCAATGTTTGAGATGAGACTAAAAAGAG
>JALWIX010000038.1:0-13002 GCA_027082175.1 Campylobacterales bacterium
CTAGAGTTTTCATAGAAGCTTCTAGGGAAGTTGCCTCTAAATCTTAGTTGCAGGTTTTTGACGTTTTTAGGATAGTAGATGAAGTCAAAACCTGCTTCCGTTGCTGTCCAGGAGTGATTAGGAGAGTATGCGTTATTGCTGCCTACGTCAAAGGAGGTATAATAGAGTGTGGTTTTAAGATTTATGCCAAAAGAGTTCCATTTATAAGTGCCGGCTACTTTCCATGCGTCAGTGTCGGCAAAGAATTGATGTCTAGTGACCATACCTTGAGTGAAAGCAGGCATACCTCCCCAAGGGGTTATAATACCTCCATTTACCGCTGCGTTAGTATTAGAGTCTGTTGTTGAGTAAGCTCCGTAAACGGTTAAGTTGTTATAACTACCGCCTACTTTAAGGCCTATATAGGTTGAGTCTACCTCTTGTTTATTAAGAGCTTTTGCGGCTAGATTGTCGCCTACATCAGATTCATTAATATATTGTAAAGCTGCGAATGGTTTTATTTTGTCGCTTAATAGACAGTTCCATTTAAAATCGGCTTGAAGGTAAATTGCGTTTAATATATCATAAGCATAGTAATCCCAAGCTTGCAAAGTAAGGTTTTTAATGCCTTTGTAGATTACGGCGCCGACGCTAACGCCGTCTGTTTCAGTTCCTATGGCGTACCATCCCATATCTTCGAATCTTCCTATGCTGGCATTTGGGTTTGCGCCGTAACCTGCGGTTAGGGCTAGAGCTGTGGAGCCTCTATATTGGTTAAAGAATGTTCCTGGAGCGACTTTCGTAACATGGGCCGCAACCAGAGTTGTATTTGGAAGGTCTGTGTTTGTTAAGAGGTAAGCTTCAAAAAGAGTCGGTATCATTCTTGCGTCATCAGCCGCTGCAAGAGGGGTATTTAGTTTTTGGCGTCCAGCTTTTATTGAGGTATTGCCGTTTTTGTATTGAATATATGCTTCGCCTACAAAAGAGTAGCTATCGCCATTGTCGCCGAGTATTGAGGTATGGACTTTTGCCGGGTCTGAGTTATTAAGACCGAAGTCGTTATCGCTATAGAGACCTATGCCGGCGCTAAAGCCTTTGTAATCTGCCGTTTGGTAGTGTAAATCTACTCCAACTGCAAAAGCGCTATAGTTAGTTTTTGCCGATTCAAGGGCTCCTTGCCAATTTCTATCGATATAAAAAGCTCTTACGTGAGCGTTAAAAGTTCCGTTTTTGAAAGCTTCGTCTAAACTCTCAGCCGCAAAACCAGATGTCACCAGAAGCGATGCCGTTACAATAGAAAAGGAAAATCTCCTCATCTGTTCTCCTTCAAAAAAATTTATTATTTTAATTAGTGTAATTGTATAAATTTACGCTATTAAAAAATATTAATATTATTTAAAACGGTTATAAAAGTATTATTAGTGTGTAAAAAAGAAGCGAATTTTGAGAAAGTTAAAATTAATTTCCGCTTCTTTTTATAACATACAAAAGGTCTGTTTTGAAGTCTTCAACATCCCAATATCCTACAGATTTTCCTATAAGTTTTCCATCATTTGTCAAGAAAAAAGTGGTAGGGACGTATTTTGCTTTTAAAGAGGGAGGATACTCTTTTTTTTCTCTTGCAACTTTTACTGCAATAAAGTTGCTATTGATGATATCTTGGATTTTTTTATCTTTTAAAGTGGTGTTTTTCATCTTTTCGCACCATCTACAAGGAGGATTTAATCTTTCTATAAATACTAAAATAGGTTTATTCTCTTCCATAGCCTTTTTTTGAGCCGTATTAAAATCTTTTTCCCATTTAATCTCGGAAAATAATGATGATATAATTAATGCGAAAAGTAAAAGA
Organism: Campylobacterales bacterium; assembly: GCA_027082175.1. Taxonomy (GTDB): domain Bacteria; phylum Campylobacterota; class Campylobacteria; order Campylobacterales; family Nitratiruptoraceae; genus Nitrosophilus_A. The sequence goes on from JALWIX010000038.1 coordinate 1,829, forward strand.
TATTTCATAAACACTCCTAAACGAATTTTATGTGATATTTTACTAAAAAATATCGAAAGGGATTAAGTGATATACGAAAACGACTTTATAATCGTAGAGGCGCACGAAAGTGAAATTCCTTGGTTGAAGATATTTGCTAAGAAAAAATGCAAAGAGATGAGCGAATGTGATGAAAAGACTAAAAGGCATATTTTTAAAGCGTTGGAATTAATCGAAAAAGAGATGATAAAATATTTCAAACCTGAGAAGATAAACATAGCCTCATTTGGAAACTATGTTCCACAGGTGCATTGGCATATAATGGCTAGATTTAAAGAAGATAGCTATTTCCCCGAGCCTATATGGGGTAAAAAACAGAGAGAAGCGGCGTTGAAATTGCCCGACTTTGAAAAATTTTGTAAAAATATAGAAAAAATTTTGGAGGAGAATTTATGAGTTTTGTCGAATTTAGAGTTAGCGAAGATAATTTAGACAATCAAAAAGAGTTGGTTTTAAAAACTATAGAAGAAAATAGAAAAAGAGTTAAAGAGCTTTTAAAGCAAGATAAGAAAAACTATAAAAATTTTGTAAGACCTTTGCAGCTGATGGAGGAAAAACTTGGCTTTTATTTTAGCCCTATTTCTCATTTGAACTATGTTAAAAACTCTCCTAAGACTGAAGAGGTATATAATCAGCTCTTGCCGGAAATAAGCCGTTATCATACCGAGCTCGGACAAAATGAAGATATATATGCTTATTTAAAAGAGATTATGAATAATGAGAGTGAATATTTAAACGATGAGGAGAAAAAAGTTTTAAAAGACCTGCTTTTAGAGTTTGAACTAAGCGGAGTTGGGTTACCAAAGAGTAAAAAAGATAGGCTAAAAGAGATAAATATCGAACTTAGCGAACTAACTTCCAAATTTGCTCAAAACCTTTTAAAAGCTACCGATAGCTATGAGATGTTATTAGAAGATTACGAGGATGTAAAAGAGCTTCCAAAAAGGGATATAGCGGCGGCTAAGATAGAAAAAGAGGGAAAAGTTTTTTTTAGATTTACATTAAAACAGCCAAGCTATATAGCATATATGACATATGGAAGCAATAGAGAAAAGAGAGAAGAGCTTTATCGCGCATACGTCACTAGAGCTCCGCAAAATGAGGAGTTAATAGAGAAAATTTTAGAGTTAAGGGATGAAAAGGCAAAACTTTTGGGATTTAACAATTATGCCGAGCTTAGTTTAAAGACCAAAATGGCCGCAGAACCAAAAATTGTTGTGGAGTTTTTGAAAGAGTTGGCGAGAAAAAGTAAAGCGCAAGCCCAAAAAGAGTTTGAAGAACTTAAAAATTTTGCGAAAAAGAAAGGGTTTAACACAGAGCTTCAAGCTTATGATTTAGCTTACTTTAGCGAAAAACTAAAAAAAGAGAAATTTAACATAGATGAAGACTTATACAGACCTTTTTTTGAAAAAAACAGAACTATTGAGGGGCTATTTAGATTTTTAAAAAAACTTTTTAAATTGGATTTTGAAAAAGTTGATACTCCGGTATGGCATGAGAGCGTGAGCTGCTACGAATTAAGTAGATTAGGAAAAAAAATAGGCAGACTCTATATGGATTTGGAAAGCAGAGAGGGCAAGAGAGGTGGAGCGTGGATGGATGAGTGGATCACGCATCATATTGATGAAAGTGGAAAAGAGGTATTGCCGATAGCTTACATAGTGGCAAATTTTGCCGAGTCTACAAAAGAGGCTCCATCTTTGCTTAGACCCAGCGATGTGGAGACTCTCTTTCACGAGATGGGACACGCGTTGCATCATTTACTAAGCACTGTAAATGAGCCGGCGGTTAGCGGTATAGCAGGTGTTGAGTGGGATGCTGTAGAGTTTCCAAGTCAGTTTTTGGAAAATTTTGCGTATGAAAAAGAGGTTTTAAAAGAGTTTGCTTACCATTATGAAACAGATGAGCCTTTAAGTGAAGAGATGATAGAGAGACTTATTGAGTCTAAGAACTTTCAATCGGCTATGGCTATGGTAAGGCAGTTGGAATTTGGACTTTTTGATATGCTGGTTCATATGGGGGCAAAAAGCTCAAAAGAGGTTCAAAAGATATTGGATGAAGTAAGAGATGAAGTCTCCGTGGTAAAACCTCCAAAATATAACAAATTCCAGTGGGGTTTTTCTCATATTTTTGCAGGGGGATATGCTGCTGGGTATTATAGTTACAAATGGGCTGAAGTGCTAAGCGCGGATGCTTATTTTATGTTTGTAGACAACGGAATATATAATGATGAGATTAGTGAGAGTTATTTTAAAGAGATTTTATGTAAAGGTGGAAGCAGACCGGCAATGGAGAGTTTCAAAGCGTTTGCGGGGCGTGAACCTAATAGCGAAGCTTTATTAAAATTGTGCGGCATATCTCAGTTTTAATCAAAATCCCCGGCCTTAAGGCCAGGGGAATAAATCAGATTTGATTTTTGGGTTTTAACTCGTCGTATATTTTTTTGATTTTAGAATTTTTTTCGTTTTTATGTTGTTTAGCTAAATAACCTAAGATATTCTCTATTTCTGTTTTAGTTTTATTTTCAAAATCAAGCTGCATAGATGTTTTTGAGTTTGGGGGAGATTTTAAAAGAAGCTCTATTGCTCTTTTTTTATCATCTTCATCTAAAGATACGCCTTTTTCGTTCGCTATCTGGATAATCTCATCAAGTAGGCTCTCATACTCTTTTAGACGTTTTTTACCTATCTCGCCGAATGTGGCTTTATAATAGCTCGTAAGTGCCGCGGTTGCCGCAATGAATAGATACTTTTTCCAGACCTCTTTATCTATCTGTTTTGTAAGTTTAGTCTTAATGCCAGATTTTTCAAAAAGTTCTTTTAACCATAAGAGAGAATTAACTTCATAATCTTTTCCAAAAACTATATATGCGCCTTTTCCTTTTAAGGTTATCTCGTTTTTGCCCGTTTTATTTGAGATAATATATATAGCTCCTTTAACTACGTTTGAGTCTTTAAAACTATTTTTTAAAATTTCATAAGGTTCTATACCGTTTAAAAGAGGCAAGATTACAGTATATTTTGATACGTTATTTTCTATATTTTTTACGGCTTCTTTTAAAATATAACTTTTGACGGCAAAAATAACGCAGTCGTAAACTATATCTTTTGGAGGAGTTTGATAGATGTTAAAGTTTTTATAAAGACTCTTTTTGCCATCTTCTATCAACACGATACCATCTTCAAGATTTTGAGGATTTTGCGAAATTAGGTCTACTTTAGTCACTTTGGACAATTTTGCGCCTAAATATCCTCCTACTCCTCCGACGCCAACTATTGCTATTTTCATTTTTTCCATTTTTAAGATTTATCGACTTTGTTAAGTTTTTCTTTTAGAACTCTTTTTAAGACTTTTCCGGTGGCGTTTTTTGGAAGTTCGTCCACTATAAATACCGATTTTGGTATTTTAAAATTGGCTAGGTGCTCTTTTAGGTATTTTTTTATCTCATTTTCGCTGATTTTAGCATCCTCCTCAATTTCAACGTAAGCTATAGGCACTTCTCCGCTTTTTTCATCCTTTTGACCTATTACGGCTGCGGCTTTAATGTAAGGATTGTTCATCAATATCTCTTCTATCTCTCTTGGGTAGATGTTAATACCTTTTGAGATAATTAAGTCCTTTTTTCTATCTACTATATAAATAAACCCCTCTTCGTCTATATATCCCAAATCTCCGGTTCTTAGCCATCCGTTTACTATAGTTTCCGACGTGGCTTCAGGGCGATTTAGGTAGCCTTGCATTACATTGTCGCCTTTTACTATAATCTCTCCTATCTCTCCCAATGGAAGTTCTACCATATCTTCATCTACTATTTTGACTTCAACTCCAGGGATTGCCGGACCCACCGATTTTGGTTTTTGTTTTTTGGGAAGATTTACCGCAACTACCGGAGAACATTCGCTAAGTCCGTAGCCCTCTAGGAGCTTTCCTTTTTTAAATTTTTGGCTAAATCTTTTTAAAGTATCTTCTGGAAGCGCAGCGGCTCCGCTAATGTAAAATTTGACTTTGTTGAACCAGTGAAAATACCAAGGAAGTTTTGCTTTTGATAAAGCTTTGTAAACATCGGGAACTCCGGTAAAAATAGTCACTCTTTTTAAAAGAACCTGTTTGATTATATTTGAAAAAGGCATTATGGATCTAACTATAACGATGGGACTAGCAAAATATAGCGGAAGAAGTACGGTTACCGTTAAAGTAAATGAGTGAAACATAGGCAAATAGACAATAAATCTATCTTTTGGCGTGATTGTTAATAGTTTTTCCACTCCCAATATGTTAGAAAATATATTTCTGTAAGTAAGTATAGCGCCTTTTGGTTTACCGGTAGTGCCTGAAGTGTATATTATAGTAGCAATATGATCTATATCGGCATTGAAAAGTGTTTTTTCGTGGGATTCTAGGTTTGATAAAATCTCTTTAAAGCTTATATTTCTCTCGTCAAGCTCCTCAAAATCTCCCTCCCATATAATCTTTTGGATAGAGGTTTTATCAAAAAGATTTTTGGTCTCTTTTGAGAACTTTGCCGATGAGATTAGAATCTTTGCGCCGGAGTCGTTTAGGATATAGGCTATCTCTTCCTCTTTTAAAAAGGTGTTAATGGGTACTGGGATTGCCCCTAATTTGCCGGCGGCTAGAAATGAAACTATGAATTCGGGCGAATTTGCTACCAATATGCCTATTTTATCGTTCTCTTTTATCCCGATAAATTCTAAAAACCTAGCAAAAGTATCTACTTTAAGTTTCAACCTTTTATATGAGATTTTTCTATCTCCGTCAAAAAGGGCCGTATGTTTTGGCCTTTTTTGAGCGTGAAGCGAAAGGATTTCATAAAAGCTGTTGAATCTGTATTCGAGCATTTTAGAACCTATAGTTTAAAGATAGATTTAATAGATGGGCTCCGCCGTCGGAAAAAGTTCCAACAATACCGTTGATATTTTGGTCTGAAAGTTCAATAGTTCTTTCTAGTTTATAATCATATAGATATGCTATGCCGATTTTGATATCTTCGGTTGCTTTGTAAAGAGCGCCTAGCGAAAAGATCAAAGCGTCGCTGTCTGGTAGTTCGTAACCTAAAGTTCTACTAGGAATCGGCGTTTGATCGTAGGCAAAGCCGTACATTGTCGTGAGTTTATCGCTATTTTTATAGGTAAGTCCCACTCTAAAAGTGTTTGTGTCTTCCCAGCTCTTTTCTTTATGAACATCATATGTTGACGCGTTATCGAAAGTTATATCCAAACTTTCGTAACTGCTCCATAAAGTTCTTTCGTAAACTAATTCAAATTTGGCTTTTTCGTTAATTTTTAATGCGGTTGCTATAATATATGTTGCCGGAAGAGGAACCGTTACTCTTCCTGTCGTAGTTACGCTTCCTGCAACCGAACCGTTTACATAAGTTGTAATTGTGGCGTCTCCTTTTTCTTTAAGATTAACTTTTGATCTATATGTCGCGGAAACTATTAAACTCTCGTCAAATCTATAACTTAAAGCGAGGTTATAACCGTAAGAGGTTCTTATATCTCCGTCTAGATCATAATCAAGTGATGTTGTAGAACTAACTGGAGGCGTAAATTTTATCTTTCCATCTGTAAATACTGCTCTTAATCCGCCGCCAATAGAGAAGTTTTCATTTACCAAATAGGAAAAGGTTGGATTAAACTCTGCCACTCTTAACGTAAACTCTTTAGCGAACCAAGTTTGAGGTTCATTCTCCCATCTTTTTGAAAGTCCAGCCGGAGTCGTAAGCGATAAACCGTATCTAAACTTTCCGTAAGGTTTTGAAACAAAATGTAAATGAGGTATAAGAAAAGATTCCGATTTAGTTTTATTATCGGCGCCAATTGTCGTAAGAGGAGAGGTTGAGACTATCTGTTCTCCTTCATATTTTACTTTTGGAAGATAGATAGCAGTCAAAGAGAGCTCAAACTTTTGTCCATCATCCATAAAACTCATATTCGCCGGGTTAAAGTAACTCGCGTCCGCCTCGTCCGCTCCAGCAACGTAAGCGGCTCCTAGGGCTACCGATTTGACTGATTGCTCCGGGATTTTGTATGCCGCTGCAAAGAGTGTTGACGCCGCCGCTGTTGATAGCAAGATAGAAGTAATTTTTTTCATATTTTAGTCCTTTTGATTTGGAATTATTTCGGATATTTTATCAAAATGAAACAAAAAATTGGGTGAAATTATTTGGTATAATTAAAAATAGTTTAAATTTGTATAAAAAGGAAAAGGATGTTTTCAAGATTTGGTAAAAAACTTAAAACTTACGATCTTTCTAAAGATGAGCTACAAAAATTTCAGTGGGCTAAAATTGTAATAAAAGATAAAGGAGATATCTGGATAAAACTGTTTCCCGAAGAGGTTCCAAACACGGTAGCCAATTTTGCTCATTTAGCAAAAGAGGGTTTTTATGAGGGATTAAACTTTCATAGAGTCATAAAAGGTTTTATGGCACAAGGAGGATGCCCTAGCGGAACAGGCACGGGGGGTCCTGGCTGGGCGATTCCTTGCGAATGTGATAAAAATATACATAAACATAAAAGAGGAGCTATCTCTATGGCTCACGCCGGAAGAGATACCGGCGGAAGTCAATTTTTTATCTGTTTTGTAGATTGTCCTCATCTTGACGGAGTACATACAGTTTTTGGGCAGATAGAGGAGAATGACGCCTCTTCTTTTATGACGCTCGATATGATAGATCAAGGAGATATCATCCAAAAAATTGAGATTTTTGAAAACAGAGAGTAAAGATGTACGGATTTTTAAGAGTTGCCGCTGCTTCACCAAAAGTTTGGGTAGGCAGCGTAGAGAAAAACGTTCAAGAGATTGTACGGTTGGTTTTTGAAGCGGAAAAAAATAGTACATCGATTTTAGTTTTTCCGGAGCTTTCTCTAACAAGCTATAGCGCTAGCGATCTTTTTTTTCAAAAAGTGATAAATAGCGAGGTTAAAAAGGGACTAAAATATATATTAGAAAAAACTAAAGAGTTAAATATCATCTTTATAGTCGGCGCGCCGATATTATTTAAAAATAGGTTGTACAACGGCGCTTTTGTATGTCAAAAAGGCGAAGTTTTGGGAGTGGTACCCAAAAAGTATCTTCCCACATATAGAGAGTTTTATGAAAAGAGGTGGTTTGTTAGCGGAAAAGATATAAAAAATGAGTCTTTAAAAATCTTAGATAAAGTCGTACCATTTGGTTTAGATATTTTGTTTGAGACAGACGAGACAGTTTTTGGTGTTGAGATATGTGAAGATTTATGGGCGGTGACTCCTCCATCTTTATATCAATCTATTGCCGGAGCGCAGATAATCTTTAATCTATCAGCAAGTAACGAGTATGTAGGCAAATACGAGTATAGACGAGAATTAGTAAAGACTCAGAGCGCAAGATGTATAGCCGCTTATGTTTACGCTTCTAGCGGGGTATATGAGTCAACAACAGACCTTGTTTACGGGGGGCATCTTATAATAGCTGAAAACGGTACTGTATTGAGCGAAAATAAAAGGTTTCAAAGAGAGAGTCAGATTGTTTACTCCGATATAGACGTAGAAAAGTTAAAATATACTAGAGTTAGCGAAACATCTTTTAAAGATGAAGATATAGAAAAGTTTAGATTTGTTAAAACTTACGATACTAACAAACTTACGGATATAAAAAGATTTATCGATCCACACCCTTTTGTTCCATCAAATCCGGCTTTGAGAGACAGTAGATGTGAAGAGATTTTTAATATACAAACGGCCGGTTTGGCAAAGAGGGTAGAGCATATAGGAAATCCAAAACTCATCATAGGAATTTCAGGAGGTCTTGACTCTACATTGGCGCTTTTAGTCTGCGTAAAGACGATGCGACTTTTAAAAATGGATATCAAAAATATCATAGCCGTTACAATGCCTGGATTTGGAACAACTATTAGAACTTATAAAAATGCAAAAGCTTTATGTAGACATTTGGGAGTCGATTTTAGAGAGATTGATATTAAAGATGCCGTTTTGGAGCATTTTAAAGATATAGAACACGATCCTAAGTCGCACGACGTAACTTACGAAAACGCTCAAGCAAGAGAGAGAACACAAATCCTTATGGATATAGCCAATAAAGAGGGCGGTATAGTTGTAGGAACCGGAGATTTAAGCGAGATAGCGTTGGGCTTTTCTACATATAACGCAGATCATATCTCTATGTATAATGTCAACGCTTCCGTTCCTAAAACTTTGGTTAGATATGTGATAGAGTGGGCGGCTTCAAAAATGGATGATAAGGTGGCAAATATTTTAAAAGATATAATCTCCACGCCAGTGTCGCCTGAACTACTTCCTAGCAAAGAAGAAAAGATTGAGCAAAAAACGGAAGAGATAATAGGTCCTTATGAGCTTCACGATTTTTTTCTTTACCATTTTTTTAAGTATGGAGCTGAACCTAAAAAGATAGTATATCTAGCAAAGATCGCGTTTGGACAAAAGTATGAAAAAGAGACTATAAAAAAATGGCTAAAAGTCTTTATTAAGAGATTTTTTGCAAATCAGTTTAAAAGAAGCTGTATGCCGGATGGACCGAAAGTAGGCACCATATCTTTAAGTCCCAGAGGTGATTGGAGAATGCCTAGTGACGCCGTTGCTGAAGATTGGGTAAAAGAGCTTGATTAGTTAAAACAAAGATAATGGAGGAAAATGTTAGTTCATATTTGTTGTAGCGTAGATAGCCACTTTTTTATAGAAAAACTTAAAAAAGATTTTCCGAACGAAAAGTTGATAGCCTTTTTTTATGATCCAAATATTCATCCATATAGTGAATATAAACTAAGATTTTTAGACGTAAAAAGAAGTTGTAAAAGATTGGGGGTAGAGCTTATAGAAGGAGAGTACGATTTTGAAAATTGGCTTGCAGCGGTTAGAGGATTAGAGAATGAGCCAGAAAAGGGCGCTAGATGTACGGTCTGCTTTGATAGACGTTTGGAAGTGGCCGCAAAAAAGGCAAAAGAACTTGGCGAGAAAAGATATACTACAACTTTATTGGTAAGCCCTAAAAAGTCTCAAGAGCAGTTAAAAGAGTCTGCTAGAAGAGTTGATAAAGAGTTGGGATTAGAGTTTGTTTTTGTAGATTATAGAGCAAAGGGTGGAACTCAAGATCAAGCAAGAGTCACGAAAGAGGAACAACTTTACAGGCAAGATTATTGCGGATGTATGTTTGGGCTTAAAAAGCAAAGGGAGGAGCAAAACATATTTTTAGATGAGCTATTGTCTCCTATAAACAATCAGATTTTACCCGCTTCTATCGAAGAGAGGCTAAAATTATACAGTGATAGGATAGAACTTGAGAATGAGGGCAAAAAATATAGAATAATTAGGCATAAATTTTTAAATTATAGGATTTTAAGGGCTTTTGTTAAAGTGGATAAAAGAGTTGTCCCATCATATTTTCTTTTTTATTCTACTTTGAAAAGAGAGTATACAAAAGGTAAAATAGAGTTTTCATTAAATGATGTTTACTATTTAAACAGGGAAGAGGTAAGATTTATAGAGCTTGAACTTTTTAATAAACTTAGCGGTTATAGTTTTAAGAGTCTAAAAGAGTTGATTTTTTCTCCTATCGAGATACAAAAGGAGATAGATGTTAGAAAAAAGCTCTCTTTAGGAGACTGCGATACCTCTCCTATTATAATAGTGGAACAAATTCCTCAAAAAAAAGTTGAAATATATTTAAAAAGCGAACTATATAATGATGTTAGAGAAAATTTAGTAACTTTAAGATAAAATTGTCCCAAATTTAAATTGGCCAAAACTTTTATAAAGGAATATAATGTTGGACGTTATAGAGATTCAAAAAATACTCCCTCATAGATTTCCCTTTTTACTTATAGATAGAGTTACGGATATAAAAGCAAACCAGTATATAGAAGGATATAAAAACGTAACTATTGCCGAACAAGTTTTTCAGGGTCATTTTCCTGATCACCCAATATATCCGGGTGTAATGATTATCGAAGGAATGGCGCAAGCAGGCGGCGTTTTGGCATTTAAGAGTATGAATGAAGAGGAGCAAGAGAGCGCCCAAGATAAAGTAGTTTACTTTATGAGCATAGATAAAGCTAAGTTTAGAAATCCTGTAAGACCAGGAGATAGACTTGTTTATAAGATAAACGTTATAAAACATAAGGGGGCTATTTGGGTATTAGAAGGCAAAGCTTACGTTGATGATAAGTTGGTCGCGGAAGCCGAACTTAAAGCTATGGTAGTTGATAAATGAGGAACATTAAATGATTTCTGATAGAGCGATAATAGAAGATGGAGCTAAAATCGGTCGAAACGTGAAGATAGAAGCAAATGTTTTTATATCAAAAGATGCCGAAATAGGTGATAACTGCGAGATTTTGCAAGGCGCTTGCGTATACGGAAAAACAAAAGTGGGGAAGAATTGCAAAATTTTTTCCTATGCGATTGTAGGTTCTCAACCTCAAGACCTAAAATATGCCGGTGAAGATGTGGAGTTAATTATAGGCGATGGAAACGTTATAAGAGAGTTTTGTCTTTTTAATCCTGGAACCAAAGGAGGAGGCGGAAAAACCGTTATAGGAGATAATAACTTTTTTATGGGATATGTTCATATAGCTCACGATTGCAAGATAGGCAATGACTGCATTTTAGCCAACGCGGCAACCCTTGCCGGTCACGTTGAGCTAGGCGATAACGTGGTGATAGGAGGAATGACTCCTATACATCAGTTTGTAAAAATTGGTGATTATGCTATGATTGCCGGAGCTAGCGCCGTATCTCAAGATATACCTCCTTATTGCCTTGCAGAGGGAAACAGAGCCGTTTTAAAGGGTTTAAACTTAGTTGGACTTAGAAGAAAGCTAGGACGTGAAGCGGTAGATGTTTTAAAAAAGGCGTATAAAGAGCTTTTTTTAAGCGGTCAGCCTTTACAAGAAACCGCAAGAAGGCTGTATGAAGAAAGCGATAATGAGTACGTAAAGAATTTAGCAAAATTTGTTTTAGATACCAAAAGAGGAATCCCTTTTAGATGAGCAAAGGCAAAAACCGTAAGGGTTTTAGCAAGCAAACTGCTTTGCTTGCGTGCCTTTGCGAAAGCTTGTAGTATATGCGAGTTTGAAACTCAAGGAGTTTCGAGAGCGAGCA